>CAZQDI010000036.1:14380-27826 GCA_964591785.1 uncultured Roseivirgaceae bacterium
GAGACTCTTATCAAGGGAATTTGAAGTTGATGTGGTCGATTTTCCGGTTGGTCAAATGGAGTACCATCAACATGTTTTGCCCCCATAAACAACATTCCGTTTCTGAAGTAAATGAGGTCGTAGTCCGATACGATTTGTCCGTCTACTATATTGAACATGGGAAAGGCCTTTTGTAAGATGTCTTTCTTTTTTCCAGTTTCAAATGAAGACATTCCTTTTGGTAATACTTGATTTAGCATTATTGCAGCCTGTTCAGTTAACGGCGTGACACCGAACCCTTCGTTAAGGATGTAATCGATTTTCCAAGCACCATCTGCTATTGCGTGTTGTTCCCCCCATTTTAGACCTCCTTTAAATTCAAATTCAAGAAGTGGAATCTTTCCATACCCATCCACATACATGGTAATTGTACCTATGAATTTATCTTTAGAGAGATACTTAAAATTTCTCTTAAGATAGGTTGATTGCACGGTGCCTGTACCTGTTCTATCCTCTGCCGGGCGAAGCTCAACACTAATGCTTTCCCACTCGCCGATACAATAGTTTTGCACCTCTCGAAGCGTTTTGGGTTCTTGAACATTTTGAATTGCTTTTTCTCTGATTGATTGTCCTTTCATTTCTGAAGTGTTTATAACGAATAGGATCGTTAAGGTTAAAAAATTCACTCTCATGGAATAATGACTCAATTCCATAGATCAAAATTTCTATCTTTGTCTTAAAATATCAAGTAGTCATATTATTGTGATATAGTATATATAAAGTGACTATTGTTGATATCCAGATAGTTATGAATGAAAAAAAATCAAAAAAAATAGAAAATAGTGATTGTCCGGTCACCTATACCATGAGTATGATAGGAGGTAAATGGAAACCAATTATTATTCATTTAATGAGGAAAGGTGCGAACAGATTTGGGATGCTGGAAAAAGGAATAGAGGGTGTGACTAAGCAAATGCTTACAAAGCAACTCCGTGAAATGGAAGCAGATGGCATATTAGAACGAAAAATTTACCCCGAGATACCTCCTCGTGTGGAGTACTTTTTTACTCCCCACGGAGAAAGTCTATTCCCTGTAATTGATGCTATGAGTAAGTGGGGTTTGGAGCGCATGGAGAAATGAAATCAATAAGCTTTACTCAAAACGTTTTATTCTAATTCAATTCTGTAACTTAGGATCTTTAACCAGTAGATTCAACATTTGACTTATTTTACTGAATTATCTCCAGATCATCTCGGATCTCTCAGAACTGAAACTGACCCTTTAGCCGACAAGGTGCTCATTGAAATCATCTCGTCAGGCGAAGAGGAGAAGATAAATGAAGTGATGATGAAACTCTTTAAGAACAGTAGTTTCCATCTGGGGATGTTTAGTTCGTTAAGTTCAAATATTTCGACTATTCTTGATCAGTATATAGAGACCTCTGGACAACTTCCAGAATGGTACGATGAAAAAATGGTAAAAAAAGGGGAGAAGCTTTTCTCATTATATGGGCCGGAGATATTTATGCTTCTCAATGTCAGTTCTCTTCCACTTTGCTATACCTGTGCAAAGGGAGCACAAGTTCTCTTCGATACTGGGAGATTGCTTTCACATAATAAGAATATGGATCCGCTGGCCAGACGGTTAATGGAGACGGCCCAAATGGTGGTGAATGTGCTAGCAAGTGGAGGGCTTACTGAAAGCGGCAGAGGTGTGGTGACAATTCAGAAGGTACGACTGATCCATGCCTCAATTCGGTATTATTTGAAAACCAGACGCCAGAGTGGATGGGACACTGACAAGCTCGGGGAACCGATCAATCAGGAAGATTTGCTTGGTACATTGATGTCTTTCGGCCCGGTGATCATAAATGGTCTCAGGCGATTAAATATAAAGTTGTCAAGCGATGAAATCGAATCATACATGCATTGTTGGAAAGTGGTTGGTTATTTGATGGGAATCAGGAGTGATCTTTTGCCAAACAGCTATTCAGATGGTTTTGATCTTGCAACTAAGATCCTTAAAAATCAGGCTGCCAGCTCAGAGGCAGGTAAGTCACTGACCAGCTCCTGTATTGAGTTTATTAATTATCTGATTCCTGGAAATGCTTTTGACTCTGTTCCAAACTATTTTATGCACTATTTTCTGGAAGATTTTGCACACTCTTCGGGGGTCAATCTAGCAGAATGTATTGGCCTGTCGGACAAGAAAAGCAGTAGGGATAAAATTAGTTTGGCTGTCTCAAAATGGTTAGTCGGGGAGATGAGCCACTTGGAAGAGAGTGAATTCATGCAGAAAATCGCCTCTTTTTTCAACCGGAAACTGTTAGAAGGGATTATTCATCACTTCAACGATGGCAAGACAGTCCAGTTTTATATACCACCATCACTTCAGGAAGATTGGGGATTGTCAAGTAAATGGGAAAATACATTGACAACTAAGGGCATATTGAACCACCGACTGGCACTACAGAAAAAAAGTGAAACAATTGCAACCAACGAGTAGACATGCACAATGAACAGCTTCCCGGTTTGAATAGACAAACCACGATCACGATCCTTGTTAGTTCAGGGGTATTAGTGATTTGGTCAGTATTTAGTTCTATTACTAAATCTGGTCCAATTTCAGCGAGTATCATAACTTACTTATTGTACGCCTTTTACGTATTTTACTCCATTTACTTTAAGAATCCCCTGGTTCAACGGTTATTGGTTTTTGGGACAATTGCAGGCGTTCTAGAACTCATTACGGATCACTATCTTGTAAGCACCATCAACAGTTTGGTTTACCCTGGAAATGAACCTATGATATGGAGTTCGCCGCTCTACATGCCCTTTGCATGGTCAAATGTATTACTTCAATTAAGTTTTGTTGGTATTCTCTTCACTAAGAGACTTGGTATCGTTGGTGCGTCACTTGCTCTCTGCATTACCGGAGGTATGTACATTCCGCTCTATGAGCACCTAGCAAATGCAGCTGGGTGGTGGTGGTACCATAGTAATGTGAAGATGGTTTTCAATGCTCCTCTTTACATTATTGTTTCTGAGGCTTTTATATCATTATCACTACCTTTATTAATGATATATGCAGAGCATCACAAACTTAGAAAGACTTTATTGTTAGGTGTTCTGGAAGGAGTTTGGATTTTAGTAAGCGCGATTATTGCATATTCGATTGCAAAGTAGACCTCTATGAATTTAGCTGCATTTGTTGATTGGTTCATTCATCCTGACAGAAAGCGAGATTCTTCGGAGTATAAAAAAACACGTCTGTTTGTCAGGGCATCCTTATTAACAAGTTTATTTTCAAATTCGTACATCTGGCTTAGCGTCTATTTTGGATACCCGCTGGGAGTTAAGCTTATGATATTCAATGTGCTTGGCTTTTTAGTCCTCTCCTTTTTAGCAAAAACAAAAATTTCACTTGCAATCCTTGGTCATACCTACGTTTTTGTAGGTGCATTTGCTGTTGTAATATTGACTTATTTCTCCGGAGGAATCTGGTCTGCCATTTATCCGTGGATTATCTCTATCCCGGTATTGGCACTACTTGTCGTGGATAGAAATGCAGGGATTTTCTGGGGTGTTGTTTCTTTTTTGGCAATGCTATGGATGGGAATACTTGCTATCCAAGGAATAGAACTACCTGTGCAATACAATATTGCGATGAAAACCGAGTGGTTTGTTTCGATTGTCCCTGGTCTTTTGTTGATCATTATGGTAGTATCGATGGTATTTGAATCAGTGCAACGAAAGGCACTTGCCGACTTGGAAACTAATAATGAACTCTTAAGAAAGCAAAAAGGGACCATTGAAAAGCAAGCAGAGGACCTTGAGAAATTATTAGATGAGAAGGATCAGATCATAAGAATTATGGCACATGATTTGAAGAATCCTTTATCAAATATTTCTTCACTTTCAGAGTTGCTCAAGGAAATGAAGGACTATGAGGAACAAAAGGAGATTATCGGGATGATCGAACAGGTCACGGGTAAGGCTCAAAATCTTATTGCAAAGGTATTGGATATGGCAGTTTTGGAGCAAGGGGGTATAGTAATACATAAAGAGGAGTTAGATCTGGTTGCCATTGTGCGTGATGCAGTGGAAGAACTACGTGAGCTTGGAAAAAGAAAAGAAATTTCAATTTCGATCGATACCGAGGTGCAATCCTGCACTTTAAGATCTGATAAGACTTATTTGCTTTTGGTCTTTGAAAACCTCATTTCAAATGCCTTAAAGTTTTCAAACAGGGGCACACAAGTCAAGGTTCTGGTGGATCGGACTGAGGATTATGTAAAAGCAAGTGTGATTGATGAGGGACCTGGCGTAAAACCAGAGGAAGAACATCTGCTATTTCAAAAGTTCAGCTTATTGAGTGCCAGACCTACTGCAGGAGAAAATTCTACCGGCATAGGTTTATCTTTAGTTAAGACCTATGTCGAGAAGCTGGATGGCAAAATCTGGTACGATGGAAAGTATGGAAAAGGTGCTGCTTTTGTTGTCATGCTACCTCTTAACAAAAATTAATGGCTAATAGCTAGATCTTCAATTTTTCGGAGATCGCTATCATTAGCTTTGTCAGATAATAAAGTACTTTATGAGAATTCAATTAGGGTTATTCTTCTCATTTTTTCTGTTCGAAATGTTTGCTCAGTTTGATAATTCAGGCTTTGCTTACTTAGAGAATAAAGATTACGTTACCATTGACAATAAGAATGGTCATATTCAAGCATCTACTGAGGTCTATGAAAAAGCAAAATTTCTCTCTTCTGATAAACTGTTCCTAGCGAGAAAATCAATCTCCTTCGATCGCTTTAGATCTTTGGAGAATTTAACGGCCTATACCGTATTAGATAATGGCCAAAAGAAATATGTGAAAATTTTTGAGACTAAAGATGAGTTAGGGGGAATGATCTTCTATAGTGACAATAAACGTAAGGAGTTTTATTTTCCGAATGTGAAAGAAGGAGCTGAAATAGTTCACAGCTATAAAGTGCAGCATAGCAATGAAATTCCCTTCTCTTACATTTTTCAGTTTGCGTCTTATTTTCCTACAAAAAAGGCAGAATTGACTCTTGAGTTTTCAAATGATGTGGAGGTGGATTTTAAGCTATTCAATGCAGAAGATATAAAAATTGATTTCACAAAAAAAGAAGGACGAAAAACTACAGTTTACACATGGAGAACCACTGATCTGGATGGGATTAAGATTGATAATGATAGTAACAATGATTTTGAGTCAAGCATATATTACATACCTCATATTGTGGTTTACCTAAAAAGTTATGTAGATGAGAACGGACATCGTGTAGCTGTTTTGGATGAAGTGGAAAACTTATATTCCTGGTACCAGCAGTTGCTTCAAAAAATTGATGAGGATGACAATTTAGAAGTCAAAAAGATTGCCGAAAAACTGGTATCGGGCGTTTCAGGTGAGAAAGAGAAGGCTCAAATCATTTACCAGTGGGTACAAAGCAACATTTCATATGTGGCGTTCGGAGATGGTTTTGGGGGCTTTGTGCCAAGAGGAGCTGCTAGTGTTTGTGAAAAGAAGTATGGCGACTGTAAAGACATGTCGCACCTTTTGTATGTCATGTTGAATCATGTAAATATTCCTGCCTATCACGCTTGGATTGGTTCTCGAAACAAACCGTACACCTATAAAGAAAATCCAACACCCTACGCCGATGATCATATGATCACACTTGCCGTTGTTGAAGGTGACTCCATATTTATGGACGGGACAGACAGCTTTGTTGAATTTGGATACCCTAGTTCCTTCACGCAAGGAAAAGAAGCGCTAGTCGGGGTTAGTGAATCAAATTACTTTATTAAGCAAGTTCCTGTAGTTCCATTTTCAGAAAATACTATTAACGTTGAAACAGAAACCTACATTGAAAATGGAAAGGTATTTGCGACAGAGAGCAGGACGTTGAAAGGGCATGAGAAGACCGAGTTCATCTTTGATTATTTGAAAGATAAGGGAGAAAAAACAGACGAGGAATTTCTTAACCTTAAACTCAAGCTTGGAAATAACAAGACCAGATATCGCGATATTGAATTTGATGGACTTACGAACGAAAGTGCAGAATTAGATCTTTCCTTCCATTTGAAAATGGAAGATTACTTTCGTCAAATTGGGAGTAGAATCTTCTTTAACATGAATTTTGATAGATTGCTGAAAGAAGAAGCAGTGGATATTGATGAACGTCAATATGGTAAGAAATTTGATAACAAATACTCCATTAATTACAGGACGCGGATGAAAATCCCTGAAGGATATTCCCTGAAGGATCTACCTGAGAAGGCATCATTCAAAAAAGATGATTATGGTTTTGAGATATCCTACACGCTGGATGCAGAATATGTCACACAAAACAAATTCATCTACATAGATTTGATACATCTACCGAAAAGTGATTTCCCACAATGGAATGACTTTATCAAAAGTCTTGTCAATGAGTACAAAAAGAACTTAGTATTCATAAGCAATTGAAAAATAAACCCTGAGCGCTATGCTTCAGATACAAAACACATCGCATGAAAATTAATTTAGCTTTTATCTTTTTAACTCTCAGCTTACAATTCGCTACAGGGCAGCATTACAAGAATTATTCGTGGTCTGAGACACCCTTGTATGAAAATCCTTCAGCTGACTTTCCTGGAAAAAGTACAGTCGGTCTAACTAAGGTAGTCATCGTCGAGTTTAGCGGGAGTGCCCTGGATGTATTCGAAACGCATCATGAGAAACTCTTTGTTGCAGACGAAAAAGGGGTTAGAGAAAACAACAAAGTCTATATTCCAATGAGTAGGGGCACATCATTGGTCGATATCAAGGCTCGAACTATTTCAAAGGAGGGAGAAGTTAGTATACTAGATCGAAACAATATTAAAGAAGTTCAAAATGTAGATGAATACGGAGACTTCAAAATCTTTGCCATTGAGGGTTCAACTCCAGAGTCGATCATCGAGGTATTGTATACATTGAAAGGCCCATACTATCCTTTTGGGTGGGAAACAATCCAGGAAGATTATCCCTTGAAAAAGGCAAAGTTCACTTTAGTACACGGTAATAATACTGCACGGGTCAAAGCCTATCAAACCCCGGAGCAGGTCAAGAGCACTGTGATGGAGGGGAAGGAAGCTAAGACATTTGATTTGACAGATATTCCAGCTATGATCGAAGAAGACTTTGCTACTCCAAATTCAAATAAGATCAGTGTTGCGTATCAATGCTTTGGAGCAGGTCGTGGGGTGCCCGATAGTAGGATATGGGGGAATGTGGCAGGGAATATTTGTTCAGATGTCTTTACAACTAAGATTTCAAAAATTGTCCCAAAAGATATTAGGAATATGACCAGTGATGATAACTCCAGTACCTTTAGAAAAGCATTGTGGGTTGATAATTTTATTAAGTCGGAGTTTACCGTTTCCAGAAGAGGCAGTAGTGAATATGAGGATGCCGATGCTGTCATAAAGAACCGAGTAGGGTCCCCTACTGGAATACTTAAGGCCTACGGCCAATACCTTACCGAACTGGGAATAGAGTTTGAAGTAGTCTTAACTGCAAATAGATACATTCACAATTTTGATCCATATTTCTTTACCCCCAGGGCCATTCAAGACTTTTTGATCTACCTGCCCGAAATCAAAAAATACATTGCACCAGACAGAATTGAGTATCGCTTAGGTGAGGCACCATTTAATATGTTGGGTAATGGTGCAGTATTTGTCCGAAATAATATCAGTTTTTATCCTGGGATGATCAAACAAGCGGATCCTGATTTTAGCAGAATCAAGCGAATTACCGATATCAGTTTTGAAGACAATATGAGTAACGTTATACTTGATCAATATCAAGAATACTATGGACATTGGTCAGTGACGAATCGGGCGGTACTTTCCTTTTCATCTGAGTCTGATATCGATGGCTTCGAGGACTACCTTACAGGTTCAGGAATCGAAGACAAAAAGACGTTAACTTATACTTTGGAAAACGATCAAATCAGTAACGATGAATATAATTTACCTTTTATCGTCAATAGCAAGATTTCGTCAGAACTAATGATTGAGGATGCAGGCGATAGTTATATTTTTCTGGTAGGGATGGCGATAGGAACTCAAAGCGAACTGTATCAGGAAGAAGATCGCGTTAACCCAATTTTGTCCAGATATCCAAATGTGTACAATTATACCATCACGGTTGATATTCCAGCGGGATATAAGGCTGAGGGACTTGAAGAATTAGAGATATACAAGGAGCTGAAAAAGGAAGACAGAATCATTTGCAAATTTGAGTCGGGATATGAGTTAGTTGATGATAAAATAATAATTACCATCGAGGAGTTTTATAAGGAGATAGATATTCCTGTTTCAGAATACACCGATTTTCGAAACGTCATTAACGCCGCTAGTGATTTTAACAAAGCGTCTATTCTATTTTCAAAAGAAACTGATTGATCATTCCTTGTTATCCTTATAGGCTTCGTCAATGTCTCCGTTTTCAGAAAGCAGGATAGCTACACTCCGTGTACTTGGAAATTGAGAGAAAGTGATCACCATGACAACGGTGATAGGGGTGCTCAGAAGCATTCCGGTAATTCCCCATATTTGTCCCCAAACAATCAGCGCAAGGATGGTCACCAGAGGGCTTAAGTTCAAAGAACTGCCCATCAATTTCGGTTCAAGTACATTTCCAATGATCCATTCGATTACTCCTAATCCGACGAGGATAATAATAAATGGGGTGTATTCTCCGAATTGCACTAGGCTGAATATTGCAGGGAACAGTGTTGCAATTAATGAGCCTACTGTAGGAATATAATTTAGGGCAAACATCAGGAAGGCCCAGAAAAAAGCTGCGTCTACTCCCATGATCGCAAGGAAAATGTATCCAACGACGCCCGTAACAAGGCTCACATAAGTTTTCAACCGAATATAATCACTTGATGCATCGTTTATCCGCTTTAGGATTGAGGAGGTTCGATTATACTGCTCCGGGTCACTGAATATTTTTTTAATTTTTGCTGATAGGCTGGATTCCTCAGAAAAAATAAAAGCTGCATATAGAATGATCATAATGAAATCACCCAAAGCTCCCGAGAGCCCGTCTGCGATATCTCCCAAAATTGAGGTGTAGTCAAATGAGGAGATGGAATCATTCAACTGTTTGTAAAGGTCTACCTGAAATAGATCATTCAGCGTGTTTAATACCCGATCCAGATTGGACTTGTAGATTGATCCATTCTCAAGTAGCGAGGTGATGTTGGAGGTGATAATTCCGGAGATAATGCTGAGCCCGAAGAACACCAGCACAAATACGAACGCATTTAATAGCCAGTTTGGTGCCTTTTTCCTTAGAATGGGGATCTTTTGAAGAAGGTTCTTAAAATATCGGCTTAAAAACCAAAGGACTATGCCATAAACAAATGGTACCAGAATACTCTCAGCGAGGATAAGTAACGCCAAAATACCTGCGATCCCGATGGATAGATATGCCAGTTTTCTCAATGGTCAGTGCTTTTGGTAAAATTCAATTAGAGGGTTTCTAAAATTAACCTATTTGCAGCGCTACTAAAATTGCGAGCAAAAGAATTCAATTTATTTTCAATCCCAAACAAACCTCCAGGTCCCATCCTGCTGTCTTTTCCAGACAGTATGGAAAATACCCTTATTTTGTTTTTCATTACCCAGTGAGTCATAGTAGGTAAAAGTGAAGTTACCATAGGTATATGCCAAATCGCCAGACTTACTTACATCAATAAATGTAGGGTGCCAGGTAAGTGTCTCCTTAGGTTGCACATCTTTTTCGTACCAGGCTCTAATAGACTCCTTACCTTCGATAATTTTACGACTTCTTCTGATTACACCATCTTCTGCAGCAAAATAAGTAAACGCCTCAACCAAACCTCTCTCCTGAGCCATCTCATTGAAAGCTTTTTCAGTATTGGCTATCTCATCTTTCCACTTTTGAAGTTCATCTACTTCTGGTCTTGAAGCACATCCATAGATGAAGCAAATTAGAATTGACACTGAACATATATGTGGGTTCATGGTCTCAACACAGTTGTTTCATCTTTAAGTTAGTCAAGAAAGGGAGTTTACTGGTCCAGATGAAAGAATGCAGTTCATCATTTTAGAAATTTGGAATTTCATCTTCACGAACATATGGAAAGCTTTCCAAGAATGAGAGTTGATAGTATGAATTGAGACCTGAAATACCAGCGGTCTGTATTACTTCTAGATCAATGTATCCTTTCTCATTTACGGCCTTGTCTTCGATGTGGAGTTGGCAAACAGAACCGATGATGAGAATAGTTCCATTCCGTGTTATTGGAATTTCTTCTATGAATTCCATACCAATTTTTAATTGGCTTTCCTTGACGAAAGGGGCTTTGAATCCCTCGATGAATTCTTCGGTAAGTCGCATTCTTTTAAATTCAGATGTTTGGCGATCGACTTTCGCAGAAGTATAGTGGGCTTTTTTTATGATTGATCTAGGTACTTGGTTGATCGTGTATTGGCCGGTAGATTTCAGGTTTTCATAGGTATGTCTGGGGACCTCACCAGTTGGCCGCGTGATGAAACCAAGAAGGGCTGGATCACTGCCCAGGTGAACAACACTGCTAAAGATCGCAACATTGGAAATTCCATCCTTTGAAATGGTCCCAATCAAATTGGCCGGCTTTATTCCCGTTATTGAATTGATGAGGTTAAGCCTTTTCTTCCGATCCATATTCTGGATCTCTTGTTTGGTTAGGTCCATAAGCACATTTTTTATTTGGATTGAAGTGGTTTAGGTTCATAAAGAAGTTTGAGCGGTCTCCAATCCATCAAAACCTCCAAGTGAATACCTGCTACATGAGACGCGATATCCTATCATGTTGAGTCGTGTCTCAGAGGCTAAATGTCAGGGAAGAGCCTCTATTTTCTTAGCAATTTCATCTGCCTCTGCAGCCTTCTGGTCGCTTGCTTGTCGATTTGTTTTTGACAGATCAAATGATTGCTTCATTAATTTTTCATACTGTTTTTGAAGCTTTTCTTTTTCTGATTTTTTTCCAAATAGTCCCATAAGGGAATAACTACTACGAAAGGGACTTGTTTTTTGTAAAACAGAGAATTCCAAATAGATGGAGATTTGCTAATTGATACGACTAAATTTGAAGTTTGTCGAAAAGTAAAATTTGTCTGTGTTTTGACTTTCTATAATACATAATATGAAGTTCGGTAGACTTAATTTGCGCTTTCATAATCGCCTTAATGAGACTTCGCCAAAGCCTAATCATACTATTTGTATGCCTATTTCTGAAAATTTCCGGGCAGATCACATATAGCTCTGTTCCCAAAAACAAGCAGTTAGTAGGAAGAAATATCACTACGAACAAGGGAGAGTTGATGGTGGGTGGTTCGCTGGATGATACCACTTATGACTCCCTCATTGTTAAAACCTATCGTAATGGAGTCCTTTTTTTAAGTGATTCAATTGAACTTGATTATACCTCAGGCGTAGCCTTGTTCTCTGTCAGCCATCACATTGAAGCCGAATTGGTCAATTATTCAATGGAGATTTGGATCAAAGATGGAGTGATTTGGGCATTAGATAGGACGATAAGTGACTTGGTTGCAGGCGATGTATATATTATTCAGGGACAGTCTAACGCAGAAGCGATGCAGTATTCAGGTTCATCAGCTGCTAATGCCAGTAATTTCATTCGAGTTTATGCAAGCGGTACCGAATCGGGATCTGTTTTGCAAAGTCAGGACTCTTGGAATATTGGACAAGGTGATAGTAATGCTGAGACAATTGGAAACACGGGTCAATGGGGATTAAAGCTTGCTAAGCTGATTGTCGATAATATTAGTGTACCGGTCGCAATATTTAATGGAGCAAGAACTGCAAGGGCAATTGTCTATTTTGAAAGAACATCCAATTACAAGAGCTCACCCTTCAACTCCAATTATGGACGGCTTTATTATCGATTGGATCAAACTAACCTTACTGACTTTGTGCGAGGGATTTTTTGGTCTCAAGGCGAAGCTGATGCAATATTTTCAACTTCCCAATCAGTCTACGAATCAAAATTTGCAGGTCTCAATAGTGATTGGAGAGAAGACTACCCTAATCTGGAAAAAGTTATGGTTTTTCAGACTCGATTTTCTTGCGGCTCTTCGTTAAATGGGGCAATGAAGATAAAAGAAGCTCAGAGAAATGTAGCTGAGGGTGATCAGAACGTCACCATTCTGCCGTCGACTGCATTCAGTCAGCACACTGATGATTGTCATTTTCAATTTCAAAATGGATATGAGGCATTTGCAGACCGTGCTTTTGAATTCATTGCAAGGGAGTTGTATTCAATTTATCCTGATCAGATTAGTTCTCCAAAGCCCGCGTCCATTAAATACTTGGATGACTCTCAAAGTATAGAGATAGCATCTAACATCGATGAAATACTTACTGTAAATTCAATAAACTACTCTGATTTTATTATCAGTAACGATGCCAGCCAATCAATCGAAACAGTTTCCGCCACTGACAACAAACTTTCGATTAAGTTAAGTCAGAGGCTGTCTCCCTGTTCAGACATTTCTTTCGTAGGCGACCTACTTGCTGCTGGCAATCTAGTGACCAACCAATATGATATAGAGCTAATAAGCTTTTACCAAGCAGAGATCATCTACTTCCATGAGAGAGAAATATTAAAGGGCGATACCTTCGTATTTGGTGATCAATCATTAACAACATCAGGGACCTTTACCGAGACATTCAGCACAACGTTAGGGTGCGATAGCATAGTGGAGCTTTCGCTCACAGTGACTGATGTTCCAACTCCAGTCTCTTTGATTGACTTTACTGGCAAATCTGAAGATGATGGGGTGCTTCTGGAGTGGTCAACTGCAAACGAGGTCAGCAATGATTATTTCGATCTTTCTAGGTCTTTTGATGGGAAGCACTATGAATCTTTTGTTCAGATAGGCGGTTTCGGGGATAGTAATGAAATCAAGAATTATCGCTATTTCGACAGAGGAATAGTTGCTCCTTTTGTTTTCTATTTGTTGAGACAAGTAGATTTTGATGGAACTACTGAAGATCTCAAGACTATCCGGGTAACCAAGGATAAGATAGCAACTGAAATAGATATTTACCCGACAATATCTAAGGGTAGAATTATTAACATAGTAACTAATGTTGCCTCAGACATTCAAGAAATCAAAATTGTGTCGATGACTGGCAGGTGGTATAAAGCTCTTACCAGCTTGTCGTTAAACCAGCTAAGTGTTGACTTTCATTCATTCCCTTCCGGAACATATATATTGTACATGGTTTTTGAGAATGATCTGACTCTTGAAAGAAAAATTATTTTGAATTAGGCACTTAGACTTTCCGATCTTTATTATTGCTAGATTAGAAATCTCATGTCTTCCTTAGAGATCTTACAACGCTACTGGGGTTACAATAAATTTCGGCCG
>CAZQDI010000037.1:0-27781 GCA_964591785.1 uncultured Roseivirgaceae bacterium
ATATATCATTTTAGCAAAATAGTAGTTTTTGTTTAGTCAAATTAGATTTTTGATAAACGAAAAGCAGGCTACTTCCATAAGTTCCACTGCCTGATGATGATTTTCTTGATCGCGGGACTCAATGACTCCAGGTACTCAGGGGTCATTAAGTGAGCAAGCTCACTTTTAAGCTAAGGAAATTTTTTTATCGTCTTAGCTATGAAGTGAAAAGCAGAAGATCTTAAGGCTGGATGATTTTGAATTTTTTTCCACTCGATAATGCATAGGTCGAATAGCATGCCTTCTTCATCCTCGGAAACGTCCTGATTGATTAAGATTTTTAGCCATTCACGTTTCTGACTTTCATTAAAGAGTAAAAATTTGTCAATTACTGACTGAAAATAATGCGTCAGCCGTGGATCATTTTTTATGACAAGTTGCTTTAATAGCCAAGTAGCGCGCCATCCGAGTGGCTGCTCAGTAGCTAAGCTCCAGTCTAAAAGAATCGCCAGGTTTTCCTGATCAGTCTTTATTTTTTCTAGCAAGGATTCCTTATGTATGCGGTTCGTCAGGTCAGATTCTTGAAGCTTCATGACTTAGAGGCGTTTTAGTTCTGTCTCTAGAATAAGCTGTTGGTTTTTCCGCTCAACGAAGTCAGGCGGCGCTACCCGGTGTTCACAATCGCTAATTGAACAGCGCTCACAGGTAGTATGTACTGTTTTTACTTTCAGGGATGGATCTTTTATGAAATTAAATGCACCTCGAAGATTCTCGTTCATAGCCAAGCCAATCGTCACACTACTTCCGTCCTGGTTATCAAATCTACTAGGCTGTGAAATGGAAATACAGAAGTATGCATTAGCGGACTGCCAATATTCAGAAACCTGTGCGTCGATAAAGTAGGATCTTTTGGAGCCGTGCAAGTTCTTAATGCTACTGATAGATACCCAGCGTTGACATAGGTGCTCCTGCAATTGATTTTGGTAGGGATTATGCAATCCCGATAAGTGCAGCTCCTTGGTGATCTGGTAATTTACCATACTTCCTTTGGCATCTAGCCGTATGAAAAATAGGTTTTCGACTCCGAAAAACTTAGGAAGGACGTTCGTCATCCGTTGAAGAAGCGTCTCTGGAGTAACTTGGTATTTTTCCAGGAGACTTTCCATCAACTTGGAGCTCCAGCTGGTCTTAAGTGCCATTGAATTGAGGTCTTCAACAAAAGCATCTGATGGTAACAGGAGAGCTGCAGCGAAGTAGGAGGCTTTGAAATTGTTGAGCAACTTTTCAAAGGATGCTTCCTTGTTGAGATTTGTTTCGAAGGACCTTTCCTGAAGGTTCATGAATTGGTAGCCAAGCTCCTTGGCCAATAGGAAACGTTTCTGATCCACGGATAAACTTTCATTAAAATACAGTTTTTTGGATTCTTTTGAATAATAGGATCTCACTGCCTTCAAATCGGCACTTTTTGCGAGTGTAGAATCATCAATGCCAATTCCAAAATGTTGTTCTAGCAGCTGTTGCAATGCCTCAATCTTCGGAATTTTGTCAATCCTGTGTAACCGTTGGAAATCCTGGGCCAGGCTTTCCAATTCCTCAAAATAGTTGTCATGCATGTCCTGATAACTCCGGAGTGCCACCCGATAGAAATGCTCTTTTTCAATCTGGTAGCTTCTAACCATTTTGAGGATGGTACTAATGAATGCACTGATTCGATCAGGTGCACTGCTAAACACATCAATTACCTTCTCTAGGCTGAACCCAAACTCCTCAGTAGGGAAGTATTTAAAGAAACCCGAATTTAAAAGTTCAAGGACAGGGAGCAGCTTCTTATCCGCTTTTGTACTTACCAAGTCATCGTAATCCATTTCAAAAGCTGTCGCTAAAGCCCTAATCTTATCTGGCTTTGGATATTTTTTCCCTTTTTCAATATCGTTGAGGTAGGAGACAGATAATCCGGTCTCTTCCGACAAAACCTGGTAAGAAATGCCTTTGCTTGACCTTAGATGCTTGATTTTGAATCCGAGAATCAGCTTTACAACTTCATTGTCTGAAATCATGAATTGAGTTTGACTCAAAAATAACCCTATATTGAGAAAAATATATTTATAGCGGAATTTCCGCTTAAAGAAAAAAAATATATATTTGGCGAAAAATAAGAGATATGTCACTCACTTATATACATCCAGATCGACTTACCGAGTACACCGATGTGTTCACCGATGAAGTATTGGCTGCCCTAGAGGCATTAGCGCCATTCAATGCCCTACAAAAGGAAGTGATGGAGTCCAGAAATGTCCGGAGGAGTGAAAGGATCGCAAGCGGAGATCCAATCTCCTTCTTAAATCCCAACAACACAATTGGCAATTCAAATTTGACTGTGCAGCAAGCCAGAGATGGAAAATTTAAGGGATCTGAGATTCCCGAAGATTTGAATAGGCAGTGGATACAGGGAACTGGACCGGCTGCCAAACCCAATAGTCCTTTGGAGTCAAGCATTAGAAACGTAGCTTATGCACTGCTTTCCGGGGCCGATGGATGGATGTTTGACGGTGAAGATGCTTTGGGTCAGATCAATTCCATGTCATTGGACAATCAAAGGAATCTTAAACTGGCAATCCATCGAGATCCCAAGTTCCTGGAGGTCGCAGAGCTTGTTCAATCAGAAATGAATGCATGGGGCAATGATTTTTTTGGAGGCCCCATTATTGATGACTGGAGAAAGCAGTTAGATTTTACCACGGTAATTTTTCGTGCCAGAGGACTCCATTTGGATGATCGGCACATCACCATGGACAATGGCGATTCGTTCTCCGCTTCCATTGCCGACATGGTACTTTATGTAGTTAATAACTACAAACAATTGAAAAAGGAAGGAAGATCTGTAGTCCTTTACCTGCCTAAAATCCAGACAGCAGATGAAGCTTCATTTTGGAACGAACTCTTGACTGCACTTGAAAACCACCTCTCCCTGGCAATAGGAACTATCAAAACCTATGTTTTAGTGGAGCAGTTAGAAGCAACCTTCCAACTTATGGAGATTAGGGCAGCTTTGAGTCCGCACTTTGTTGGCTTCAATACCGGAAGATGGGATTATATCAATAGCGTCTCTGACGCATTGGCTGGAGATCAAGAATTTGCCAACCCGAACATAGAATCCATTTCCATGACCTATGCATACATGGCATCTTATGAAGATCGGGTACGAATGGCCGTCAATACCCCGGACAGAAAGGGCAACTATGCTTTGTGGCAGGGAGGAATGGAGCCTAACATTCCAGTTGGCAGTAAAACAGGGGTCGAAAATAGTATGGCAAAAGCACTGGAGGGAGCTAGAAGAGAACAAGCTGCAGGCGCTTCTGGGAAATGGGTTGCACACTGGAAAATGGTACATATTGTCAGACCTGTGTGGGAACAGCTTGGAGAGCAGAATCAACTAGGAAGGTCATTTGAAGCCCTGGGGTACGATTTGGAAGATGCTCAATCACTTACCCGACTTGAACCAGCTCCAAGAACCATTCGTGGTGCAAGGAATCTGATTAGTGTGGCGGTACAGTATGGGAATGCTTTTCTTCAAGGGTTTCAGGCCGCAGCACTGAAGCCGGCAGATTTCTTTGGCAATGACGACATTCTTTATTTGATGGAAGACATGGCGACAGGGGAAATAAGAGTCAGCGTACTTTGGGAGTGGGTCCATAAGGGGGCACAGCTTACCGAGGCAGATGATGGTATTGGGTTGGCAAGAGGAGATGTTTTTACAAGGAAAATTTTTGAGCAACTCCTAGATGAAGAATACAATAAACTTTTACAAGCCTCAGGGAAGGATGTTCATGAGCATTCAAAAAAGACGACACTTCCAATCGCAAAATCAATTGTGGAGCGATTTGTATTGGATGATACAAAATCTCCATGGTTTATCGACTTACTCAATCTTAACCTAAACAATCAAGATTCTCAGATAGCACGAGAGAGAATTGAACTGTACTACCAGGAATTGAAACTGAGTGGTCATCGAATGACCGCCAACCCAGACCTTTTAATAAAAACATAATCACAAATACTATGAATGAAAATGCTAACATGAATGCCGCTATTTCAGAAGCAGCCGCATTTTTGAAAAGACCAAGATTTGATGGCATCAAAAGGCTTTACACTGCCCGTCAGATTGCTGAACAACAAGGAACCCTCTTCAATGATTATTCTGTGGCGAAGTCTGCAGCTCATAATTTCTTCAAAAGGCTCAGGGAGCTCTATGCCGAAAAGAAGTCCATCACTACTTATGGACCCTACAGTCCAAGCCAGGCAGTTATGATGAAAAGAGCTGGCATCGAAGGGATCTATCTTGGTGGATGGGCCACATCAGCAAAAGGTTCTACAGACGAAGATCCCGGTGCCGACTTAGCGAGTTATCCTCTGAGTCAGGTACCAAACGAAGCCGCATCGATAGTCCGCGCATTGCTGATGGCGGACAAAAACCAGACCTTTAGTCGGTTTAAGATGTCAGATGAAGAACGCTCACAGAAGAAAGCCTTTGATTTTTCACCTTACATTATTGCAGATGCAGATACTGGACACGGAGGAGATGCACAGGTCAGAAACCTTGTTCGAAGATTTGTGGAAGCTGGAGTGCCGGGATATCACATTGAAGATCAGAAGCCCGGAACCAAAAAATGTGGACATCAAGGAGGAAAGGTTTTGGTTGCGTGCGATGAACAAATCAAACGATTGAATGCTGCCAGGTTTCAGCTTGATGTCATGAGGGTAGAGGGTCTGATCGTAGCTAGGACCGATGCAGAAGCAGCTACGCTGATGGAAACCATTAGTGATGAAAGAGATCAGCCGTTTGTACTGGGAGCAACCAATCCCGCAATCCCGTCTTACAAAGAGACGATCTTAACCCTTCATGCGATCTTAAATGAAAAGGGAATACCTACGTTTGGCCACGAATTGTACAGTACCAGTTCAGTAAGTGACTATGCCAGAAACTGGCTAAAAGCTCACGGAATACAAAAGCTGGTTGATGAAAAAATCGAAGCTCTTACACTTGATCAGGCTTATTCTTTCGAAGGGGCTTTTGATGAAATTTTAAATGAGGTAGTGAAAAAATGGGAGTCAGACGCAGCCGTTAAGACCATCGCGGAAGCTGCCGTGGAAACCGTTAGAATTTCAATTGGAGAAGGAGCAGATGTAGAACTGGGAAAGAACTGGGAAATGCAACTACAAAAGATGTCATTTAGAGAAGTCTACGAATTTCTAGGGAAGTTGGGACTTGACATCGAATGGGATTGCGAGATTATGCGATCTCCGGAAGGCTATTACCAAGTAAGGGGAGGAATCCCTTTTGCCATCGCTAAATCACTGGCCGTGGCTCCGTTCGCAGACTTGCTTTGGATGGAGACTAAAACCGCTGACCTGAAAGATGCAAAAGAGTTTGCAGATGCTATTCATAAAGTGTTCCCGGAGAAAATGCTGGCTTACAATTTATCCCCATCCTTCAACTGGGACTCTACCGGGATGACCGAAGATGAAATGACCAGGTTCCCAGAAGAGTTGGGCAAAATGGGATTCGTTTTCAACTTCATTACTTATGGAGGCCATCAGATAGACGGGTTAGCCTCCGACGAGTTCTCTAATTCGCTTCAAAAAGAAGGTATGTTGGCACTGGCCAAGGTACAGCGCAAGTTCAGACTGCTTGAATCTCCCTATAAAACCCCACAAACCCACGTCGGTGGAAATCGTATGGACGGAATGCTCGCGGCTTCCTCCGGGAGAACTGCCACCACTAAAGCAATGGGTAAAGGTTCAACGCAATTCCAGCATACGATGCACACCGAACTGCCAACTTCAACGCTGGCCAAGTGGATCGTAAAATGGGCAGAGCTTAATGAATTGTGTTGTGATTTTAAAGTAGCTCTGAGACCACATATGCCGGGTTCCTCTATTCTTGAACTTAAGGTGACTAAAGATGATGAATTAATTGCTAATGTTATTTTCAGTTCATTAAAGGACAGAAATAAGCAGTCGATCCTTTCAATAAGAGATCAAAATACGTTGGCGAAGTATCGGAAAAAGAGGTTGATGACTCTTTTGCATATTTTCCTTCTCAACCGATTCAAATCAGATGTTGTCCACTACTTAACTCCCACTGACGATAATACAAAGCAGTGCGAAGGAATGAAAAGAAAGGGTATTTATACCTCCTTTAATGAAGAAATCGGACAGTTGATTGTGGCAGAAGTAGGTAAAGGAAGGCTTGTCTCTTTTGTAGAGCAGGAATCAAAAATTGAAGACCTCTTGGAGAACACATCGCTCTCTTTGGTTTAATCTTTAGATGTGCTTCCATAATGGGGTGCCATCGGCACCCTTTTTTTTGGTTAGAATAAAGAAGTCAATTTCATTGCAGCCCCTTTATCACCTTCTATTTTGAGCTTACCAGTCATAAATGCCATCATGACATTTAATTCACCTGACAGGATTTTCCCAAAATCCTCTGCTTTCATTTTAATGGCAAATGGAGCATCACGTTCCTCATTTACTACAATATTTGGAGAGACACTATCGTCTAAGTGAACTACCCCATCCTCAAACTTAAAATTGGCTTTTTCCCCAAATTTTCCAGCGTGCTTATCAGCTAACTTCTGGATCTTGGCAGTAATCTCTTCTAGTGTCATTCTATATTGTTTTTTCTTGTATAGTAATTTCAAACAGTTTTGGCCAGTCCTTCCCCGTCACATAGATTTTTCCAGTATCTGGATCCACTGCAATTCCATTGAGAACATCAGCAGAAGATGATTCTTGGGAAGTTAGTAAACCGGAAAAATCAATCCGATGCAAGACTTCACCGGTTTCAGGATCTATGATAACAACGTCATCGGTCAGAAAGATATTTGCCCAAAGTTTGCCATCGATGAGCTCCAATTCATTTAGCGCATCAATTTTTCCTTCATGATCGTACACCTGAAGCTCCGATTGGACAGTGAAACTAGAAGGTTCAATGAAATAAAGCTTTTCAGATTCGTCAGTAAGAATCAATTGATCTCCGTAGGTAGTTAATCCCCATCCTTGCATGGGATAACTAAATTTTCTGATTTCTTCCATTTCTCGGTTGTACACAAAACCTTGTCCAGAGGTCCATGTCAATTGGTAGAATTCATTTTTGTAAAATGCCAATCCTTCACCAAATAAGTCATCGGCAAGATTCACAACCTTGCTGGCTTCTCCAGTTAGCAAGTCTTTTTGTTTAAATGTCGATTCTCCTCGTTGCCCTGTACTTTCGTACAAAACCCCATCCAGAATTAATAATCCTTGTGTGAAGTCATCCACATCATGGGGAAAGGTGTTTACTACTGTGTAGGTCATTTCGGTGGGCGCACTTTCAGGAAGAACAACTACCTTTCGATAATGCGTTTCGGATTCACCTGCACAATACACTTTGGCGCGAATACTCCAGCTACCAACTTTTCTCGAGGGAAGATTAATCTCAAACGATGAGGTGGAATACTTAGATTCACGATCATCAACGGTAAGCACAACGGAATCAATCTCTGCGCCGGAGGAGGAGAATAGCATCGGAATTGATGCTCCTCTCACAAATTCTTCATTTTGGGACGGGCTTTCAATCTTGGTTGATTTTTTTACCCTTGGAGACGCAGATTTGTTAGCTACCTCTTTGTTTTCTCCACAAGAGATACACAAAGCCAAAGTAAGAATAGCGATGTAGCTGGGTTTCTTCATAACTCAAAAGTAGCAATTCGATGCTAAGAAGAGCTATTACTTGGCTTCATAAGAAGGGGGACTGTAAGTCCTTGGTAAAGCACGGAACAGACCACGACAATGTAAGTCATGGTAACGATGATATCTTTCCCTGCAAAATCCGATAACGAAAGAGAAAGAGCGATGGGCAAGCCACCTCTGAGGGCACCCCAGGTCAATACTGAAATCGTGTTTCTATCAAAATCATTTTTGACGGAGAGTGCCTTTATGGGTACAAATACACTGACCCATCTACCAAACAAAACGATGCAAATTGCGAAGAATCCCGCAGCCAGATAATCCAATCTAAGATCAAGTACGAGCATTTCAAGTCCAATCAACACAAACAGCATTGCACTGAAGGTCTCTTCAAGGAGCTTCCAGAATTTGAATACATAATCTCCTGCTGCCGAAGCCACGTGGGTACTCTTGCCCTCATTTCCGATCACGAGCCCCATGACCACTGCTGCTTGCTTGGCAGAAACATGGATAAAATCTGCGAGCTGAGACCCAGCCATCACGAGCGAGAGCGTTATCAAAACTTCAACTTCTACGGCATCGTTATCTACATACTTCAATAGTCGATAACCAAGGTAGCCCAATAGTAATCCGATGAATATTCCACCACCCACGTCTGCGAACACGATGTAAGCGGTTTCATAAATGGAGAGGGTGTGATCATCTCCGGCATGCGCAATGTCCAACAAGGTCAGGGCTAGAACTACTGCAATTCCGTCATTGAATAGTGATTCGCCAGCAATTTTAATTTCTAATTTTTTCGAAAGATGGAATCGTTCGATTGTCCTGGTCACAGCAATAGGGTCCGTTGGCGAAATCAACGCTCCAAATACAAGGCAATAGAGATAATCTAAATGCAGATTCAATAAATCCAGCATTAAATACACCAATGAACCGATTACAAGCGTGGAAATAAGAACACCAACGATTGCCAGGACAAGCACCGAGCTTCTTTGACTGCTGAGTTTTCTAAAATCAATATTCAGAGCCCCAGAGAATAGCATAAAGCTCAGTACAACTTGATACAAGACATCTTCGAACTCGTATTCCTTCACAGCCTCAGCTAGGTGCAGTTCCGGGAAAAGCCCTCCCACTAAAAGCACCAAAATTGAAAGAGCCAAGGCCAGGATCATCAACCCAATTGAGGAAGGTAACTTCAGAAAATAGGTATTGATAAAAATGAACGCTCCGGAGAGAAATATAAATAAAGCGATTATGTCTAAAATGCTCACTTATGTTATTCTTTATGGGTGATGTAACGCAATAATAATTCAGAAAAACATACAGTATGGAAAATTTGTTTGCGCTTATGTGTGTTATGGTCCATTTGCTTCAGATTCAATCACAATATCCTAAGAAACTGAAAAACCTTTCATAATTTGGTAAAAGCAAAAGAAGCAGTCTGCATTTAATGCAAACTTATCCAGGTGGGGTATATCTTAAAAGACTGATATTCAGGTATAAAGATAGCTTAATTAATTGTTTTGAGCAAAATTGATGGGAAAGCAGCAAATTTTTGAAACACTCAAAAAACTGGATGAAGAGACGATGCAGATCTTTAATTCTATTGAAGGTTTAAGTGAGGAAGATTTAAGCAATAAATCTTACGGATGGTCGATCATTCAGGTATTATCGCATTTAAACATGGCCGAATTTGGATCATTAACGTATATGACCAAAAAAATGCAAGCGGGCGAAGGGATGCCGGAATACACAGTCTCAAACAAAATAAAGTACTTCCTTACTAAAAGGCTGTTGCAGAGCAGTCTTAAGTGGAAAGCACCTAAGGTGGTTGCAGACCCGAAGGACGATTATGCCCTGAGCGAGTTAAAAGACGTTTGGCGAAAAACTCGAGTCATGGCTGAAAAGTACATCAGTGACTATCCGGATAGCTTACTTACCAAAGCTGTCTATAAGCATCCTTTTGCAGGAAGGCTTGATTTGGAAGGGGCAATCAGTTCCTTTCTATATCACCAACGACATCACGTACATCAAATTAGGAGAATAAGAAAAAAAATAGGTCGCTAATGCTTCAAATCACTCAGTTAAAACAATCATTTGGTAAGACAGTCCTGGATTATCCCGACTGGGAGGTTGAGCAGGGGGCTCATTCCGTCATTATTGGCAACTCTGGCAGTGGAAAAACCACATTACTTCACCTGATCGGGGGGCTTATGAAATCCACTGCTGGCAAGCTTGTTGTAGCAAACCAAAGTCTGTCTGAGCTAAAAGGCAGTAAGCTTGACAAGTTTCGTGGAAGAAATATTGGAATTGTATTTCAAAAACCTCATTTGGTGAGGTCGTTAAGTGTTGGTGAGAACCTTCGATTGGCGCAATCTCTAGGTAGTAAAAGACCAGATAAGAAAAGAATTGATGAGATTCTGAAAAGCCTCGACATATCCGAGCTAAAGAACAGAAAAGTACATCAAATAAGCCAGGGCCAGGCTCAACGTGTCTCAATTGCGAGAGCAGTCATTAATTCCCCAATGGTTCTGCTCGCAGATGAGCCAACTGCAAGTTTGGATGACCAAAATTGTGAACGAGTTCTGACTCTTTTGAAAGACCAGGCCAATAGTAACGAAGCCACCTTAGTAGTGGCCACGCATGATCAACGAATCAAGAGTGAATTCAAAAACCAACTGAGCCTATGAACCTACTTATTCTCAGTGTAAAAAATGTACTGGCAAAGCCGCTAAGCTCACTACTTAGCATCATTCTATTTGGTTTTGGAGTTTCAATTATCGTATCTATTTTGCTGGTAAGCTCCTTTCTAAAAAAGGAGATCTCCAAAAATGCAGAAGACATTGATTTGGTAGTAGGGGCGAAGGGAAGTCCTTTACAAATTATCCTGGCAAACATCTTTCACATTGACTTCCCAACGGGGAACATCGCTCTTAGTGATGCCCATGAATTATCAAAAAACAGACTGATCGCCTCTGCCATTCCGATTTCACTTGGTGATAGTCATAAAGGATATCGAATAGTAGGGACGACGATTGAATATCCTCAGATGTATGAGGTGAACTTGGCAGAAGGTGAGTGGTTCGAAGGTGAATTAACTGCGACAATTGGTGCAACTGTAGCAAAAAACTTAGGAATTGAAGTTGGGGATGAGTTAGAAAGTGCTCACGGTTTAGCGGAAGGAGGAGAAAGCCATGGAGAGCATCCATTCAAAGTTGTTGGGATCATGGAATCAAATGGGTCGGTCACTGATCAACTCATACTGGTTTCCATTCAGAGTGTTTGGGTGGTCCACGGTAGTCATGGAGAGCACGATCATGAAGATGATTCGGCACATCAGGTGATCGAATTACCAAAACTTGGGGTGAGCGTGACGAACGAACAATTAGACTCGGAAGACATCACCTCGATACTTGTGAAATACCGATCTCCAATGGCTGCTGTGCAGCTACCACGTATTGTAAATGCCACCAGTAATCTGCAAGCCGCATCGCCGCCTTATGAAACTGCACGTCTCTTCAATATCATTGGAGTGGGTGTCGATGTGGTCAATATCCTGGGTTTTGTCATTGTGATTCTCAGTGCGACAAGCGTTTTCATTGCGCTCTTCAATTCGCTCAAAGAGCGAAAGTATGAGCTGGCAATCATACGCTCAATTGGTGCAAGTAGATCTACGATCTTTCTACTGATACTGTTCGAAGGTTTGGTTCTCACGATTATTGGAAGTGCGTTTGGATTTAGTTTGGCACATTTTGGTTTCAATATTCTTGTTTCCAGCATGGAGCAGGTAGATTCTTCAGGGTTGTTTTTTGTGCAAGATGAATACATGGTAATGTTGGGAAGCATTTTGGTAGGTATCTTTGCATCAGTTATTCCAGCATTCTTAGCATATAAATCAGATATCTCGCAAACACTGTCTAAGGCATAGGTATGAAGTATTTAGTTGGTGGCATTTGTATATTGTTGGCTTTCTTGACCTTTGGTCAGTTTGATGATTCTGCTCGAAATTGGAGCACGATGGCGGATGTCGACTATGAAAAATCAGAAGACGAATACGGCGAAATTTACATTCCCAAGTTTGGAGAAAATGTCAAAGCAATGGAAGGGAAGCAAGTTTCCCTTAAAGGATTCATAATACCTTTCGAGGGGATGTTTGAACCTAAACACATTATTTTATCATCGCTTCCCATAGCAGCTTGTTTTTTTTGTGGAGGAAGTGGACCTGAGACTGTAGCAGAAGCCTATTTGGAAGAGGAAATTGATTACACCGCCAAACCGGTCACAGTGACAGGAATACTGAAATTGAATAATACTGATTATGATCAGTTGATGTATATCTTAAATGACGCAACAGTTTCTTTTGACTAACTATGAAATATTTTTTACTTCTTTTCATTCTCGTTTGTTTTTCTTGCCAGACTTCCAAAGAGTCAAAATCGGGTGCTTCGCTGGAAGATCTTAAAAGTGAGGTGCTTTCAATTCATGATGAAGTGATGCCGAAAATGAGTGACCTTAGAAGAACCAGAAAAGACCTTATGTTAATGGCGGATTCAATAATGTCCGTTGATTCCCTTCAGGCAAGCTTGCTCAACACGTTGGCCGACGACCTTGGCAATGCCAGTGAGGGCATGATGCAATGGATGAGAAACTACGAGCCAGACTTTGAAGGAACTGAGGAGGAGGTAAGAACTTATTTCGAAGCTCAAAAAGCCTCCATTCAAAAAGTGAAGGAAGAAATGGAATCAGCACTCAAGAATGGCCAGGAACAAATCAGTAGCAATTAGTAAAGCTATTCCTCGCAATTCTCCAACCAGGAATCAACGTCCTTGACGCCGGTCAGCCCCCCGTCATTGCCCCACTCATTGGTGATGTAGGTTAGTACCTCAGCTACTTCCAGGTTAGAAATTGGATTTCCAGGCATCATTTGATTAAAAGTGGCACCATTCACTACAATTTCCTTGGATTGTCCGTTTTTGATGATGCATGCCGCTCTTGCCAGGTCTTCCATCAAATAGTCTGATTCAGCTAGTGGAGGGTAGAGGGAAGCCAAGCCTTTTCCGTCTTGTTGGTGGCAGTTGGCGCAGTAGGTGGCGTAAATTTTTGCACCTTCGACCTTATATTGTTTCAGCCTGATTTCATCTCGAGAGCTTAATTCGCTTTTCTCAGAATTGTCGGAGTTCGATGAACTACCAGAGCAACTTGCAAACAGAACTAAGCACAAAACTACAAGTGTGGAATTCTTCATAGGTGAAAATTAATTAACATTTGCTTCCGAATTGGACTCTTCCAGCAGCTTTCCAATGTCATTCATTAGCACGTCAACCTGATTGGCATCAGTTCCGTCATAGACTCCTCTAATTCTTCTCTTCTTATCTACAAGTAAGAAGGCCCCGGAATGAATAAAGCCACCAGGGGCTGCATTATCTTCATCCGCAATGGACATGTAGCTTCTTTCTGCTAAGTCGTAAATGATGTCCTGATCTCCCCACAAAAACTTCCATTGGCTTGAACTTACTCCTAATCTTGAACTATAGTCTTTCAATAATGGGATGGTGTCGTATACCGGATCAATTGTATGAGAAAGAATACCAACCTGATTATTTCCTTCGTACTTTTCATAAACCCTAAGCATTTGAGCCTTCATCGTAGGGCATATGGTAGGACAGGAAGTGAAGAAAAAGTCTGCAATATACACCTTGTCCGACATCGTAGAATTGGTGACGAGGGTACTGTCCTGGTCTAGTAGACTAAAGTCCTGGATTGTGTGATATATCGTATCATTTCCTTCATAGATTGTGTTGCCAAGAATGGGTAGCGAGTTTTCGCGTTGAACCCCACCGCAAGCGATTAGGAAAAGGAAGACAGGTGTTAACTTTTTTATCACTTCTTTCTAAACTTTTTATAAAGTTTGATGGCCATCATCAAAATTATTGCAAAACTAATAAGGCCAATCGTACCCCAAATCCAACTGAGCTGATTCTTTAATACAATCAAAAAAACGACTGCAAAAAGAATGATTGTTGCCATCTCATTAAATACCCTCAGTTGCGTAGAAGAATACTTTGATACTCCTGACTGTAGATTCAGAAATAGCTTGTGGCACATGAGATGATATACGTATAGCAGCGCCACAAATGTAAGTTTGATGTGCATGAAAGGCATTTTTAGCCATGCGGGCTCGGTGATCAACAGACTCGTTCCAAAGACTAATGTAAGTAGTGCGGAAGGCCAGGTGATAATATACCATAGTTTTTTACTCATCATTGCAAGCTGATCAGCAAGAATACTTTTATCCGGCTCGTCTTTTTCCAGTGCCTCTGCATGATAAATGAAAAGTCTAACAATGTAGAAAAGTCCTGCAAACCAGGTGATGACGAATATGATATGGAGTGCCTTTAGGTATAAGTAAACCATCGAACCTTATTTTTGTATAATTGTTGTAGGAATGACATTAGCACAAATTTGGTGTAAGAACCTTTAATCACCCAGATTAATTATGAGCACGGAAAGCAACCTTTGGTATTTTGAAGACGCTGATCTTTTTGAAGTGCTATGCCCCAAAAAGACACCATCTCTCGAGGACCGTCATGAACCTGGTTTGTACAAAAAAGACCAGATGATTTATTTCAAGGATCAATCTTCGGAAAATATCTACATGGTTTCAAATGGGAGAGTGAAGATCGGTACCTATGCTCCGGATGGAAAGGAAATTGTAAAGGCGATCTTGACCCGAGGGGAAGTTTTTGGAGAGCTTGCATTAGCTGGTGAAAGTAAGCGTCAGGATTTTGCTCAGGCAATGGACAGCGATACCAGGGTTTGCGCCATGACCATTGATCAGTTGAAAGATCTAATGAAAGAGAATAAAGAACTTTCCTTCAAAATACTCAGAATAGTAGGGTTTCGATTGAGAAAAATGGAGCGTAAGATTGAATCACTGGTGTTTAAGGATGCGCGAACCCGTATTGTGGATTTTCTGAAAGAGACTGCCGAGGAAAAGGGACAGAAAGTTGGTTTTGAGACCATGATCAAAAATCATTTGACGCATAAAGATATTGCAAGCTTAACCGGGACATCACGCCAGACAGTCACCACGGTTTTGAATGAGCTCCGTGAAAAAAACCTCATCAACTTTGACAGGAGAAGGATCTTAATTCGAGATCTTGAGAAGTTGGCTTAAATAGCTTGTCTATTCTGTAGTGAGACCATCGATTCAAACCTAAATCCTTTTTTTCCTAAGGGTCTAATTACCTGTAGGCCTAACATGTTGCGTCATTGGATTTCTTCCTGAGATCGTTCATTCAATTTTTGAAATAAAGCCTTCCGTGAAATAAAACTTACAAATACGAAGTTAATTAATAATTATACTTACATTTACGAAATTAATATAGAAGACGACTATGAAAGGGACCAATCTCGGAGAGTTTGAAGAACTCGTTTTGCTGACAGTGGGGATTCTCTATGACAATGCCTACAGTGTTGCCATTCAGCATGAGTTAAATAGTCAAACTGATCGAAAAGTAAGTATTAGTTCGGTACATGCCTCAGTATATCGTCTGGAAGAAAAAGGACTACTACATTCTCGAATGGGAGAGATGACCAGCGAGAGGGGAGGGAAGAGAAAAAGGATTTTTACCATTTCTCAAGCTGGAAAAGAAGCACTTGAAAAGGCGAATGAATTGAGAAATCGACTCCGAAGTCAAATTCCGGAGATGGCTTTACAAAATTTGGTCTAATGGGAAAGCTACCCCCTCGCATCCCGCTAAGAATTTTTCGAGCCTTTTGCTCACAGGACAGATTGGAGGAGTTGGAAGGTGATCTCTATGAGGTCTATAATGAGTTCATCGCAGAAAGAGGTACAAGATATTCTTCACTTTTTTACTGCTGGATTGTGATACGGAGCTTCAGGACATACGCGCTAAAAAGGACAAAAATGAAAAATAAGGGACTACTATCATCATCCTTCATGTTTCTCAGGCACAACCTAAGGATTACCTGGAGAAATTTGTGGAAGAACAAAACCACAACAGCAATTAATGTACTTGGATTAGCGATCGGGATTGGGAGCTTTTTGGCAATCTGTAGCATTGTCACCTACGAGCTGAGTTTTGATCGCCACATTCCGGATCAAGATCGAGTGTTTAGAGTGACCACAGAATTTAAAGGAGTCTTTAAGGGAACTAACCGTGGAGGATCTACTGCAATGCCTGAATATCTCAGAGCCTCAGCTCCTCAAATTGAAGTCCTGTCTTTGTTTCATAATTGGGGTGCAAAGGTGAAGATACCTAAGGTGGACCAGGCCATTGTGAAGTTGGATCGAACAGCTGATATCGTCTTTGCAGACTCTGCATATTTTGAGGTCATTGATCAATATGAATGGATTGCTGGATCTGCAAATTCCTCCCTAAAGGCACCATTCAATGTGGTTTTGACCAGTGAACGATCAAGGATTTACTTCCCGGGTACCGCATTCCGAGACATGATAGGCAGAAAAATAATTTATCAGGATTCTCTCGAAGTCAATGTTTCTGGTATCGTTAGACGCAGTGATGCAACTTCTGATTTCATTTTCACAGACTTTATTTCCATTGGGACAATTGAAAAATCCTGGCTAAAAGAGAAATTTAGGAAGAACGATTGGCTTTCAGTTAGTAGCTCAGATCAGACGTTCATTAGGGTTCATCCCGAAACAAGCAACGAGGAATTAGAAGCGATGATGTCCACCTTAAACGAGGAGGCAGCTTCGAGAGATCAGAGTAAGAACTGGGTGACATCATATAATCTACAATCCCTCTCCGACATACATTTCAATACCTTGCTCAATATCTTCGATAATAGATCCTCCGCAGCTCACCTACCATCGTTGAGAATTCTGCTAGCAGTGTCGTTTGCATTGCTCGTCATTGCCATATTTAATTTCATCAATCTTGAAACAGCACAGGCGACCAGCAAATCAAGAGAAGTAGGACTTCGAAAAGTGATGGGTAGTACGAAAAAGGCGCTGCTGGGCAGATTTTTGACTGAAAGCTTCCTGATCTCCTTTCTGGCAATTTTCATTGCCATCCCGATCGCCTATTGGGGTTTGATCTACTTTAAGGATTTTGTCCCTGAAGGTGTAAGTCTTGAATTTGATCATCTGGCTTTTTGGCTATTTTTGGTCGGCTTGGTATTTGGTGTTGGCCTCTTAGCAGGGTTGTACCCCTCATTTGTAATTTCCTCATTTTCACCCATCCAGACCCTTAAGTCAAAAGCACTGGTGACCAATAAGGGACAGAAAGGAACGCTGACCCGGAAATTGTTGATTTCATTTCAATTTGTATTCTCTCAGTTGCTGATTGTCTCGACCCTTGCAGTGGTTTTCCAAATATCCTTCATGCTGGAAAAAGACCTGGGTTTTGAAAAGGAAAATATTGTCAATATGGAGATTCCATGGTATGAAAGCCCCGAAAAGGAAGAGCTATTGTACAATGAACTGCAAGGCTTAGCATGTGTTTCGACCGTCTCTCGACTTCAGAGGCCTCCGGCGAGCACAGGCTATTCGACCAGTACGATGGAGTTTAAGAAGGATACCAGTACAATCAACGCTAGCGTGCATCGAAAATGGGGAGATGAAAATTATATTCAACTTTATGGAATTGAGCTTCTAGCTGGACGAAATGTTAAGAAAAATGAGGCGGTGCAAGAATCACTGATCAATGAAACCTATTGTAAACAACTGGGATTCCAGCACCCGTCAGAGGCGCTGGGCGCAACACTTACCAATGGTGAAGAGAAATATGAGGTGGTTGGGGTAGTGAAGGACTTTCATTTCCAGGCGTTACGACACAATATTGAAGCAATCATGATTAATCATACCGAAGGGGGTGATGGCAATGTGGGTATGAAGATCACAGCTCATGACCTTCAGAAAACAATCGATGAATTATCTGCAGTTTGGGAGTCGATTTATCCTGAATCTCCCATGGAATTGACCTTTATGGATGAGACAATTGAACGATTCTATAAAACTGAACGACAGACCTCAAAACTTGCTTCCACAGCAACTCTTATTGCTATTTTCATTTCTTCTTTGGGTTTGTTTGGGTTAATCTCTTACGTCATTTCTAGCCGGACAAAAGAGGTGGGTATCAGGAAAGTACTTGGTGCCACAGTGATGCAAATTGGCGCCATCATCTCTAAGGAATTCGTCTTTCTCATTGGAATTTCATTTTTATTGGCAACACCAATGGCTTATTACTTTATCAACGAGTGGATTAATGCCTTTGCATATCGTGTGACTATTTCATGGTGGATTTACTTGGTTGGAGGTGTCGGATCACTTTTAATTGCTCTGATCACGGTTGGAACAAGAGTTTGGAAAGCAGCGATTGCAAACCCGGTGGATTCCCTGAGATATGAATAAAGAAATCACAAAAGCATAAACTTTTTGTAACTCTTTGGTTAGTGTCATTGGTGTGACCATACTCAACGCCTTATTCTACGTTATTTTGAGAAATTAATTCAATTACATGCGTAGAATACTATTTTTAGTCCTTTTCTTGTCCCTGCTTTTAGTTCATGGACAAAACAATTTGCAGAATTATACCCCTTCCATTCTTTTCGACCAGGGAGACTGGGAGTTCAAGACTTTTCAAAACCTATATACTCAAACCAAACAGTTTGATACCGGCGGGGGAAAACTGGATAAGGGGTTCCGGGAAACATTTTTCACATCGATCAATCAATTTTTGTACGGATTAAATGATCAGATCAATGTTGGGGTTGATGTTTGGGTCAAAGCTTCAAATCGCACGCTTGATGCAAGTAGCTTGACTGCCGGACTTACAGGCATTGGACCAAAAGTCAAAATTGCTCCGTTTAAAAACCTTCCCAGACTTTCTATTCAAAGTACTTTTCTATTTAATACAGTGGATGATCCGGAGCGAAATAACGATGATCGGTACTTTCTCGAATTTGATTCCCATTTATGGTTAAATCAAATTTTCTTTGACCTTCCTTTAAATGAAAAGTCCCAGTTGTTCTTTCAGCAAGCATTCTGGTACCGATTGAGTCGAGACGGATCATTTGTTGAGAACAACTTTCTGGATACTCAAACAAGCGTTTTTTACAGTTACTTTCCCACTAGCCGATGGACGATTTATGCAATGTCTGAGTACTTTCCCAGACATTACAACTTTGACCAACAACGGGCAGAGGCGTTTTTCTCCTACTTTATCCAATCAGGAATTGGACTGAAGTACCAGCTCATCCCCAATCTGATTGAATTGGAAACTTTATATACAAATTTTTGGAATGGGAGTGCAGGAGAAGGTGCAGGAGAAACGATAAATTTGGGTATCCGTGTGATACGCCAATAATGAATCGAAGTGCAGCAATTATCATATTATTTTTTTTAGGATGTACCAAAGTATGTAGTCAGAGGGTAGCTGATGTCAGAATTGAAGGATTAAAAAAAACTAAAGAACAGTACGTTCGGCAATTCATATCTGTGAAAAGCGGTGATCGACTAGACTCTGCTCAACTCATGCTAGACGAGAAAATCCTTACAAATCTGGAAATGTTCAACAATGCAGATTTTCAGGTCTCAAAGGATTCAAATGGCGAATTTTTGATCACGTTTTTAGTAGATGAGCTGTATACCCTCCTACCAATTTTCAGCTTTGGAGGGATCAAGGAGAATTTTTGGATTCAGGCCGGCATCTCAGAAGTGAATCTTCGGGGAAGAGGCAATAAATTGACAACGTACTATCAATATTATGATCGTAGTTCTGTAGCCACTCACCTTACCTTGGAGCGGATCAATCAGTCCAGGTGGGGTGTAAATGTCAATTTCATCAAATGGTCGACCCTGGAGCCCTTATTTTTTGATCACGGGGTCGTAGAGTATGAGTATGATAACTGGACCTATGGTGCGACAGCCATTCGATATTTTCAGTACCGGGATAAGCTGGAGTTTGGTGGAGCATACTTTACGGAGGATTACACGAGGATCGGAGGTGAAAATTCCAATGCACCACTTCGGGTAAGCGAAAAGAAACTCCTTGGCAAAGTGCTGTATACCATCGATCGAGTGAATTATCATTTCTTTTATCTGGATGGTCTTAAGAATCAACTCAATGCACAAACTGTTCGATCCCTTGATGATGATCCACCATTCTATATTGTTTTTAATGATTTGAACTACTTCAGGAGAATTCGTGAAAAGGGGAATCTCGCAGTGAGATTCAGATACGGAATTAGTTCAAATGAAGACAGTCCTTTCGCTCCATTTGTTTTGGACAGTTATTTGAATATCAGAGGTATTGGGAATCGTGTGGATCGTGGTACAGGAGCCTTGATCTTAAACATGGAGTATCGTCAGACACTGTTTGAAAAGGAACGGATAGCTATTCAGGGAGTTGTCTTCTCCGATACAGGATCATGGAGAAACCCGGGCGGCGACTTTTCAGATTTTAAGAACCCTGATAACTTTGTGCTATTTGCCGGTGGGGGATTTCGATTTATCCACAAGAAAATCTACAATGCGATCCTTAGAGTGGACTACGGATTCAACTTGCAGGAAACACAGATTAACGGGTTCGTGCTTGGAGTCGGGCAGTACTTCTAATAGAGATCGGGATCTGCTTCCTCGTCTTCATCGCCCATGGCTTGCCAATCGATATCCGTTTCCTTCAAATCGGCCAAGGTATCAATGTCGCTGAGAACTGGCAATTGGTAGACAGATAACTCCAGTTCTTCCGCTTCCGACAGGAGCTCCCTAAGTACCTTATTATTACTGTACTCTTTGCCTTCGAACAACTGGGGGAAATACTCCCGCATACCCAAAAGGTAGTAGCCCCCGTCTTTTGCCGGACCTACTACCACATCATGCTCTTCTAGCATCTCAAACGCGGTGTTGATGGTCTTCGAGGTCAGGTCATAACAGTCACTTCCTACGATGACAACCTTATTGTAGGAATCAAACCCTTCATCAAATGCATTGGACATTTTTTCACCTAAATTGGTTCCTTTTTGAAGCTTGTGAGCGAAGTGTTCATCGCTCCAGATATCCTCAACTTCTATGTACTCTGAGTAATGTACTGTCTTATCCGCTTCAACTTTTTTGGTGATTTTGTGCGTTTGGTGAACCAGCTCCTGGTACACATCCAGGGCAGCGTAGATCCCAATATCCTCTGCCAGTCTGGTTTTGACCATGCCGGGAATGAGATTTTTCACAAAAACCATCAATAATCTATCTGTCATAACTTGATTTCTTTTAATCTACTTTTATTCCTCTATATAGCCATTGACCCCAGGATTTATTGTAAGTATGGACACTATCGGTAGGCAGATTGAAACGGTTGACCACCTGATTTCCTTGATTCTTCCAGTCAAAGATCCCTCCATAAAGATTCTTAACATTCTGATAACCTGCATCTTGCATTTTTTCTCCAATGCGTTCACTTCGATACCCTACAGAACAATAGACGATGACCTCGGCATCCTTAGGAATTGACTTTACATGCTCAAGTGTAAACTGATCATAGTCAATCATCTGAGCTCCCTGAATATGACTTACTGCATACTCCTCCGGTGCCCGAGTGTCAAGAATAATGACATTTGCCATTTTTTCTTCGAGCTCATCGGAATATATCAGCGGAACCGTTTCCTGGTAAAGGCTCGTCATCTTTTCATCAAACGTTTTTTGTCCGCAACTGCTAAAATTTGCTAGAGCTACAAATAATATAAAAGGCAGTGTTTTCTTCATCCGTTTGATCTGTTCCTACTTTCTAAAAAAGCAAAGATGGCCACAATAACATATTCCAAAACAACGATCCACGGAGGAAGTTCAAATCCACTCTTAGCGTAGCCCGTGTAGGTCAGGAAAATCAGAAGGGACCAGCAGACAGGAAACCAAAATCCTGAAAGAACTCCAAAGGCGATCAAAGGAATAATATACCAGGGATGGATTACCGTACTAAACAGTAGATAGATAACGAGAATAATTAAGAATGCTTGAGGGAGGTCCGTTTTTTTGAATGCTCCAAAGCCAGAGAAAGTGATGATTCCAACCGCTGAAATAATTGAAAGCAAGGGCCCAATTTTGGCGATATTGTTATACCCATAAAACCATATTCCAACCTCACGAGCAATAAAGTATAGGCTGGCATTAAATTCAAATTTTCTAAAATAGAGATCAAGACTGGAACTCATCCCGCTGATGAAGGTTTGATCAAAAAGCGGCAAGAGCGTAACAACCGCCAAACTAGCTGCCGCAATTGGCAGCCACCATTGTTTGTTTCTAAAGCCTCGGAAGAACAAATAAGGGAGATAGATCAGTGGCAAGAGTTTGGTACCTATGGCTAGTCCAAAACCAGTAATTGAAATGAGATGCTTTCCTACCTTATACCCGTACATCCCAAGTAGCAGAAAGAAGACAACGAGACCTTCGAAGTGCAAATTGCCCGTCACTTCTAGTATCACAAGCGGGTTGAGAAAGTACCAATAAGCCAGATTCTCATCTTTCTGATACAAAAGAAGCAACCTTCTTAAGAGAAAGAACGCCCCAATATCAGAGGCCAGCAGGATTCCTCTCAGCACGTTAGTGCTTTGCAACCACCCAGCGTCAAATTGAACGCATAACCAGAACAATGCTTGATTGAGGGGTGGATAGATGGTGAAGTAGCCAGGTGAATTAAGTTGATCAAATAGTGCCTTATCCAGGCCTGCAACTGGGTAATCAAGATAATAGTTAGGGAGCTCCGCAAAAGGGTGAATGCCATGCTTCAAAAGAGTACCATCCCAAATAAACCTGAAGACATCATCAGAAAGAATGGGAAGGTGAAAAAAAAGAAGTAATCGTGATAGTAACCCCAACAGCAATAGTGTCTTCCAATGATCTTTTTTTTGAACCAAAAAAAGGTAGGTAATGAACATGGTAGCGTAGGAAAGTAGCAGAATGCTTGACTGGTGCCGCTCAATGATATTTCCGAGACTAAAACAGGCCAACAGAAAGAGCAGTCCAAAGGAGTAAAAACCTATTCGGTTTTTATCAGGCATTCTTCATCGGAATTATTGAGAGGAAGAATACATAGGCAAAACCAATGGCCATCATCATATGGAACAGAAGTAGTCCATAATCCTCCAACTTGATTCCTGAAAAGATCCCATAAGCAAAATAGGCTGCCAATATTCCTTCAAAAAATGTCACCGGTGTCAGGGCTATTTTTAGGTATTGATTCCCTTGCCATCGGTCTTTTTTGTTTTTTACATTGAATTTTGGAGTTCGAATAAAAGGTGTTTTAATCCCTAAGTACCCCTCCATCACCGCAATGGAGTTATGAAGGGCCATTCCCATGGAAAAGGCCAGGAACACGGGAAAGTTGGTTATGAAATAGCGAAAGGTATATGCTGGATGAGTGGCCTTGGCAGATACCCAATAGAAGAAACCCATTGCAAGAAACCCAACCACGAAGATGCTTCCCAAATCAAAAATTAGTTTGAGATCAGGGTTGTACTCTTTGATGTAAAGCATTGGAATAGATAATACTGCTGCAATCAATAGCAATAAGAAAACAGAACTATTGAGTAAATGAAAGATCGCTCTCAACTTATGATTCCATCCAATCGAGGACCTCAATACCTTTCCTAGTGTTTTTCTGGCTGTTTCGGCAGCACCTTTGTTCCATCGATACTGCTGAGATTTGATGGCTGGTATGACAACCGGCAGTTCGGCAGGGGATTCAATCTCTTCTCGGTAGATAAATTTCCAGCCCTTAAGTTGCGCTCTGTAGCTTAAGTCCAGGTCCTCGGTAAGGGTATCATGCTGCCAGCCTCCTGCATCTTCAATGCAGGACTTTTTCCATACACCCGCAGTACCATTAAAGTTGATAAAGCTGCCGGCCTGTTCCCTCCCTTTTTGTTCCACAGTGAAATGAGCATCGAGCCAAAAGGCTTGTATTTTGGTAAGAAGGCCGTAATCCTTGTTGAGGTGGCTCCATTTAGTTTGCACCATTCCGATCTTTTCATGGGAAAATTTTGGAAGTGTTCTAATTAGGAAATCTGGATGGGGTATGAAGTCTGCATCAAATATGGCAAGGTATTCTGAAGAGGTCTGCTCCAGACCATATTGTAAAGCCCCCGCCTTATATCCGATTCTCTCAGGTCTTCGAAGGTGTTCAATATGGATTCCCTTGTTTTGGTAAAAGGTCACTTTTTCTGCTATGACCTGAACTGTTTCGTCATTCGAATCATCTAAGACTTGTATGGTCAGCTTATCTAACGGATAATCCAGCTTGCAAACAGCATCAATGAGTCGCTCTACTACGTATTTTTCATTGAAGATCGGAAGTTGAACCGTCACATTCGGGAATTCGATCGGCGCATCTTCTTGCTCATCTTGCCTTTTCTTCGACCGGAGATAGTGCCAGGAAAGATTGAATTGAGCCAAACTAAACAGGCAGATTATACCAAGTGTGACGGCATACAATATGATAACAATCCATTCCACTGATCACAGATATTTGAATATGGTGTAAATGATTTTGTATCCTGCGCCTACGGTACCTTTGAGTGTACCGCTTACTTTCGATACACCGATTCGCTGACGATAGTCCACAGGAATATCTTTTGATCGCAAATTTAGCTTAGCTGCCTTTAATTGCATCTCTACGGTCCACCCATAAGTGCGATCTTGCATACCTATTGTCTGCAAGCTTTCATATCGAATGGCACGAAATGGCCCCAGATCCGTGTATTTTACTCCATAGAACATCTTGATTAAGAAAGTAGCAAGCCAGTTGCCAAAAATTTGCTGAGGGGTCATACTCCCCTTTTCCTTCACCCCCATGGATCTGGATCCAATCACCATGTCAAATTCATTAGCAACAATAGGGGCAACCAGCTGCCTCATTTGCTCCGGGTAGTCTGAGTGATCACCATCCAGAAACACGACAATATCCGGATCCGTTGGAGAATTAGTAATGTGTTCCATCCCCTTTAGGCATGCATTACCATAACCGCGAATGGGCTGTTTTAGCGTGGTTGCACCACGTGATCGGGCCTGCTCGAAGGTGTCATCAGTGGATCCATTATCTACTACTATGATTTCAGAAACAAGATCTTTAGGAATTTCATCGATGACAAGACCGACGGCATTTTGCTCGTTAAAGGCTGGTATAATTACACGTATGTCAGGATTAGTCAAAGCAGGCTTCCGGTTTGAAGCCCGCAAAGGTATGATTCAGCCTCTCAATAATTTGTTTATATCAAGACATCAATCAGATTTTTTTGAAAAATTGAAGGGTATGGACTTCCCATTACCAGATATGATCACGTTCAGCACATCTCCTTCAAGGGAATAACTAATTTTCTTCGGAAAGTCATGATCTGGATTTTCACAGGTGAAGCCATGTGCAGATACCTCCGTCATTTTGAAATAGGTGGGTTTGGGATTGTGTGCGACGTCAGCCACGTAGTAGTAGTGATCCCTTTGCCTCAAGATTTTTAGGTTTTCTACAAATACCGTGTCCGCTTCTTTCATCGTGAATCCAATACCGTCAATTTCGTCGCTTGTGATCTCCCAAATTTCGAATGCGCTACTTCCAGGTTTGACATTCTGCTTTTGCCATTTTCCTTGAAGCCATGAGAAATCAGTCGGAGATTGAGCTTGGCAAAGGCAGATTAGTAAAAAGAAGCTACAAATAAATAGGAGTGGTTTCATTTTTTTAAGCAAGTCTAACAGAAGCAACCGTTCACGTATTGTAAATTCCCGACATCAGCGCTTAAGGAAGAAATTAGCGAGATTTTTTTCGTCAAAACCATAACGTGATGGCTCCTCCCCAGCGAACTCTTTGAAGTTCTTAATGAAATGCGACTGATCAAAAAAGCCTGATTGAAGGGCGATCTTTACCCAAGATTCATCTCCCGACTCAATGACCTTAAATAGATGATTGAAACGGATGATTCTGGAAAAAAACTTGGGACTAATCCCCACCACCTTTTTAAAGAGCCTCTCCACCTGCCGTAAGCTGATGCTATGCTCCTCTGCTGTTTGCTCAAGATTGAGCATGCCATTCCGATCCAGGATTTTTTGAGTAACAGACCTTACAAGTGGTTGATAAGAAGGATGAAATTCTTTCAGCCAATCTTCCAGACTAGCAATCTTGAAATCGAGAGATTGCTTTTTGAAATCGGCGCTCAGTTTTGGTAGATGGCCCGATTTTAGGATTTCTTCCAATGGCACGACCCGATCGGTGAACTCAGCTACGCTCATACCAAAAAGCTCAAAGAATGAGGTTGGAAATAGCTTGAAACCGATCATTCCGGAACGACCCGAGTTTTGGAGGAAAAAATATTTGCTGATTTGGTTTGAAAATAGATGGCGTGATTGCCTTTGCCATGCATTTTCTATGTTGATTAAGTAGTGATCTCCGTAGTGAATGATGATTTCACTATACCCGTCTGGAATGATTTTTTGAATGGTGGGTGTAGGATCATCACTCTCATAGACCCAGATTTCCTTGACCAGATCCTGTAGCTCATGACAAGGTGCGATGCGTTCAAAAAGCATGGTGCAACCTAAGAAATCTTCACCTCATCTCCTACATTTTGATCGTTGCTCCTCATCGTGTGCACTCACTCTCTTACGAGCTTAACTTCACCGGATTTCACAGAAAAAGTGGTGACTTCTTTGAAGTCGTACTGACCGGGCTGCTTGATCGTGTCCATAAATTTGTACTGTGAGGTAGCCTTTTCCGGAGTCAATTCAAGCACCAAATATCCATGATCTCGCATATTAGCATATTTCAAATGCGGATTGAGATCAGAATCAACAATCTTCTTTTCATGAAGTCTTACAAGACTGTCAGAAAATCGCTCATTTGAATTGGAAGAGTTAATGGAGGTAGTGCCAAACTCAACAGCGAATGCCCCGGCGCCTGTCTGAGGATCGTATCCTTCAAAAGGGTTATTCGTAGCTTCAAAAGCCCAGGCAGTGTGCGTGTCACCAGTGATAAACACGACGTTCGCTATGGACTCATTTCTGATTGCATTTGCGATAAGTCCTTGTTCTATGGGATAACCATCCCACGAATCCAGATTAATACTAAAGGTTGAATGTCCCCAATTCAAATAAGAAAATATTACTTGGTTCCCAACCACTTTCCATTGAGATTCAGAGGTTTTCAATTGATTGATAAACCAATCTCTTTGCTCCATTCCAAGCATGGTCCGTGAGGAATCCATCAAGCTTGGATCCTGCAGGCTGTCGGCTTGTGCTGTCCGACCCTCCAATCGTTCATCAAGCATCACTAAGTCGACCAGTTGGCCATAACTAAAGGTTCGATAGAGTTTTTCATTTTCCCTGATGGGCAGCCATTCATAGTAAACTTGCCGTGCCACTTGTTTGCGTTGCTCATAGCTGCCTTCGTTCGCCTGGTGATTTTGTGCTCCATCCTTGTACGAATTATTGCTGATTTCATGATCATCCCAGATGTTGATGAACGGGTGTTTTGCATGAGCAGCCATCAGGTCTTTATCAAGACGGTACTGCGAATAACGAGTGCGGTAGTCTTGTAGCGTGATGACCTCTTTGTTAGGAATTGGTGATCTTCCAAGAGTGGTATCTCCATATCCACCGGGGGCATATTCATAAATGTAGTCTCCCAGATGTAAAATGGCATCCAGATCTTCAAATGCCAAAGCACCATAGGCATTGAAATATCCCCACTCGTAGTTGCTGCAACTCACTACTCCAAATCGGGCAAAATCGGAATCGTTGGAGGCCGTTTTTGTTCTACCAGTCATGGACTGCCGATCGAGTGCCCGAAACCGGTAGAAATAGTAGGTTCCGGCCTCAAGTCCCTCCACATCTACCTTTACGGTATAATCTCTCCCTGGTCCTGTACTGGTAGTTCCTTTCATTTTGATGGATTGAAAAGACTCATCTTCCGAGACTTCCCAACTTACAGGAATGGACGGAAGCGTTTCCTGCGGAGTCACTCGTGTCCATAAGACGACTCGGTCATTCAACGGATCCCCGGAGGCAACACCATGATAAAAAGGGGCCATGGCGCTGTCGCGAAGATGAGCCGTCTCT
>CAZQDI010000038.1:0-12159 GCA_964591785.1 uncultured Roseivirgaceae bacterium
AAATCTATGTCAAACGCCACGGGTATTCAATACCTAAAACTGGGTAATTTGAAAGTACTTTGGGGGTGTTTTATCCCTCGTCCACCTAAGAGGTGGCTACTGAAATACCTTAAGAATTCTCATTTTATTTGAACTCTTTCCGGGGCATAATTCGCGTGCTTTTCTAATTCCTCTTCGATCATTTTATTCCACATGGTCTGATTGAATTCGTTCCTTCCATGATCAGTTTGTTCGTCATACATTTTATGCGTTTTCTCAAGAATGAGTCGATAGTTTCTTTCCAGTTCCTCGACCTTGACATGATCAGGTTTTTCAAGTAATTCCTTTTTTAATTTTCTAAGAACCAGTTCGCAGATATCAAAATGTACTTGCTCGTGTTGTAGCAGTTGATCAGTTTCACTTCCCTCGATGACTTGAGAGATATCGGACCGAAAAAAAGCATATCCTTCCAGGTAATCCACTCCATTGTGACGTGTTCGTCGCACAGCAAAGTCGGTATAGGCAATCGCATCAAAATCATGGTCATCTACCTTTGAAAAGTGACTCCAGTTTAATCCGTTTTTGGCCCATTTCACGGAAGATGATTCTTTCCAGCCATCTGAGTCGCCGGGGCAATCCAAGGTGCCTGGATTGATCCTGGAAAACGATCCGACATGTGGAGATGATTCTGCATCAGGTTTGGACTCACAAGAGTACTTTATAAAAAAACCCGGCCCGTTCCTGGCAGAAACCAACCCTGACGCTCCGAAAGAAGTACCATCTTTCATTGCTACACTAAAAGAGATGTATTGCAGGTCTTGCTCAGTCGAAAATACTTTTTCAGCATAGAAAATTTGTATGGATCTTGACTTAAGTTCAGCCTGCAACTGCTCAAGTCTCTCATGGGTATAGCTAGCATCAAAGACAATGATTAGATCCTCTTCTCCCCTGGAGTAAATCTCTGTTCTTCCATCAGAGTGGAAAAGTTTTGAACTATCAACGCCATTTAAAGACTCAAATGATTTTGCTTTATGCAGACGAACGTTGTCTTTGCAGGAAATGCAGATAATTGGAAAAAGTAGCATGACTGCGAATAAATGATTGTTCATATTTAGTTGTAATGATGTGATAAATAGGTTTCATTTTTCGCTTTTTGATCATCGATACAAATAAGGAAAGAAAATACGGCAGATAAAATGTTTTATAACGCTCTTGTAAGCGTTTTGACAAAACAGTGATAAAATAAGTATCGCCCACTCGTCCGTCTTCAGTAGGGACCTTATGAGATTAGTATAGGAAGCATGATGGTGTAATAAATTGTTGAGAATTAAGCTTCCTGGCAGCTGTTTACCCCTTCCTGGGGCGATTTATCGCTTCCCGGGACGTCGAACCCCTTCCAGCGGACCTTTTTGACCTTCCTGCGCGATATTCGGGCTTTCCTGCGAAATAAAATTTCTTCCCGGGGGTACAAAATCATTTCCTGGGCAATAATATGTATTTCCTGGGCCCCAGGACAAAATTTTATTTGGGATGGTAACTCTTTACCGCACGCTTGCGCACCTCGTCCAGGTCCAGGGTCATCTTTTTTCGCTGCTGGGACGTAAAAAGCTCCATTTGGTCGTCATAGTGCGGGCTGCCCGGCTTGTTGGAGGCGCCATAGACATTGACGGTTTCAATGATCGGCAATCCTTCCCGGGGGTAGCGAACCAGCATGATGTAGGACTCTCCGGATTGCCCTTTTACCCGTCCCTTTTGATGTGGGACGGACTTCATCGCGGTGATTACATCCTGTATGCCACTGAGCGGGAGCTCCTTTTTACCTCTGACCAGCTGCTGGTATTCACCCAGCGAAACTGTCGTTTTCCCAAAGTGCTCTTCCAGGTAATCATAGGCATGTACCAGGGCTTCTTCGTAGGCGAAGTAGGTCGGATTTTGGTATTGCGGCGGGCTTACATGTTCCTTCAGGTGATCGTAGGTAATCATGGCTTGGGCAGGCCCAACGCGGTCAGCAAGCGCTACCTTGTCCCAGTCTTTGATCATCTGGACGATGCGGTTGGCTTTCGGATTTTGAAACGTGGCATCCGCAAATAGGGGATTGATGTTGATCGCATAGACCAGTGAGTCAGGGAGTTGCGCGTCGTATTTCATCTTCAAAAATTCCTCCCAGCTGATGCGGTCGTCACCACCGCCATATTGCTGCATCAGTTCGCCCAAACGCGTGCTACGATTGTTTTCACGGATCACAAATCCCATGGTTGGATCATAATCCGAAAAATCGAGATTGTCCGCACTGCCCGTAGCGTTGAAGGGAGCGTTATTCATGTTGAAAAGGTAGCCGCTCGGAGGATTGGTCAACTGGGGAAGGTCGCTAAATGGGTGATACGCTGTGGTCAGCGTTTTCGCAGTTGTGCCCGGTAGCGTGGTGGTCCAATCGTATGCTGAATTCCTCATCGGCAGCAGGCCATTGCTCACATAGAAAATATCATCGAACCTGTCGGCATAAACCATGTTGAAGCTGGGGATTCGGATGTCGGAAAGGATGGCTTTGAACTCGCTCAGGTTGGAGGCTTTATTCATTTCGTACCATTGTTCGATGGCTCGGATTTCATCAAATACGCCCATCTTGAATGCAAAAACTCCATCCTCGTTCTTAACTACCGGCCCGTAGATGGAATGGTAGGCTTTCTTTTTGACAGTAATTGGGATCCCGAAAAGGAGTTTGACTTTTAGTGCGACCTCTTTCACCTCCAGGTCCAGCCAGGCACCTTCGTGCTTGTACTGGTCTTCCATGTCCGGGTGCATTTCCAGCTCAAAGACATCGACCTTGTCGGGGTAGTTGACGGTGTGGGCCCACCCCAGATGTTCGTTGGTGCCATGAAAAATGACCGGACCTCCGGGAAAAAGACCTCCCAGCGCATTCCAGCCCTGATCGCTGACAAGGTGTGCCTCATACCAGGCGGCAGCTCCTTCCAGTGGCTGGTGAGAATTCACCGCGAGGTACGTGTACTCGTCTTCGGTTTTTTTTCTGCTGATGGCAATGGCATTGGATCCTGTACCCAATGGAGCCGAAGGAACCTTCGAGTCAAATAAGTCCTTGATCACGCGGTCTGCCCCGTCCATCACTGCCAGCTGCAACACATAGGCCTTGAAGACGTCCTTCACGTTAATGGGAAAAGCCTGCTTAACGAGTACTTCCTTCGGGTGTGCTTCGGCATAGGCATTGAACCCAGCCACATATCCTTCCACTAATCGCATAAAGGGCGATGAAACGGTAGTTAAATGCGTTTGCACAATTTCTTCACACCGCAGGAGTCCAACGACATAGTCTACCGTGGCCCCTTGCTTACCCAAATGCCTTCCCAGCATTTGCTTGGCGCCGAGCATGGTCAGTTGAATGGTCTTGAAGTCGTCTTCAGCGTGGGCCCAGGCGAGGCCGTAGGCTACCTCCGGGTCCGTAGGTGCGTAGATGTGTGGTACGCCATACGCATCTCGTATGATTTCAATGTTTTCCGGTTGGAAGTTCTGCGCGAAGGAACACAGTCCCAGAATGAGCGCAAGGCAATTAGTCAGTAGTCTCTTCATCAACATGTTCAGGGGTCGACCCTTCAATTCGTTTTGTCAATAGGCTCCAATCCCATTTGGAATATTTACCAAGTCCAAAACAAATGATTGTCGACATCAATACCAATCCAATCAACTCATATTGAGGGTCGATGTTCTTTTGCAGAAAAGCGGCATCGGTGGTAAGGGCACTGCCTTCGTAGTTGAGCATTACCGACGAAAAGATGTTGTTGATGGCGTGCGCGCCCATGGCAAGTTCGATTCCATCATCCAGCACAGAGATCAGTGCAAACGTGGCGCCGATGGTAAAATATTGCGGCATCATCACCCAAAATCCGTATTTCTCAATCTCGGGATTGAATCCGTGCAACAGCGCAAATCCAATACTTGGAATGATGATGACAAGTAGACGATTCCTGAAGAGGTTTCCTACTCCTTGAGCCAGGTATCCACGGAAAATCAACTCCTCATAGGAAGTTTGAAAGGGAAGGATCAGCACCGAGACCACCAGCAAGGGTACCCATTTGGCCAGGTCAAACTGAATTTCAAAATCCTCAGGGCTGGAGAAGTAGGAGATCACAAACAGCACCAGACTGACAGATCCCCAAACGAGGACTCCCAAAAAGAAGCGGTTCCAACGAATTTTTGTGGTCCCATTCACGGTCGTCTTCCAGCTTCTTTTGTGGATGGATTTGAAAAATAGGACATAGAACAAAATACTCACCAGGAAGGGGATCAGGATGAAGATAAGCGTTACAGTGTTGCTGACTCCATACATGGATAGGTCAAGACCGTTTTCCATGTTGCTCATTTGCCCGCTTTCTACCCCTTTCACCACTGTGAAAACTGCCAGCGGGATGACCCCGAGGAGCTGTCCACCTACCAGCGTAATCAGGATGATGGCCAGGTATTTATACCATTGGTTATTGGGTTGATTTTGTACGTTCTCTAAGAAGTTCATGGGATTTAGTTACAGATTTAATGAAAGATTCCGGAGCGTCTGCATAGAGCAGTATTCGCTGATAGGTTCGCTTAAAACCATACAGTTGGTGCAGCGTGTGTTTCTTCGTCAACGTGATGGATACATTGGTGCCTTCAGAGGAATGAAATGGCGAGAGGTGCGTGAGGTCATCAGAACCTGGCAGCTCCTTGGTGAATAACGAAATCGACTCGATGGTTTCCAGCGGAATTTTTGTTTCCCGCATGATTCCCCACCTCAACTTCACAAATTCCCCGGTGACTAACAACGGACGTTGTCCCACCGATTTGGCGACCGCAAAAACCTGGAAACACGTGTAACTACTGAGCACCGTAAGGATCCATGCAGCTGTCAGGCTCCATTGTTGGAGTAACAGGTGAAATGCGGCAGTTTCGATCAGGATGAGAAAGATGAATACCCCCAGAAGGAGTGGTGTGCTGGTGGACTTATGGTAAGAAAATTCATTGCCTTGCCGTCGGTCTGTACGCCATTTTACAAATCCATAATAGATCATCGACAGTTCAGTGGCGACGATGGTTCCCAGACGCTCAGGAAAAAGTCTAGTGGCGATCGAACGCGTCAGGTCGTGAAAGTCATTTTCAAAACTCCTTGCTGTTCGCGCCATTCGAAGAGCTTTCCTCACTGTGATGAACAGGTAAATCAATACGCCGAATTCCAGAACGGGCAAGACGTAGTCTTTGAATAAGTCCAGGTAGGAGTGGTAGGGCTTGGGAATGATCACTGTGGCTACCAGCATACCGATCACCACGATCGGCAAGACGGTGACTTTCGACTGCTGCTTCTTTCGAATCAGGAAGAGGTAGATCAGCGGAATCGTGAGGAGCAGGTCAAGGGTCAACGCCTTGGAGAGCACTTCCATATGCTCGTGAAAGACGTTGGTGCCTGCAATGAATATGCATGCGAGCAGTAGGAGGAAGGGAACGACCAATTGAAAAGGAAAGGCTCTTGAACTTTGCGTCATGATCCGGAGGATTTACTGTTCAGTAGGTAAAAAAAAGAGGGTGTTTCTTACACCCTCTTTTAATTTTATTTGCAATAGCAGGCTATTCCTCCAATTTGACGGCATCGATGGATGCTTCCTTCACCATTTGATTGAAGGTATCGATTCGATCCCCAAAAATGCTTTTCAGTTGATCTAATTGTTCGTCAATCGCTCCAGCAACTTCCGCATAGAAGGCCTTCGAAGCGTCGGTAGGAGGGTAGTTGCCAATACCTTCCAGGGAAGCCAGGTGACCGAGTTTGTTGTTTAGGCGGATCGGAAAATTGAGTGGATCCTGGGCACTTTCATTCTTGGTCTGATACAATGTTTTTTCAATCTCGCCCATGTCTTTAATGATGTCCTTGCCATACTTGGTAAGTGCTTCATTTTCTTCCACTTTCGACAGCACGTCATTGATCTGTGCTTTTGCCTTCCGGATGTTAATGATGCCCTCATGCGCTGCGGTCAATTGATCACGCACCTGCATCAGGAAGTCGAACTGCGCCTGGTAGTCCGCTTGAGAGGAAGCAGCCCTCGGGTCTGCTAAGATGGTAAAATCATGCATCTGCTCGTTTCCATTCACACGCATCTTGACCTTGTAATCTCCCGGAATGGCTGTGGGGCCATTCGTGGTAGCCCACCAGAGCACCATGCCCTTGAAGGTCTTGGCTCCCAGGTATTTCATGTTCCAATTCATCGTGTTGAAACCTGGAGATACGCTGAGCTTTTCTTCTTTCTCTTCTTTATCAGGATGTGTGCTGTACGTTTTAATCAGGTCACCATCTGCCTCATGAAAGGTAATCGTGATGGTGTCGGTCTTAGCGGTGTCTTTGACAAAGTAATTCACAAGTACACCCCCGGGGTGGTTGGTGCCGGCAGTCTTTGATTCAGCTCCGTTGCCACCCCCCAGACGATAGCTATCCATCGGTTTGAATAAGTGATGTGATTTTCCTTTGGCTTCACTCAACTGGTGCAAAGGCGTTAGGTCGTCGAGCATCCAGAAGCTTCTTCCTTGCGTCGCTGCGATCAGGTTATTGTTTTTGACTGCAAGGTCTGTAATCGGTACGATCGGCAGGTTCATCTGGAAGGGCTGCCAGCTGGCACCGTCATTGAAAGAAACGTACATTCCGGCTTCCGTACCTGCATAAAGCAGTCCTTTATTGTTGGGATCTGCCCGCAAGGCCCGGGTGAAGTGTTCGGAAGGAATCCCGTTGGTGATTTTCTTCCAGGTCTTTCCATAATCTTCGGTCTTGTACAGATACGGTGCATAATCGCCTAGCTTGTACCTGGTACCGGCAATGTATAAGCCACCTTTGTTGAAGGGGTCGATTTCTACACTGTTGATCATCATCCACTCGGGCATGCCGGAAGGGGTCACGTTTTGCCACGACCCTCCATTGTCTTGAGTGACATGCACCAATCCATCGTCCGACCCGGCCCAAATCACACCTTCTTCGTGGTAGGATTCGACTGCGGCGAAGATGGTACAATAGTATTCTACGCTGGTATTGTCCTTGGTAATGGGTCCTCCGGAGGATCCCAATTTGCTGGGATCATTTCTCGTCAAATCCGGGCTGATGACTTCCCAGGTTTGACCTTCGTTGGTGGAAACATGCAAGTGATTGGAAGCGGTATACAGCCGGTTCGAATTGTGGGGAGAGAAGAAAATGGGGAAGTTCCACTGAAAGCGGTACTTCATATCTTCCGCGCCATGGCCCATCGGGTTGTCTGGCCAGACATTCACGGCACGTATTTGGTTGTTTTCATGATCTACCCTCGTGAGGAACCCATCGTAGCTACCACCATAGACGATGTCGCTGTTGTCAGGATTGGGCGCAATGTGAGCACTTTCGCCTCCGGCCGTACGCTCCCAATCAGATTCACCGATGAACCTGCCATCTGTTCGATGCCTGATCCGTACCGTCGAATTGTCCTGCTGGGCACCGTAGATTCGATAAGGGAATGAATTATCGGTAGTCACCCGATAAAACTGTGCGGTGGGTTGGTTCTGATACGTCGACCAGTTTTCTCCGGCATCGTAAGACACCTGCGCGCCGCCATCATCTCCAATGACCATTCGTTGGTTGTCCTCCGGGGCAATCCATAGATCATGATGGTCGCCATGGGGGGCATTGTAAGTTTTGTAGGTTTTACCACCGTCTGACGACTTGTGGTAGCGTACGTTCATGACGTAGACGATGTCTGCATCCTGGGTGTCAGCATAGATTTTCGTGTAGTACCACGCGCGCTGTCTTAGTTTTCGTTCCTTGTTAATCAATTTCCAGGTTTTTCCGGCATCATCTGATCGGTAGACGCCTCCTTTTTCGTTTTCAATGATGGCCCAAACGCGGTCCGAGTTGACCGGAGAGACGGTGACGCCTGAAATGCCCCATAATCCGCCGGGCAGTCCTTCATTTTTGGAAATGTTGGTCCAGGTATCTCCACCGTCCGTACTCTTCCAAAGTGCCGAGCCTTCTCCACCACTTTCCAACGAGTACGGCGTTCGTCGTATTCGCCAGGTTGAGGCATATAAGATTCGGGGATTGTTGGGGTCGAAGGTAAGTTCTACTGCCCCTGCATCTGCGTTGGCAAACAAGACTCTTTCCCAGGTCTGACCTCCGTCCTTGCTTCGGTAAACGCCTCGTTCTGATGAAGACTTATAGAGGTCACCCATGACCGCAGCATAGACCAGGTCGGGGTTTTTGGGATGAATCCGGATTCTTGGGATGTGCCTGGAATTCTCCAAACCTATTTTTTGCCAGGTGGTACCGGCATCAACGGATTTCCACATTCCATATCCCGAGGAGACATTCCCGCGAACGGTGACTTCTCCGCCACCTGCATAAATGACGTTGTTGTCCCACTCACTCACAGCAATGGATCCGACAGAACCGCCAAAATAGCCATCTGAAATATTTTCCCAGGTGTTTCCACCATCTTTAGTTCTCCAGACTCCGCCGCCGGTGGCTCCCATGTAGAACAGGGTTGGGCTGCCAGGGACACCTGTCACGGCCGCAGACCGACCGCCCCTGAATGGGCCGACCTTTCGCCATTTCATCCCTTCGTAAAGTTGAGTGTCAAAGGACTCCGGGATGGATGTTGCTTTGCTTTTTTTTCTTCGCTGGGCATCTGCATCCAAGGCCCATAAAGATGCAATAGTAATTGCTATGAGGACTTTCTTCATACGTACTTTTAGGTATTAGTTGACTTGGAATTTAATAAATAAACCCCTTTCGGAGAACGGGTACAATGGATTAAAGGTCGCTTATTAATGTAGGAGGAAATATTAAGAGGCTATTCTAGCTATATTTATCCCCGGTTAATTATTAAGCACATCATAGAAAGCACGTGAGTAAGGAAGAATATTCGTCCATTCACATGGAAATCGTGGAGGAGATGATCCTGGAATCATTGGAAAAGGCGGCGGGTTCCATGGAGCAAATGCTAAAGATCAGGGTAAAGCCCAAAGTGACCGGGTTGGGACTCGGTCCCATACGTGAGATCAAAGAGTTCGATGAATTGGGTCGTTTTAAAGTAAACCTCATGCGGGTTGCTTTCAAAGGGGAGGTGAACGGGGCGCTCTACTTCATCATCAACAACCATGAAATGGACCTGATCAATCGGGTTGTTTTGCCCAATGACATCAACCTGAGAAGAAGCTCTGAGACAAAAATGATTAAGCATGATTTTATGTCTGAGATTGAAAACTTGATTGCAAATCAATCCATCGCAACATTGTCGGATTTTCTTGGTGTGGAGGTATTGCCGGATGTGCCGATGATCCGAAACATGCGCGGTGATCTCGTCAATGGCTATTTGCAAAATGAGAATGAGCGAATTGAAACGGGCTTCTATGTGAAATCTATTCTGACAGGTGTAGTGGTCAACATTTCACCCTACTTTATCTGGCTTATTGACGATAATTTCATGCGACTCACTAAGCTCAATATTGTGACCTAAACTGACATCAGTAGGCGTTCTTGATGTTAATGATAAACTCTTCCATCGCCTTTTTGATTTCTATGGTCGGTCGTGTGTAGTGATTATTCATGAGTGAAAAAATCAATTTCTTCCCTGATTTTGTGATCAGGAAACCACTCAGGTTGTGGTTATTAGAGAGGGTACCGGTCTTGGCGTAGATATAGGCATCATTGGTCGGATAAAGATCTTCAAGGGTGCCCTCACCTCCTGTTGGGAGCAAACTGGTGACCCGTTCCCATCCAAATTCATCAATACTTTTCTTTAAGAGTCTTACCTGATCGTTGGGAGAAATCAGGTTGTACCTGGACAAGCCTGAGCCATCTACCCAGACCATGTCGCCCAGGGAGGAAAGTTGGATCGTCTGCAATGACTTGATGTAGGGTTCGATTTCCTGAAAGCCGTTCTGCCATGCGCACATGAGTAGAAGTTGCTCTGCAAGGAAGTTATCACTTGGCTTTAACATGGCTTGTAAGACCTGATCTACCGGATGGCTAAAGAGGGTATCAGGCCTCATCATGGCTGCCTCGGCATAACTAAATTCGGATTTTGGCAAGGTATCTGACAAAAGCGCCAGCAGAAGTTCTTTGTTGTACTCGAATGGAACAGCGGCACGGTAATCCGTCAGGTCGCCTGGAGTGGTCAGCTTGAACGTATTGTAATAACGTTCTCTTGAGGTTTCCGAGATGGAGTCGGATTGGCTGATTTCTACAAATTCATCAAAAAAGGATGGCTTTGTAAGTATGAGCGTATCATTGGATTCAAAACGGACTCGATTTCCGTAAATGGGCCACCAGGATCTTTGTACTTGAAAACTGTAGGGGTAATCATCCCAGGCCCAGCCTGCACCGTAGATCTCCAATTCGGAGGGCATCCGGATGGCGATACGCTCGTGTTTGTTCAAGAAATCATAAACTGGCTGCTCATTAAAGTTTTCGAGTAGAAAAGTCGGGTCGCCAGACGGCTCCACGTGCAGTACCGTATCACGAATCTGGTAGAGCAGTGCCGGGATGGAATCCTGAAAACTTGAAAGCGTGGCATACATCGTAAGTAGCTTGGTATTGGAAGCAGGGGTGAACAGTAAACTGGAATTGTAGTTTGAGATAAACTGCTCGGATTCAATGTCATATAGACTGAAGCCGACATGGTGTTGGGAAAAGACTTCAGACTGCCTGAGGATACTCATGGTATCAAACTCCAAAGCAACTTTCTTAACCGAAGAGCACCCGCTGAAAAGAAAAAGGAACGCAATAGCGATTTTTAGATGTGGGTATCGGAAACGTTTAAATGCAGTTATATTCATGATCAAATGAGAGGTCTGTTTTTTTTGGTACTCTTTTATTATTTATTTTCGACACACTAATCTAAATCCAAAAGCAATTCCACCATAGCCGATGAGTATCTTAGAATTAATCACCTTCCTCATTTTTCTGGCAGCAGCATTCACCCTGATCAATATTACGGTACTCAAATTACCTTCAACGATTGGTTTGATGTTGATCGCATTGATCATGTCAGTCGTGATTTTGATCTTGGGCTATTTCTTCCCCTCTTTCACCGAGGGTGCGGAACACATCATGGAGGAATTTGATTTTGAAGAGGTGCTGATGAACGTCATGCTTAACTTCCTCCTCTTTGCAGGTGCCTTGTCCATTAATCTGAATAAGCTCATGGAGGAGCGATTGCCAATCTTTGTTTTGGCCATTGGCAGTACGTTAATGTCGACGTTCATTGTTGGGTTTTTGGTCTATTATATCTTTCCTTTAGTCGTTCCAGGGCTTGAAATTGACCTGATTTATTGTCTGCTATTCGGCTCTTTGATCTCTCCAACAGACCCCATTGCGGTATTAGCGCTGGTAAAGAAAGCAGGACTATCGAAGAAATTAGAAATTAAGATTGCGGGTGAATCGCTGTTTAATGATGGAGTAGGAGTGGTTGTTTTTCTCACCATTCTTGCGATTGCCAAGCATCAGGCGGGAATTATTGAAGCGGGTGGACATGGAGAAGGTGAAATCACAGCTTGGGGGGTGGCAAAGCTATTCGGGATTGAAGTATTTGGAGGTGTTGGTTTAGGGGCGCTGTTTGGCTTCTTAGGCTTCAAGTTGCTGGATTATATCGATAATGATCACGTAGAATTGGAGGTTCTAGTGACTCTCACCTTGGTCATGGTGGGTGGAAGACTGGCAGAGCTGCTGCACGTTTCAGCGCCACTTGGAATGGTGGTGATGGGTCTTTTTATCGGCAATGAGGGGCGGGATGAAAAACTGGCAAATGCTACAGGTGAGTACGTCTTTAAATTTTGGCACCTGTTGGATGAAGCTTTGAATGCAATCCTTTTCATTTTGATTGGTCTCGAAATCATGGTGATTGCAGATTCCTTTACCTTGAGTAATTTGTTGATTGGTGGCATCGGTATTATTTTGGTTCTAACTGCCAGATTTCTGGGTGTCAGCATACCTGTTACGGCACTGTCCGTTTCTAAACTTCATACGTTCGAACCCAAGACAATACCCATTCTTACCTGGGGAGGTCTGCGGGGCGGCATATCCGTGGCTTTGGCCCTTTCCTTGTCAAACCTGGAATGGATCAGCCCGGAAGTGAAGGAAACCATTTTGTTTACTACCTACTGTGTCGTGGTATTTTCTATTCTGGTCCAAGGTCT
>CAZQDI010000038.1:12179-27608 GCA_964591785.1 uncultured Roseivirgaceae bacterium
ACTACTAAAAAAATAGGATTGTATTTTCCTAAGTTTATTAATTTTTCTGATCTTCGCAGTTTGATAGCAGCGAAGCATAGGAACAGGTCGAAATTGAAGAGCTGAGAGCGATCACTGAGCATAAACTAACATAAGATGAAAATAAGTATAGCAGAAGGATTCTATTTGATTGCACTAGACGATGAAGAAGGTAGAATATTGGCAGCAGCCGAGAAGAATGTGGTGCCCGGAGTACTGTCAGCATGTATTCTTGAGTTGTACTTACAAAAGAAAATAACGCTTAGCGACGGAGTGATTAAAGTCGTCGACACCATTGGGACCGGAAATGGTATACTTGACAATGTGCTGAAGAAGCTAAAGAGCGGAGAATCGGTGGTTGACCAGGTAAAAGCAATGGCGGGAAAATTCAAGGATATTCAAGAAGACCTGAATGCGCTGCTCGTCCAAAGAGGGATTCTGAAGAAAGAAGAGACCAAGCTGCTATGGATCCCACTTTCTGATAGAATGGACAATGCCAATTATGCGTTTGAGAAGGAAATAAGAAATCAGCTGAAAGCAATTGTATTCAAGAATGCCAAGCCCTCCCCGTCCTTTACGATACTTTATAGTCTAATCGACTACTGCAATATTTTGGATGAAGTCTTTAAGGATAGAGACGAGCTGATCGATGCTGAGAAAGTAGGAAAAGATATTATTCAGATTTCCGGGATCAGTGCAAACCTTGCTAACGCATTAGGCGAACTTAGAACCTATTTGGGAAGTCTGGGGTAGATCGAGTGTTACTCTGAGGAATTGCTGGTAGATTCTGAGCTATTGAGATCTTCTCTCCTAAGATCTTCCAATTCTTTTCTTTCTAATGATAAAAACTCTTGGAAGGTACTATTGAACTCAATTTGAGCTTCTTCTTCAGAAAGGTTATACATGCGAGCATACATTCGGTTCTGGTAGAATTGCATGGCTTTCAAGAATGAGATAATACTGTCTTGTTTTTCAATCACCTTATTGGCTCTGAAGGCCATAAAACCAAATCCTTCGTGAGGGTTGTTATTATCCCGCTCCATCATGAGGTACTCCACTCCATCTACTGTTACTTTGGCAAACTCCACGTTGTCAAAGTTGTCTTTGACTGCTCTTAGTCTAAACTGCTCTCCCTCATTGATGTCGTGGTTTTGGCACGCGGCAAGGGCTAGTGCGATGATTGATATCGTCAGAATTCGTTTCATTTTTTCTCCCTCACGGCTCCTTCTTCCACGGCAAATATCTTTTTCAGCAATTTGAAGGCTTTGCCGCTTAAGATGATAATTAAATAGTCTCCCACATTGATCTTTAAATCACCAATGGGGTTTTTGATCAATTTCTTGTTTCCAAATTTATCCCTCTTGGTGATTCCAATCAGCACGGAATTGTATCGCTTTTTCAGATCGAAGAATACTTCCTGATACATTTTTCCCACATATGGATTATTTGGGGTGATCACGAACTGCTTGATGTCATAATCAGTATCAGACTGAGCATAGGATAAAATGGACTCGCTATACGTAGCAACGTCAGGTTCAAACATGTAAGAAGCGAGAAGCTTGGAAGAAATCTCTTTGGTTGAAATTGTATTCGAAACTCCGGCAGACAGGAATGTATTTTTCAAGTCTCCGTTTTCGAGCGTGACTACAAACTCGGTATCAGGAAAGACTTTCTTCATATTCAGCACATAGACAAGTTTTTCCGTATCATCCTGCAGATTTACGAATGTAATTGTGGCATTCTCAATGTTTGACTTTTTGATGAGGTCATAATTGTTGTAGTCACTAAAAAGGACAAATACCTTTCTGCTGCTGTATTTTTCTTTGATCAGATCAATGTCATCCTTTTTGTTGGTGACAACAGCGACCTTTCTGCCCACTCCCACGAGCTGGTCCACCACATGCCACCCAAAGTCATTCCAGCCTATAATTACCGCATGGTTGGTGAAGTTGGTTCCTGCGTAACCATGTTTCTTATTTTCTCTGATTGTTGCCATAAGTGTAGTAAGTTGTCCAATTAATAAGCCGAAAATAAAAATACTTGTGAGCATAAGGATATAGCCGATCAGCCTCCCATGGATGGTTCCAGGGAATAGATCACCGTATCCTACAGTTGTCAGTGTTGCCAATGAATACCATATGGCGTTGGAATAAGTAGTTAGGTTAGATTGCTCACTGTCTTGCTCTACCCATACTAATGCCCACACAAGAATAGAATAGACTGCCACAAAGAGCAGTATTAATAGTAATATTCGAAGTTTGGCGTTCTTTTGAAAGTTTGACGGCATAGGGTGTAGGTATTAATCAAAGATAACATAAAGTCTAAACAAGCGAATTGTCCTGCAAAATCGCACTGATTACCTCACCGATTGAACCCACTGAGTTTGATTTGTGTCAGACGTCTTTTGGTGTCCAGCGGAAAATCGCCCTTCATGATCCAGTCATAAAAGCTCGGCTCTTTTTGAAGGACATCAAGAACGGGCTTGCCCCGATGCTTTCCGAAATTGAAGGTCTCCACCCCATCTTTTAGGATGATTCTGCCGGCCAGGTCCACACGGTTGGTTGTGGTTAAGTCATGTAGAATGGACATGTCGTTTTCGATGGTAGACATTTTTTTGCCAAGATTGTCAAATACGTCCTGCTTTTCATATTTTTCTATCTGTGCGATCAAAACCTCGTAAGTGGCTTGGGTATCAGCCAACGCGGAGTGCGCATTGACTAAGTCTTTCTCACAGTAGAATTTGTAGGCAGCCGTTAAATTTCTTTTCTCCATCAAATGGAATATTTTTTGAGCATCAACGATTTTTCGGTTTTCTACATCGAACTCCACATTGGCTCGTAAAAATTCCTCCACCAACATAGGTACGTCAAACCCCAGCACATTGAAGCCGGCAAGGTCACAGCCTTCAAGAAATTGGGCCAGGGACTTGGCAACTTGCTTGAAGGTGGGTTCGTCTTTCACATCTTCATCGTAAATGCCGTGGATCAGACTGGTTTCCATTGGAATGGGAATGGTCGGGTTAATTTTCCTGCACTTTTCTTCCACCGTACCATCGGGCATGGCTTTAACCATCGCGATTTCTACGATTCTGTCCTGGGAGATGTTTGTTCCGGTGGTTTCGAGGTCGAAGACCACTAAAGGGTTTTTGAGGTTGAGTTGAAACAAGGGAATCCGATTTTTAGTGTCCTGAATTCAAATATAGCATCCACAATTAAAGCATCGAATGATGTGGAAAACTATGTGGGTAGTTTGGAGATAATAGAACAGTGTTAAATGAATGTTAAGAGGCTAATGACGTTTAAGTTTGTAGTCAATTCAATTAACCCTAAATCGAACAACCCATGGATGGTGCCCCTCAATCAATTTCAACCTCTAAAAGCAGAAGAATTGGGATCTCCTCCATTAGTGACCATTTAGGAAAGTTACCTCCCCAAGCAGTAGAGATTGAGGAAGCCGTTTTGGGCGCATTGATGCTGGAAAGGGATGCATTATCGAATGTAATTGACATTCTCCATCCGGAAAGCTTTTACAGAGATTCAAATCAGGAAATTTATGCTGCCATTGTTGATCTATTCAATGATAGTCAGCCGATCGACATCAAAACGGTTACTCATCAGCTTCGAAAAGTTGGTAAGTTGGAGCTCATTGGCGGGGCACATTACGTTGCGGAGCTGACCACAAAGGTCAACTCGGCTGCTAACATAGAATACCATGCCCGGATTATTGCAGAACAATCCATCAAACGGGAATTGATTCGAATTTCTTCGGAAATTCAGAAAGATGCCTATGAGGATACCATTGATGTATTCAAATTATTGGATAGAGCTGAGCAGTCATTGTTCGATGTCTCGGAATCTCACATCAGAAAGAACTACGATAAAATGAGTTCTTTAATGCATCAGGCAATTGATGAGATTCAAATAAGGAAAGATCGGAAAGATGGCCTGACGGGGGTTCCAAGTGGGTTTTCTGCTCTGGATCGTGTCACTTCCGGTTGGCAATCCTCTGATTTGGTGATCATCGCTGCAAGGCCTGGTATGGGTAAGACGGCATTTGTTGTTTCGGCACTTCGAAATGCGGCCATCGATTTCAATACTCCGGTGGCTATTTTTTCGTTAGAGATGTCATCGGTTCAATTGGTTAATCGTTTGATTTCAGCAGAAGCAGAACTACCAAGCGAGAAAATCAAGAAAGGGGACTTGGCAGATTATGAATGGGAGCAGATGATTCACAAGACACGAAAGTTATCTGAAGCTCCCATTTTTATTGACGACACCCCGGCACTCAGCATCTTAGAACTGCGCGCAAAATGTAGAAGACTTGCGGCCCAGCATGGAGTCAAATTGATCATCATTGACTACTTGCAGTTAATGTCTGGCGATTCCAGTAAAGGAGGTGGCAACCGTGAGCAGGAAATTGCTTCCATTTCACGTGCGCTAAAAGGAATAGCTAAGGAGCTTAATGTACCTGTGATTGCACTGTCTCAGTTAAGTAGAGCAGTAGAAACCAGGGGAGGAGACAAGAGGCCCCAACTCTCCGACTTGAGGGAATCCGGCTCGATCGAGCAGGATGCGGACATGGTCATGTTCCTATACCGACCAGAATACTACGGGCTGGATACGGATGAATCGGGAATGCCGCTACAGGGATTGGGAGAAGTGATCATTGCCAAGCACAGAAACGGTTCATTAGATACCGTAAATCTTAAGTTCATTGGTAAGTTCACGAAGTTCACGGATTGGGATGGAGATCAGGATGGGGGATTTGGATCGTTCCCTACTTCTGGGCCAGACAACTCGGACTTCACGATTACACTGCCAAGTAAAGCGAATGGAGATCATCCCTCTGACGAAGAAACCCCCTTCTAACGCTCACTGATTGCCTATTTGTATTGATCGTTTAGTCCAATGCCGGAAAGAATCATCGGCTTGATTTTTTTTAAACGACTAATTCGAGTGTCACTTTTTTTTGCTTCATTCAGATAGTCAGCATAGTCTTTTTGCTTCCCTTCGCTTAACTCAAAAAAGGCTTCGGCGAAAACAGAATCACTGGCTAACGCTTCTTTTAATTCGTCAGAAAGGGTCAGTGGTCTTTTCTCTGGTTTTATTTCCTTGCCGTCTTTCTGATTCTGTATGGCTTCTTCGATGTAAGACCGGATCAGTGAAGCGTCGACCTCTTCGATACACTTAAATCTCCACTGGCGCATGCCTTTTGTTTTGCCCTGTTGCGCATTAATTAACACGTTAGAGATGTCCTTGAGAAATACACCATTGAAAAACCAGAGCCCTGCGTAATCTTTGAATGCGCCGATCCCTAGGACGTTCTTATTGCCCAGGCAATAAGTTGGCATTCCCCATTTCATTTTTTCTTCCAGTTCTGTGCTGAGAAGAATCGTCCTTATCGAAGTAATAATTGGTTGAAATGCTGGAAATTGAGCTATATACTCATCTGGGGTTTTGGCCATTTTCATACTACGGACTAATCTCGTTCATACTGAAAATTCAGAAACGCTGCCTTCAGTTCCTCGAGTGCTTTTTTGTTATTTTGATGTGTAGCAAACTCGATCCCTTTCGTAAACATATCCTCTGCTTCGTCGTATTTTTCGTACTCCCAAAATAGATGAGCAGCCTTGTAATACGTGGGCAAATAGTCCGGATGTTCTGAAGTTAACGTTGTCAACAACTGCATGGCTCTCTCCGGTTGTGCTTCATAATATTCCATTGCCAGCGCATATTTGTTAAATGGATTCGTAGGCTCCTTTTCGATATATGATTTTAAAATGGCTATTCGCTCAGAGTTCATGGATGGGCTGGACAATTACCTGTACTTGATTTTTAAATATAGAATGGAAAAGGCGAACACGAAGGTTACAGCATTTGCGACAATGATAGGCCAGTCGCCCTTCATCATCCCATAAAATAGCCAGCATAATACGCCAAGGTTAAAGCCGATGTACGTTGTAAGTGAGATGCCGTCCGTGCTTTTAGTTCGAATGGTTTTGATTGCTTGTGGGGCGAAGGAAAGGGAGGTTAATATTGCTGCCAGGTAACCGAGGTAGTCCATTATGCTTTCTTTGAGGAGATGTGATCTATAATAATGGTGGCGTGATCTCTAGAATTCTCAATGAACCAGGCATTGGTTTTTAGTCCGCCACATATGACTCCGGCCAGGTAGGTTCCGGTGACATTGGTTTCCATTGTTTCGGGATCGTAAATGGGTGTTTTGAATTCATCGGTGCCAATGGTGATTCCAACGCTCTGCAAGAAAGAGAAATCAGGTTGATAACCTGTCATGGCCAATACAAAGTCATTGGCAAAGGAGATCATTCCATCGGGTGTTTGCACCTCAATTGAATGCGCTTCGATGCGGGTGATACTTGAGTTAAAGTAAGCCTTAATGGATTCTTCTTTAATTCGGTTTTCAATATCAGGTCGAACCCAATATTTGACTCTGGGGTTAATTTCTTCCTCACGGATCACCATTGTCACAGACCTGGCTCCCTTACGATAGACCTCCAATGCTACATCCACGGCAGAGTTGGCGGCTCCTACAACGGCAACATCCATATCGTAGTAGGGATGCGGCTCGTTATAGTAATGCCTGACTTTATCCAGCTGCTCGCCGGGCACATTGAGTGGATATGGCAAGTCGTAGAATCCGGTAGCTATGATAAGGTGCTTCGCTCGATAGCTCGACTTGCTAGAGTTGATTTCAAAGAAACCGTTCCTCTTGACTACCTTTTCAATTCTTTCATAGAGCTGAGTTTTTAACTGCCATGAGGAGGCAACCCTTCTGTAATACTCCAAGGCTTCGGTCCTGGTCGGCTTGGGGTTATGTGAGATGAAGGGAACTTCACCGATTTCCAGTCGGTCAGACGTGGAAAAAAAAGTCATGTTTCTTGGATAATTGTATAGGGAATTGACCAAGCATCCTTTGTCGATGATCACGTAGGAAAGGTTTGCCTTTTCGGCTTCGATCCCACATGCAAGACCGATTGGACCAGCCCCGATAATTAGAACATCTAAGTTTTCCTCCATTAGGCGAAGGTACGCTTCAGTACATATAAATCAGAACCTAATTTTTAGTTTTTGACACGTTCTGCCTTCACATATTCATAGGCTTTATATAGCAATACAATCTCGAGAATCATTGCTGGCAGGTAGATCAAAAGTCCCAAGATGAATAACAGCACTGTTACTAAACAAATGCCACCGACAATTTCTAAAACACCTGCTGCTTTTGCGGTTTGACCCATCGAGTCTTGTAGTCTCAATAGCCCCACTCCTAAGACCACTCCAGCTGCGCCAAAACCCATCATCAGTCCGGTTCCTATGGTCACCCAGCTCATTATTGAACCTTCGTAGTAGAGTGATATAATATCTGCGCTTGTCATGAAAAATGAAAGCGCTATTTGAAGATAGCAAGCAATTGAAAGTAGGTGATTCTCAAAAAAGTCACCTAGCTTGATCAACCCCATGTAAAAGACAATATAGGAGATCAATCCTCCCATTTTGACAGAGAGGTATAGCGCCATGGACATATTTGGGGAGCCGGTTCCATTTCTTGCCAGCTCAATGCCAGTGTCGATAAATCCCAGGATAAACGCTACAATACCACAAACCCAGGCTGCTTGCAGCCACGTCTCCGTAGATTCTATATTTCTGACGGATTTAGTACGATCGGGAAGTTGATATATGAAATCCATGCTTTCGCCCAATGCTGCGATAATGATTTTGACGGTGGAAACTCTCGGAGTAACCTCTCCCGATTCGATTCGCTGAATGGTTCTGACACTTACATTACATGCCTCTACAAGCTCCTCTTGAGTCATGTTCTTCTCTTGCCGAAGCACTGATATTTTACGGCCAAGTTCTGGTTGTTTCATGATCATATTTTTGGCAATTTTACGTGTAGTGAAAGGGAATGGGCATGATTGTGCATTACATTATACCCGTCATTTGCCCGCCATTCGCATAATCGTCCTAAAATAACACAGAAGCCCAAATCTATTGTTTCTAATCAAGCGTGTATTCACGATAATTACTAACTTCGTGGCTCTAATTTTGAGTGGTTTCAAACCCTTTTAATTATTCATTAGTTTTTTAAAAAACAGCATTATTTAAATGAAGATATTAGTTTGTATAACGCATGTGCCTGACACCACCTCGCGCATAGCCTTTACTGATGGGAATACGAAGTTTGACAAGAACGGTGTTCAGTTCATCATTGGGCCCTACGATGACTATGCACTTGCGAGAGCTGTAGAGCTAAAAGAACAGTCTGGTGGTTCTATCACGGTATTGAATGTAGGCGAAGCGGAAACAGAACCAACCATTAGAAAAGCACTGGCAATCGGTGCCGATGATGCTGTCAGAGTCAATGCTTTTCCTGAAGATAGTTTATTTGTGGCCAAGCAAATTGCTGCTGTAGCCAAGGAACGAGGCTTTGATCTTATCCTGATGGGAAGGGAATCAATTGACTTCAATGGAGGTCAGGTTCATGGGATGGTAGGTGAATTGTTAGGCATGCCTTCGGTCTCTCCAGTGATGACCTTAGATGTTGATGGAGATTCAGCTAAAATTTCCAGAGAAATAGAAGGCGGCAAAGAATACATGGAATTACCCCTTCCATTTGTTGCAGGATGTCAAGAGCCAATTGCCGAATGGAAAATACCGAACATGAGAGGAATCATGAGCGCAAGAACGAAGCCACTTGAAGTTAGGGAGCCTACCAGCGACGCCCCAAAAACAAAAGTGACCGCATTTGAGCTTCCTCCTGCCAAGGCCGGAGTCAAGTTGATTGATCCTGAAAACATGGACGAATTGGTAGATTTATTGAAAAACGACGCAAAAGTGATATAAGATGGCAGCATTAGTATTTGTAGAAACAGACGAAGGTATTGTAAAGAAATCATCATTGGAAGCAGTGAGCTATGCGAAGGAAGCTTCAGGTGATGCCACTGCCATTGTTTTCGGAGAGGTATCAAATCTTGATTCGGTTGGCATGGCAGGGGCCAGTAAGGTGCTGCATGTAACAGATGAAAGCCTCACTACGCCCAATATTATGGCCTATTCTTCTGCAATTGCTGAAGCAATGACGCAGGAAGGAGCTGACCTACTGGTACTCGCGAAGAGTTCACTAGGAGATCCGGTTTCTGCAAGGGTCTCCATTAAGATTGATGCATCGCTTGCCTCCAATGTTAGTGATCTTCCGGATGGAAACAACGTGAAAAAGAGTATCTACACAGGGAAGGCATTCGCAATAACATCTTTAGAAGGGGAAAAGAAAATTATTTCGATCAAGAAGAATGCAGTGCCGGTTAAAGAAGATGGCTCAGCACCCGAAGTTGTCGCATTTTCTCCCACGACCAGCGATGCCGATTTTACTGTTAAAACCACCAATGTTGAGAAAGCCGAAGGTGACATTCTACTTCCTGAAGCTGACTTGGTTGTGTCCGGAGGCAGAGGACTTAAAGGTCCAGAAAACTGGGGAATGGTGGAGGATCTTGCAAAGACGCTTGGCGCGGCTACAGGTTGCAGCAAACCCGTTTCTGACATGGATTGGAGACCTCATCACGAACACGTGGGACAGACAGGAATCAAAGTTAGCCCCTCTCTTTACATAGCGATCGGCATTTCCGGAGCTATTCAACACTTGGCCGGTGTGAATTCCTCGAAATATATATTGGTCATTAACAAAGATGCTGAAGCGCCATTTTTTAAGGCTGCCGACTATGGAGTAGTGGGTGATGCCTTCGATGTGGTTCCCAAGTTGACTGAGGCAATCAAGAAGGCCCAAGCTTAATGGCTGGTGATAAAATAAAACTAGAAATCTTAGGTCTGTCTTCAAGTCAGTCTCAGTCAGGCTCATTTGCATTGGTACTTGGAGAGGTTGACGGGAACAGAAGGCTGCCCATCATTATTGGTATGTTTGAGGCACAGGCTATAGCCATTGAGATCGAGAAGATTGTCCCTAATCGTCCGATGACGCATGACCTGTTCAAAGCCTTTTCATTGAATTTTGAGATCGCGATTAAGGAGGTTTATATATCGGATCTGAAAGAAGGGGTGTTCTTTGCCCGGATCATATGTGAGCATGATGGGCAAATTTTTGAAATCGACTCCCGTCCCTCAGACGCAATTGCAATTGGACTTCGATTCAACGTTGATTTCTATACCAATGAAAGCATTCTGACTGAAGCAGGCATTGTCCTGACTGATGAATACGAAGAAGAAATTGTTCAGGCAGAAGTTAAGCAGTCCGATGCAAAGTCCAATATTGAAGATCTCAGTTCTGCTGAACTCGAGAAACTGCTCTCCGAAGCACTAGAAAAAGAAGACTACGAAAAGGCCGCAAGAATTCGAGACGTTCTTAACAAAAGAAACTAATGCATGGATTACTTGAGAGGACTACTTGGGTTAGTATGCTTGATAGGAATTGGGTGGGCGCTTTCAAAAAATAGGAAAAAGGTCGATTTTAGACTTGTATTCATTGGCGTAGTTTTTCAGGTGGTCATTGCGCTATTGATCGCGAATGTCAGTTTTGTGAATCAGGTGTTTACTGCGATCAGTTCTGGCTTTGTTAAATTTCTGAATTTTGGTTTGCAGGGTGCTGAATTCCTGTACGGAGATTTGGCTAAAAATAGTAACGCTGCTGAAGGCGTTAATCACAGTCTTGGATTCCTTTTTGCTTTCCAGGCCTTGCCAAGCGTCATATTCTTTTCTGCGGTTTCAGCAGCACTTTATTATTTAGGGGTTCTCCAGAAAGTGGTCTACGGATTTGCTTGGATCATGGCAAAAACCATGAGGCTATCCGGAGCAGAGAGTCTTTCGGCGGCGGGAAATGTTTTTATGGGGCAAACAGAAGCTCCGTTGTTAGTTAAGCCATTTATCAGCAAGATGACTTCATCTGAGCTTAATTGCCTAATGACTGGTGGGATGGCTACCATTGCCGGCAGTGTATTAGGAGCCTATGTTTCTTTTCTGGGAGGTGGAGACCCGGAGCAGCAGCAATTGTTTGCAACTTATCTACTAAGTGCTTCTATTATGAACGCTCCTGCAGCAATCGTCATGGCGAAGATATTCTTGCCTGAGACAGAACCCGATAAGGTCGATTCAAGCCTGGTCGTTAACAAAGAGAATGTGGGTAAGAACCTCATAGATGCGATTGCCAATGGAACCTCGGATGGTGTGAAGCTTGCATTGAACATTGGCGCGATGCTCTTAGCATTTATTGCGATCGTTTTTACCATAAACTGGATATTAGTAGATGGGGTGGGAGAATGGTTTGGCTTGAATGAATTTGTAGTTCGTACTACGAATGGCACATTTGATGGATTTTCGTTGCAATACATCCTTGGGCAGCTTTTCCGTGTCTTTGCATTTATAATGGGAGTTGACTGGTCAGAAACGGTGAGTGTCGGTAGTCTGTTAGGGCAGAAGTTTGTAATCAATGAGTTTATTGCATATTTGAACTTAGCCGAAATGAAGCAGGCTGGAGTTCTTTCGGATAAATCCATTGTGATCTCAACCTACGCACTGTGTGGTTTTGCCAACTTTTCTTCAATCGGAATTCAGATTGGAGGTATTGGAAGTATGGCTCCAACCAGGCAATCAGATTTATCGGGCTTAGGTCTAAAAGCTTTGATGGCGGCAACATTGGCAACCATGATGACTGCAACAATAGCCGGGGCACTTTTTAGTTAAATGAATATGAAAAAGTTATTAGGGATATTTGGAATCTTAATTTTTGTTAGTTGCGGTGGGGACGACGGATTGTCGTTTGAAGAACAACTGGCCATAGATATTGCTACGATCGATAGCTATCTGGACGAAAATAATATTGATGCCCAGATTCATAGTACTGGGATTAGATATGTGAATAGAACGGAAGGGACCGGTCGTACTCCTATGCCTACCGAGGTGGTAGTTATTAGATATGATCTGGTCTTGCTAGGTACGGATGAGGTAGTTGGGCTCTCTGAATTTGGTGATTCCTTTATCATGGATGACAATTTGATGAGGGCGCTTTTCTTTTTGCTTCAAGAGATGAAAGAGGGGGGAGAAATGACGATATATTCTCCTTCGGGATATGCTTTTGGGGGAGCTAGTAACAGCTTAATTCCACCGAATTCAAACATAGAGATAAACGTAGAGTTACTGTCAGTGATAAGGACTGAGGCAGAACAATTTGCTGCTGACACAGCTATTATTGATCGCTTTTTGGATGCCAATGAAATAGATGCATTGATCCATCCTACAGGAATACGATATACGGTATTGTCGGTTGGTAGTGGCGATTCTCCCGATCCATCCGGTCAGGTAAATATTTCATATGAAGGAAGATTGTTAAATGGACGAGTTTTTGATCAGAGCTTGGAAGGGACCTCTTTTTCCATAAATAGGTTGATAGAGGCCTGGCAGATCATGATCCCAACGATGAAACCTGGCGGTAGGATCACAATCTATGCCCCCTCAACATATTGTTATGGACCGGATGGTGCTTTAGATGGGTTTGGCAATGTGGTAATCCCACCTAATGCTAATTTGATCTTTGATATTGACTTGATCGCGATCGAATGACAGCGGTGATCAACTAAGATGAATCTATTCCTTCTTAGTTGATCACGACATCTATTTCGTACCCTTCAATTGAAATTGATATTGCATCGGCTGTTTTGGTTTTTGAAAGGGCCTCTATTTCCAGTTTATCACCGTCTTTGATGTATTTTTTCATTTCTATTTCTTGTTTGTCATAATCAAACTTCCCGTATTTGACATCGGCTTGTAGGTTGAAAGACCGGTTGCTGATACCTAATGTGGTGTTTAAGTACTTTCCTTTTAGCTCAATGCTGTTGACAGCATGGTCAACTTCTCGAATATGAATGTCATCTTCGTAAGCATTGAGTTCAAAAGAACCCGTAAGGTTGTCTATTTCATGGTTTCCGTACTTGGAGTCTATGCTCCTGAAAAGGCCTAGTTCACCAATGGTCAGTTCATCTTCGTAGGATTGGTCAAACGTCAGCTTACTGACCTGATCAAAACTGATTTTTCCATATTTGGAAGACTTAAATGCTATTGTCCCAGCAGAGTTTGCTTCAATATCCATTTCATAAAAGTCGAACTCAGCACGATCAAGGTTGTTCTTGATTTCCATTTCGCCGTATTTGAAATTGCCCGTAATCTCTTCGGCCTTACCCAGGACAAAATCCGACTCGTAAGAGGCAGTTTCCATTGTTTTCAATTTCACTACGTCAATCTCCGAGTACTTAGTGTCGATTTCAAGTTGTTCGATTGATTCTACTTCGAGCTTTTGTTCATAGATTTCCAAAACAGCTGATCCCATGCCCTTAAGGTTGGCGGAACCATATTTCATGTTTAGTTCAGCTTTCTCAATGAAATCAGCCGTCAATTCTCCGGAGTATTGTGTCAGTTTGATGTGTTGAAAGTCCCCGATTAGGGAAACATCCTTATACGAATTGTCGATTTCGAATTTATTAATTGCAGGAGCTTTGATCTTATAATCGAGTTTAAATTCATCCTCGGAAAAGCCGATAACTATGCCAATATGCTTTGATCCAATTTGAATTTTATTGGGTTCATCCAGGTTTGTTTTTATTCGAAGCTCTCCTCCAGAGAATTCAACATTGTCCTCAACATATTCCTGAAAGTTGTCAAGGAAGGAGACCATTTTATCTGTCATTTTTCCATCGAAACGCACCGTAGCAGTTATCTCAACTTCATTTTTATCCCAAGACTCAACAACCAGATCGGTATTCTTGGCCTTTATGTTAATCAAGTCATTTGGAGAGACGTCTCTTTTGATGGTAGCAGTTCTTGTTTCAAATCTTTTGTTTGATGCGCTTAACTCTGCAACAAAGAGCAGGCTAAATGCGAGAGTAATCAGTGTCAACTTTTTCATTTTGCTTTCTATTTGAGTTTCTTTCTTGTTCTAGTTCCAGTTTCTTCAGAAGCTTGATTTTCTTTTCATAATAATCGATCAATACTTCTACGAGCAATTCCTCATTCACTGTCCCGATATCGGAACGGTATAATTGATTGATCTCTTCAAGTAGCCGTAGTTCTTCAAAGACCCAGGCATAATCGACCTCACCTGCAAGGTCATTGATGGAGGTTGATTGCTCTAATTGCCGTACCTGAGAGATATAGTCTTGCTCAATGCCAGCATATTGTTCCGAAATGTCACCAAGCGTTGCAAGCTGCCGTACCTGAGATCTGAGAAGCCTGTTTTGGATCACTAAGCCAATCGATACGCAGATAAAAATCACTGCTGCTACCCTCCACCATTGGAATTGTTTTTCCTTCACGTCAGAAATTTCAAGTCGTATTTTATCCCAAACCTCCTGCGGGGGTGACTCGACATCCAGTTGATCTTTTCGTTGCCTTATTAATTCATCAATTTTCATAATGATATCGTAGTTTCTTTTTTAATAATGCTTTAGCATGCCTGTACTGAGTTTTTGATGTCGATTCCGAAATCCCTAGTTGCTCAGCGATTTCTTTGTGCTTATATCCTTCCAAATGGTGCAGACAGACTACTGTTCTACAGCCGTCTGGCAGCGATTTTATTGCCTTGTGAATGGTTTCATTTTCAATTGACCCTTCCATTTCAACGACTTCCTGGATTTCCGAAATCTCTTCGACATCTTCAAAATCAAACTTTTTCTTTCTCACATACTCCAAGCCTGTATTGATGACAATTCGCTTGAGCCATCCTCCGAATGCAGCTGGATCAGCAAGCCCATCAATCTTTTTGAATGCTTTTACAAATGCTTCCTGTAGCAGATCTTTGGCTTGATCCTCATCCTTTACCAATCTTGTTAAAGCACTATACATGGCCTTTGAATAGCAATTGTATAAATTAAATGCTGCCAACTCATTTCCATTTTTAAGTTGCTTAATCCAAATAATTTGCTCTTCAATCACTGGTTGAATGGTCCGTTCACAGTTAGGATGAAAATGATTACAAAAGGTTGTAAAAGATAACAACAAAAAACCCTGACGTTCGCAGCGCCAGGGTCAACAGGATTTGGGTTTATGTTGCTTAGGTATATTTTTCGTTGGGTGTTGGTCCTCCCGCCATAATCTCCTCATTGGCAAACTCTTCAAATTTCTTAAAATTGGCAATGAATCTATTGGCTAGGTCGTTTGCTTTCTTGTAAAAAGCCTCATCGTTTTTCCAGGTTTCTCTGGGGCTGAGTATTTCTCCCGGAACATTAGGACAGGTAAGTGGTATTTCAGCACCAAAAATAGAGTGTGTTCTGTATCCAACATGATCAAGTTTGCCTTCCAAAGCCGCCGTAATCATTGCTCTGGTATATTTAAGCTTAATCCTCTCCCCTACACCATACTCCCCTCCGGTCCAGCCGGTGTTAATCAGCCAAATGTTGAC
>CAZQDI010000039.1:0-27424 GCA_964591785.1 uncultured Roseivirgaceae bacterium
AACTGCTTACTTCGGTGGGAAATGCTGGGTAGATCTTCAGCGAGAGCACGCTTAGAGTGATCTTGAAAGCTGTAAAACAGTTGGGCAGGGCCTGGCGGAAAGTAAATTTTGTTTGACATAAAAAAGCTCTTCAACTAAGTAAAGAGCAATATTAAATACCGTACAGCAATTCCTATTAGTTTAGACGCGGGTTTCCATCCATCTAAAGGTGCGGTTGATGATCTTAAGTGCCAACTTAATCTTCTTGACGTTGATCATTTCATGGGATTCATCGTACATGGCTACTCCGTCGGCAAATAGCAGGACCTGAGGAAATACATTGGGAATACCCGCAAACTCACTTACTTCTGAAGCGATCGCTTTCTCCTTCATCACATCAATGATGTAACATTCCAATTGATCATCAGGAATTGACCAATCTCGTTCCAACGTTTGTTTAGCTTGATTGCTGTCGTCCGAAGAACTGCGATGCTTAAAAATTAAGGCAGGTTTCGTCCTGGACTCATCAATGACATTTTGCAGCTGATCAAGCGACTGTAAGTTTTTCCAATTAAGCGAATAGCTCATGTGGTGTAATTTATTGTTTATTGATTAGGGCAATAAACTTTTTGGTTTGGTGGTTGATATTCCTTATCAAAAATAACATAAAAGCATGAATCTTAATAGAGTACTCGAAACCTAATTGTACCTTCAATTCCTTTAAGGTCTTTGATTACGTCTTCATTATACTTTTTGTCAATATCTGTAATGACGTACCCGATTGTTTCATTTGTTTTCAGGTATTGACCGGTGATATTGATTCCATACTTCGCAAGGATGTTATTGATCTCTGCAAGAACACCCGGCTCATTCTGATGAACGTGAATAAATCGATGTGCTTTGCTTAACTCAGGTAGCGTAATATTTGGAAAATTTACACTGTTTGTCGTTGTCCCTGTGTTGATGTATTCAATGATTTTTCCTGGCACGAAGTCGGCTATGTTTTCTTGAGCTTCAAGCGTGCTGCCGCCAATATGAGGCGTCAGAATGGTATTTCTCAGACCTTTTAGTGGGGATTCGAACGGGTGGTCGTTGCTTAAAGGTTCTTCAGGAAATACATCAATGCTCGCCCCGTGAACTTTACCCGATTGAATGCTTTCAGATAACGCATTCACATCTACAACATGACCTCTGCTGAGGTTGATAAAGATGGTACCTTGCTTCATTTGCTGGAATTGCGGCTTCCCAAAAATCAAGTGATTTTCTGGCCTTCCGTCGACATGAAGGCTGATGACGTCCGATGTGGAAAGTAGTTCATTGAGCGAATCGCATCTGGTTACATTTCCAAGTGCCAGCTTTTCTTCGATGTCGTAGTACTGGACGTTCATTCCCATGGCTTCGGCAATGATGGATAATTGAGATCCAATTTTACCATAACCAACGATTCCAAGTCTTTTGCCACGAATCTCATAACTGCCGGCAGCCGATTTTACCCACTTGCCTTCATGCATGGCAATGATTTTATCGGGCAGGTTACGCATCAGTAAGATCATTTCAGCAATAGCCAGCTCAACCACGGACCTGGTGTTGGAAAAAGGTGCATTAAAAACCGCTATTCCTCTTTGAAGACACGATTTCAACTCAATTTGATTTGTTCCGATACAGAATGCTCCAATAGCCAGGAGTCTTTTAGCATTTGCTACAACCTTTTCTGTGACCATGGTTTTCGATCGGATGCCTAAAATACTTACATCTTTGATGGCTTCGGCCAACTCATCTTCCGTCATCCCTGCAGGATGGATATCAACTTGGTATCCTTCCTTCTTCAACTTCTCGATGGCATCTTGATGAATGTTTTCAAGTAACAGTACTTTGATTCTGTTTTTTGGGTATGAATGTGCTCTTTCCAAGTTCTGAGTAAATAGGAATTCTTCTAGTGTCGGGGCTTCATGGTCTGCTTCGTTTAGGACTTTTTCCCTTCTTACATTCTCTGTGAATGCATAAAATTTATTGGCAAACCCAGCCTTTCGAATTTCATAATCGGTAAATCCATCTCCTAAAACGAACACTTCACCGTCGAGTTGTAGTTGTTCGATTTGTCTCGGTTTCCCATTATTCTCCGAAAGGACATTGGCTTCATCAAATCCGACGATATTTCCGTCTGAGTCGTACACAAACTCATTAGCGTAGACGTTCTCAGCAGCTATTCCATATTTAGAAACAATTGGCACGATAAAGTCTTTAAATCCATTGGAAACAATGAAGATGCGCTCTTTATTATTGAAAATAAATTCTCTGTTCCTCTTAAACGAGTTTGAGACATAATCGCTTAATCGCGATATTAATTCACTCAAATCATCTTTTTTAGCATTTAAGATCTCAACTCTTTTCTGAAGTGACTCTCGAAACGACATTGAACCGTCCATCCCCAAATCAGTAATATTCTTTATTTCTGCTATCGCGTTATCGCGATTTTCACTATTCTTGAGTGATATTTCGGCAAGGATATCCAGGGCCTCAACCTGGGTAAACGTACTGTCAAAATCAATAATGAAGTATTTCGGTTTGCTCATAATTCGCGAAGCTAAAAAACTACTTAAGACTATCTTATTTAGTCGATTTAATTATTTCTCTTTTCTGTTCTGTGCGTCTCTCATTTCGCTCTCTCAACGGAGTGACAGCACGATTAACAAGACTTGGGTTGGGCTAGAAAAACGAATTGACAGCGTTATTAGCAATGCGATCAATCATGAAGCTTTTCCGGGGTGTGTTGTTTATGCAGCACGCCAAGATAGTGTGTTCTTTCATAAATCCTATGGATACCATACATACGATTCCATCACAGAAGTAAAAAAAGATGATGTCTACGATTTAGCCTCAATTACCAAGGTGGTAGGAGGGACACTCGCATTGATGAAACTTTATGATGATGAACTGATTCGCCTGGATGATCCCATTCGAGAGTATGTCAGGGGTATAAAAGGAAAGGTTGGGAAAGTTACAATTCGAGAAGCTTTGGCACATCAAGGAGGATTATATCCCTGGATACCCTACCATCAAGTGATCCGCAAAAGTGACGGGACTTTTAGGCAGAAGGATTTTCGGGAAACTTATGCGGAGAGTCATGAATTCAAAGTGGCTGAGGGATTATTTCTAGCCAATGAATTTTATGAGAAACGGGTCAAGAAGCTGATAAGTAAATCTGATGTTCAAAAGAATCCGTCATATAAATACTCAGGACTGTTCTTTTATCTAATTCCTGAAATTGTGGAAAGGCTGACTGGAATGGATTACGAATCTTACCTGCAAAAGACTTTCTATGAGCCATTGGAAGCGGGAACGATGGGATTCAATCCCCTAAATAGAATTCCAATAGACCGCATACCTCCGACTGAAGTTGATACTTTTTTTCGAATGTCTCCAATACATGGTCAGGTTCATGATGAAGGCGCCATTATGATGCGGGGTATCTCAGGAAACGCTGGGTTGTTCAGTAATGCTGGTGATTTAGGTAGGGTAATGAACTTCCTTCTTTGTGAAGGACAGGTCGATTCCTTGCGACTGCTTTCAAAGCAGTCCATTGCCCTCTTCACAACTGCTCAATACCCCAACAAAGGGAATAGGAGAGGGCTTGGGTTTGATAAGCCACTGATCAACTATGACTCGCTGGTTAGTAGCGTTGCCAAAGACGCGAGCTTCAAAAGCTATGGACATTCAGGATATACCGGAACACTTGCCTGGGCGGACCCTGCCAGTAACCTCATATTTATCTTTCTTTCCAATCGAGTCTATCCTACCAGAGCGAATCGATCCCTGTATCGGCTAAATGTTAGGCCTACAATTCACCAGCTTCTGTATGATTATCTACAAAGCAATTCTTGGTCAATTGATTGACCTGTACTAGGAGCGAATTAAACAATAGGTATTGTATTATTTATAATCATTCTAAATAGAGGTAGTGTGTAAGAACAATTCGGTATTAACCTATTGATTAATAATAAGTTATGTAAACCTATTCTGGCTTTTAGAAGTGGCCTCAGCGGCTATCTTTGAAATACAACCACCCGATATTACTTTTGTAGGCGTTTGATTTCAAGTGATCGAAATACATGGTAAAACCAACACCGAATCTAACCCGAAAACTTCTGAGTCTTGTCCTCGGATTTGTTGCTGTATCGGGTTCCATTGCCCAAGAGATTCCATCAGATCCAGCAATAATTTCAGCAGGTGAAGCTGCATTCAAAGCCAATTGTACACAATGTCACCAGATATGGGAAGTGAGGCTAGGTCCTGCACTCAACGGCGTCCATGAACGGAGGTCCATTGAATGGTTGAATTCGTGGATCAAAAACTCGCAGGCAATGATTGCTTCTGGAGATGAAGATGCTGTGGCGCTCTGGGAAGAATATCAACCAACCGTCATGCCAGCCTATCCATTTACTGACGATCAGGTCATGGAGTTGGTCGCCTACATCAAGGCAGAAACGGACGCCGGTCCTCCAGTTGTTGAAGAAGCACCAGTTCCGGGAGAAGAAGGAGCAACGTCTTCCGTTTCTTCTTCATACTTAATGGCCATCATCGTCATTTTAATAGTGGTGCTTATACTTGCCTTAGTCGCTTTGGGAATTGCTATCAAGACGCTTGTCAAGTATTTGAAAGATAAGGACTTAGATGAAGAAGAAGCGGACATTGTGAATCAAGGTTTCACTTTCGCAGATTTGATTAAAAGCAACTCCTTCATTGGAATGGTAGTGTTCATCGTAACGATTGTGGTATTAAAGACACTAATCGATGGCGCCTTCACCATTGGTGTCCAACAAGGATATCAACCGACTCAACCCATTGCATTTTCACACAAATTACATGCTGGCCAGTATGAAATCGATTGTCAGTATTGCCACACCGGAGTGAGGAAATCAAAATCTGCCAATATCCCTTCACCAAATATTTGTATGAATTGTCATTCTCAGGTGAAAACAGAGTCTGAAGAGATTCAAAAGATTTACGCGGCAATTGATTATGATCCCGACACTAAAACCTACGGAAACGATACTAAACCAATTGAATGGATAAGAGTCCATAACCTGCCTGATTTGGCGTATTTTAATCACTCTCAGCATGTGGCGGTAGCAGAGCTCGAATGTGAAACTTGTCACGGTCCAATTAAAGAAATGGAAGTGGTTTATCAATTTTCTAACCTGACCATGGGGTGGTGTATCAATTGCCACAGGGAAACAGATTTGAACACGGAAGGAAATGATTATTACGACAAATTAGTCAAACTACATTCCGAGCAGAGTAAAGGTGCGATGAAAGTGGAAGACAACGGAGGTCTTGAATGTGCTAAGTGTCACTATTAATATTCAATTAGCTGATCTAAAAGAAGAATGAAAGCAACTAAGAAATACTGGAAGGGAATAGAGCAACTGGAAAACTCCAAATCATTTCAGGAGCGTTCTGCTAAGGAATTTCCAGAGTACTTGCCAATCAATGGCAGTGAAAACGGAGAGCCTTCCAGAAGAGATTTTCTGAAATTAATGGGGTTTGGAATCGCAGCAGCTTCGCTTGCAGCTTGCGAAGCTCCGGTCAGAAAAGCCATCCCTTATGTAAATAAACCTGTAGATGTCGACCCTGGGGTGCCCAATTATTATGCCTCTACTTATTCCATGGGCAATGATGTGGCAAGTGTAGTCGTAAAGACCCGAGAAGGTAGACCGATCAAAATAGAAGGCAACGACCTGTCAAAAATCAATCTTGGCGGAACCACCACTCAAATAGAATCCTCGGTTCTATCGCTATACGATCAGGAACGACTCCAAGGCCCTATGATCAATGGAGAAGACACTGACTGGGATACGATTGACAACAGAATCAAAGCTGAGCTTGGAGCTAACGGGGGCAAAACGATTGTTGTGTCCTATTCTAACTGTAGTCCCAGTACTGCAAGGGTCATCAATGAGCTCAACACAAAAATGGGCAACGTGGAGCATGTTCAATATGATCCTGTCTCATTCAGTGGTATGTTAGATGCCTACCAGTCTGCAACTGGAAACAGAGCCTTCCCGATGCATGATTTTTCCAAAGCCAAAACCATCGTATCCATCAATGCGGATTTCCTTGGGACTTGGCCAAACCCTGTTTTAAATAGTAAGCAATTTGCTGCAACCAGAAAGCTAGGTCAGGGAAAGAAAGAAATGTCACGTTTGTATTCGTTTGAATCAAACCTTTCTTTAACAGGTTCAAATGCAGACTACAGAAAACCGATCAAACCTTCGCAAGAGGGGTTGTTCGTAGGAAATCTATACAATCTGATCGCCCAAAAAGCAGGTGCTACTTCAGTGGGAATTGCTAAGGTAGAAGACCAGGTCTTATTGGAAAAAGCTGCCAGTGATCTATGGAAGTCAAAAGGAAAAGCGCTGGTACTTAGTGGTTCCAATGACGTAAACGTGCAATTAATGGTGATTGCGATCAATGATCTTTTGGGCAACTATGGAACCACCATCGATTTATCCAAATCGGTCAATACGAGGAAAGGTTCTGACGCTGCTTTCAATTCATTGATCGCCGATGTCAAAGCAGGCCAGGTAGGGACTGTCGTCTTTTACAACTGTAATCCTGCATATGATCATCCCGGGGGACAGGCACTGATCAGTAGTTTAGGGAAAGTGAAAACCACCATTTCTACCTCGGATAGAATGGATGAAACAGCTAGCTCTGTCAAGTACATCACGCCCGATCATCACTACCTTGAATCATGGAATGATTTTGAGGCTGTATCAGGTCATTTCTCATTGGCCCAGCCAACCATCAGTAATCTCTTCAACACACGGCAAGCACAAGAATCATTTCTTATTTGGGCTGATAATTCTACCAACTACTACGATTTTATCCGTGAGACATGGGCAGGGCAGACTGAAGGCGACTTTGAGTCTTTCTGGCAAAGATGCTTGCATGACGGGGTGTATGATGTGGATGGGGAATCTTCAGATGTTCTCCTTAATGTTGATCCAATTGTAGTAGCAAGTAATATTAAAGCTTCCAACACCTCTGGAATGGAAGTTTGCATGTATACCAACTCTTCTGTTGGTGATGGTATTCAAGCGAATAACCCGTGGCTGCAAGAAATGCCGGATCCGGTGACAAAAGCCTGTTGGGAAAATTATTTTACCGTTTCGCTGGCTGAGGCCATGGAAAAGGGTTGGGTAGTGAAAGATGGAGACATGGATTACTACGAAGCCACATTAAATGTTGACGGACAGTCCTTGACAGCTCCTGTAATCCCTCAGCCAGGGCAGGCGTACGGTACGATTGGCCTTGCCCTGGGTTACGGTCGATCAAGAGCAGGAAAGGTGGCCGATGGAGTTGGTGTCAATGCATACCCGTTAATTGCTTCTGCGGCCAATGGACTAAGTTACTCCGTTTCTGGGGCGAGCCTGGAGATGACCGGTAACGTGAGGAAAGTGGCACAAACTCAGACCAGCCAAACCTATGCTGGAAGAGAAACTGTCATACAGGAAACTACCCTTGCAGAATATCAAAACGACCCTCAGTCGGGTCGGTATTTCCCGGAAATTTCAGCAGCCTCTGGAGACAAACTAAAGCCGTATGCAGTTTCACTTTGGAAAGGGCATGAGTATCCCAACCACCATTGGGGGATGATCGTAGATCTCAACTCATGTACAGGTTGTGGAACTTGCACCATCGCGTGTCAGACTGAAAACAATATTCCGGTTGTTGGTAAGGAAGAGGTCCTGAACAGGAGAGAGATGCACTGGATTCGGATTGATCGATACTATAGTTCAAGACCTGAAGATAAGGTAACTCCTGAGGCATTGGACTCCAACATTGTTTTCAACTCAGAACTTCCTGAGATTGAGAATCCTGAGGTGACCTTCCAACCGATGATGTGCCAGCAGTGTAACAATGCTCCTTGTGAGACAGTTTGTCCCGTCGCTGCCACCACACACAGCAGTGAAGGATTAAATCAAATGACCTACAACAGGTGTATTGGTACCAGATATTGCGCGAACAACTGTCCATACAAAGTTCGGAGATTCAATTGGTTTAAGTACCATGACAACGAGCAGTTTGGGGATAACCTTGCCATGAACAACGATCTCGGTAAAATGGTACTAAATCCCGATGTGACGGTGAGAGCTCGAGGGGTTATGGAAAAATGTACCTTTTGCGTACAGAGGATTCAATCTGGTAAGCTTGAAGCCAAAAAAGAAAGTAGAAGACCTGTGGATGCGGATGTGCAAACTGCTTGTGCAAAAGCTTGCCCATCAGATGCACTGGTATTTGGTGACATGAAGGATCCAGAAAGTAAGATCTCAAAGGCACTGAAGCTGAAGGTGAAAGAAAAGAGTGTAGAGGCTCAAGAGCCTAGAGCATACCATGTGCTCGAAGAGTTAAGAGTCATGCCAAATGTTTGGTATTTGACGAAAGTAAGAAACAAAGACGCTAACGATAAAAAAGAAGCATAGATGTCAGACGCTACGATTTCATTAGCTCCGGATAAACAAGAAGTCCACGAAGGTGGTCATGCAGAAGCGGCTGTTCGAATTCCACTGGTGACCGGTGGAAAGACAGTTCATGATGTTTCTGATGACATAGCGGGTAGGGTAGAGCAAAAGCCTACACTTACCTGGATGTTGGCCATGGCTGTATCCTTGGGGCTGCTCTTGTTAGGAGGTTACGCTGTTGCCATTACCGTTTGGGATGGCATCGGGATGTGGGGCTTGAACAAAACTGTGGGGTGGGCCTGGGATATCACCAACTTCGTTTGGTGGGTAGGTATCGGCCACGCTGGTACGTTGATCTCAGCAGTACTGCTACTGTTTCGTCAGCGCTGGAGAATGTCAATCAACAGGGCTTCCGAAGCGATGACAATTTTTGCGGTGATCTGCGCTGCTATGTTTCCTGTCTTGCACATGGGAAGGCCTTGGTTAGGATTTTATTGGGCATTGCCTTTGCCGAACACGTTCGGATCCCTCTGGGTGAATTTTAATTCACCACTCCTATGGGATGTGTTTGCCATCTCTACCTACTTTTCGGTGTCGTTGGTTTTCTGGTACATTGGGCTTATACCTGATTTTGCTACCATCAGAGACCGTGCTACAAATAAGATTTCAAAAGCGATCTACGGCGCTTTGAGCTTCGGTTGGACCGGTGGTGCTAAGACCTGGGCACACTATGAAACTGTTTCATTGGTATTAGCTGGCTTAGCTACACCTCTGGTACTTTCGGTTCATACCATCGTATCTTTTGACTTTGCCACCTCGGTGATCCCCGGTTGGCATACCACCATTTTCCCACCATACTTTGTGGCGGGAGCGATCTTTTCTGGTTTTGCGATGGTACTGACGCTGCTGATTGTGACTAGGAAAGTGTACAAACTTGAAGATTACATCACAATTCAACACCTTGAAATGATGAACATCGTCATCATTGTAACTGGGTCAATTGTTGGGATTGCTTACATCACAGAATTTTTCATTGCGTGGTACTCGGGCGTAGCGGCTGAGCAATATGCGTTCATCAACAGGGCAACAGGGCCTTACTGGTGGGCATATGCTTCGATGATGACTTGCAATGTGATCTCTCCGCAACTCTTCTGGTTTAAGAAGATTCGAACCAACATTGCTGCGACTTTCATCATATCCATCATTGTAAACATTGGAATGTGGTTTGAGCGATTCGTGATTATTGTTACATCGCTGCACAGAGACTTCTTGCCCTCAAGTTGGGCGATGTTCTACCCGACTCTTTACGATATTGGTGTGTATGTGTTCACTTTTGGGTTGTTCTTCACGGCGTTCTTCCTGTTCGCTAAGTTCTTCCCTGTGATCAATATGGCAGAAGTTAAAAGTATTATTAAAGCAACCGGAGAAAAGAAATAACTATGTCTCAAGGAAACAACTATGTATTGGGCGTATTTGACGATGAAGACATCTTGATGGATGCGGTGCACAAGGTAAGAGGTGAGGGTGTTAAGATAGAAGAGGTCTATTCGCCATTCCCCGTTCACGGACTAGAACATGCGCTCGGCTATAAGAGAAGTTGGCTTTCAGTTGCCGCATTTATGTTCGGGGTCACAGGAACTACCCTGGCATTAACAATGCAGGCAGGGATGATGACGGTTGATTGGCCCATGATTATTGGTGGAAAGGACCACTTTCCTTTTCCGGCTTTTGTGCCGGTTACTTTCGAATTGACGGTGCTTCTAGCGTCATTTGGGATGGTCGGAACCTTCTTGGGAATCTCTAACCTTAAACCGTGGGGCAAGCCAAGAATTTATGATATACGAATCACGGACGACAAACATGTGATGGCGATCGATTTGGATCAAAATGATCAGTCGGAAGCATCGATCAAAAAAGTGCTGCAAGGATCTGGCGCTGTGGAAGTTAACAACAAAACATTTGAATAAATGAAGCTGAGTTCAACACATATACTAGGAATCATTGCAGCGAGTGTTTTAATGTCTTCATGTGCTGCTGGTCCCGATAAGCCAGGTTTGGAGTATGCCCCTCAGATGTACCACTCAACGCCTTATGAGCCGTTGACGCAAATCACGGATGAAAGTTGGGGGAGTTGGTTAGATTCGAATGAGGAGGATGGTCATGGAGAGTTTTATAACTCAAATCCGTACAACCCATTTACGATGAACATGCGAAAGCCAGTTGCAAATACCATCAAACGAGGTACTTTGTTGCAGCCTGATTTTACGCTGGACGAACTCGAAGTAGCTGCGGCAACCCTCGTCAGCCCATTTGATTCCACTGCCACTGAAGATGTGGTGAAAAGTGGGAAGGAGTTGTATTTAAGATTTTGTGAGCATTGTCACGGGGAGAAAGGAAATGGGGATGGCCTGGTTGCAGACAAGTATGCCGGGGTTGCAAACCTGAATGGAGCTGCGTATTTAGAAATTTCAGAAGGTCACATTTTCCACGTCATTACCTACGGAAAAGGGTTAATGGGCGCACATGGTTCTCAGATCAGTGCAGAAGACCGATGGAGGATTGCCCGATATGTTAAAGAATTGCAAAAAGCCAACTAAGATCCAATGAACGTATCAGAAGAACGATTTGAATTTACAGGACTTGCTAAGAAGCGGTTGATCATTACGCTGGTGATTGGATTGGTTTTGACCGTGGTGGGTTTCTTCACCATTGGCGCAGGTGGACATGATGCACACGGACATAGTGATGGAGATCATTCAGAGCATGTTGCAGATGATGATCATGGAGAAGAGCCCTATGGAGAGGAAGGCCACGGAGAAAAATCGCATGGGGAAGAGGCACATGATGGACATGGGCACGGAGATCATCACGCAGCTAATCCGACAAAAAAGAGATTTTTGTCGAACCTTTGGATTAACAACGTCTTTTTCGGAGGTCTTGCCATCATCGGGGTATTCTTCTTTGCCATTCAGTATGTTTCTCAGGCTGGATGGTCTGCAGGACTAAAGAGAATACCAATGGCATTTGGATCCTGGTTGCCAATCGCCTTTGTGTTGATGTTGGTAGTTTTTCTTCTGGGAGGACATGACATCTTTCACTGGACGCACAGTAACCTTTACCATGGCGATCATGCGGATAAAATACTTCAGGGAAAAGCAGGGTACTTTTTCTTTCCTCTTGAAGCAGGATCTTTTCCGTTTTTCTGGGTAGCTCGACTCGTCATTTTCTTCGGTGTCTGGTATGTCCTATTTAGAAAACTAAGATCCCTCGCCTACGCTGAAGATTTGGAGGGTGGAACCGATCACTGGTATAAGATGAGAAAAACTTCTGCAATCTTTCTGGTATTCTTTGCAGTTTCTTCATCGATGGCTGCTTGGGATTGGATCATGTCGATAGATCCTCACTGGTTCAGTACCATGTTTGGATGGTATGTGTTTGCCAGCTGGTGGGTCGCTGGGCTATCCTTAAGCCTGTTTATTGTGCTATACTTAAAAGACAAGGGGTTACTATCGGTGGTGAATGAAAACCACATTCATGATCTCGGAAAGTTTGTTTTTGCTTTTACCATATTTTGGACTTATGTGTGGTTCTCGCAGTTTCTTTTGATTTACTATGCAAACATCCCGGAAGAGACCATTTATTTCGTGGAGCGATGGAAAAATGATCATTATGCTCCCGTATTTTTTATCAATTTGATCTTAAACTTCTTCTTGCCATTCTTGTTATTAATGACAAGAGATTCGAAAAGACATTCGAGAATATTAAAGGTAGTAACAGCGATGATCGTATTCGGTCACTGGATTGATTTCTACTTAATGGTCTCGCCTGGTACTGTGGGTGAAAGCGGAGGATTTGGTTTCATGGAAATAGGAATTATTTTGGTGTATTTAAGTGCCTTCCTATATGTAGCGATGAATGCTCTTTCCAAAGCTCCATTGTTTGCTAAACACCATCCAATGTTACAAGAAAGTCTTCACCATCATATTTAAAAGTTGACGTAGGTATGTTGAATTTAATTATAGTAGTAGCGGTTGTTTTGATCATTGCAGTAGCATTTACTGCGTACCGCGTTACAGCTTTAGTTGATGTTGTAAAAAAAGATAAGAAACAGGAGGGTGAAGGCCTTGAGGTTCCGACTAAGAGCAATACCTGGCAGGCGATTCTAGGTATGTTGTTTTTAGTATTCGGAGTGGCTGGATTTTTCTATTTCTCTATAACCGAGGCAGATGTATACAATCTTCCGATTGCTTCCGAACATGGAGTCATTGTTGAAGACTTGTTTGCCATCACGCTTTACATTACCGTATTTGTTTTTGTGGTCACACAGATTTTCTTATTCGGTTTTGGCTGGAAATATCGATACAAAAAAACCAACACGGCCACCTACTATCCTCACAACAATAAATTGGAGTTGATTTGGACAATCGTGCCTGCAATCGTCTTGGCAGTCCTGATCATTTCTGGACTAAAGCAATGGAACAAAATCACAGGACCTGCCCCGGAAGGTTCTGAGGTCGTTGAAGTGATGGGGTATCAATATGCCTGGGCTTTTAGATATCCAGGGAAGGACAAACAACTTGGTGATTACGATTTTAAAATGATTGATGCAATCAATGCGGTGGGAATCGATTTAGGGGATCAGAACGCACACGATGACTTTATGGCTACCCAATTGGTGATTCCGAAAGGTAAGCCGGTGCACTTGCAAATTAGGGGTCGAGATGTGATTCATAGTGTTTACAATCCGCACTTCAGATTACAGATGAATGCTGTCCCAGGAATGCCCACCAGATTCTGGTTTGTGCCGTCAAAGTCTACTGCTGAAATGAGAGAAATCACAGGAAACCCAGAGTTTAACTATGAGTTGGTATGTAACAAAATCTGCGGTAAAGGACATTACAGTATGAAAGGGATTATCACGGTCTTAGAACAAGATGAGTACGATTCATGGTACAAGGAGAGTCAGGAGAATACCTTTCTTAAGCAGAATCCGACGTACATCAGTAAGGTGCCGGAGAACTTAAAAGAAGCTGCAAAAATTGCTTCAGGAATTGAAAACATTTCAGAAAAACAAAAAGTTACAGCTGCATTCAGTAGTTCAAAATAAAATATTATGTCAGTAACAGATATACAACTTCAGGAAGATTTAGCTCATCACGATGATCATCATGAGGAGCATCATGAGCAGGGGTTTGTGAGCAAGTATATATTCTCAACTGATCACAAGACGATAGCGAAGCAGTTTTTGATCACTGGTATTTTCTGGGCCATCATAGGAGGTGCCCTGTCGCTGATCTTTAGATTACAACTTGGATTCCCTGAAATGAGCCTGGAATGGCTGAGGCCAATCATGGGTCAGTGGATCACTGATGCAGGTAAATTGGATGCTGAATTTTATTTGGCATTGGTTACCATGCACGGGACCATCATGGTGTTCTTCGTACTTACGGCAGGACTAAGTGGAACCTTTTCAAATTTCTTAATTCCACTCCAAATTGGAGCGAGAGACATGGCGTCTGGGTTCATGAACATGCTTTCTTACTGGTTCTTTTTTGCTTCGAGTGTGGTGATGTTCATTTCATTGTTTATTGAAACCGGACCTGCTGCGGGCGGTTGGACGGTATACCCACCACTCAGTGCCTTACCGCAAGCCATACAAGGATCCGGATTGGGAATGACTTTATGGCTGGTGTCAATGGCCTTGTTCATTGCGTCCACCTTATTAGGAGGGATCAATTACATCACTACGGTGATCAACATGCGAACGAATGGAATGTCTTTTGCAAGGTTGCCCTTGACCATTTGGGCCTTTTTCATTACAGCTGTACTCGGTTTGCTTTCGTTTCCAGTGTTACTATCAGCAGCATTATTATTGATCTTCGACCGTTCGTTCGGCACAAGCTTTTACCTGTCTGAAATCTTTATAGCAGGGGAGGCATTACCTAATATAGGCGGATCTCCAATACTTTATCAACACTTGTTCTGGTTCCTCGGACATCCCGAGGTATACATTGTCTTATTACCTGCTCTGGGAATTACTTCAGAGATTATATCTACCAACTCAAGGAAGCCAATCTTTGGTTACAAAGCAATGATTGGGTCCATGCTGGGTATTGGATTTCTTTCTTTTATCGTATGGGCTCACCACATGTTTGTAACCGGAATGAATCCGTTCCTGGGGTCTGTCTTTACCATCCTGACGTTGGTCATTGCGGTGCCGTCTGCAATCAAGGCATTCAATTACATCACAACCCTTTGGAAAGGTAATATCGTGTTTACGCCAGCCATGTTGTTTTCAATCGGCTTGGTGTCTTTCTTCATTTCCGGAGGTTTGACTGGTCTTTTTCTGGGTAATTCAGTCCTGGATATCAATTTGCATGATACCTATTTCGTCGTAGCTCACTTTCACCTTGTAATGGGTAGTGCGTCGTTTTTTGGGTTGCTTGCTGGAGTCTATCATTGGTTCCCGAAAATGTTCGGTAGGATGATGGATGATCGACTAGGTAAGGTGCATTTTTGGTTCTCTTTTGTGGGAATCTACCTTGTGTTCTTCCCATTACATTACATCGGTATTGCTGGATTTCCACGTAGGTATTATTCATTTACTTCGTTTGAGACATTCAATATCTACGCAGACCTCAACGCATTGGTAAGTGTCGCAGCCATCTTAACGTTTGCAGCTCAGTTCATCTTCTTGTTCAACTTCTTCTACAGCATTTTCAGAGGAAAACTTGCACCTGCCAACCCTTGGAAGTCCAATACGCTTGAATGGACTACACCTAGAAATCCTGGGCATGGCAACTGGCCGGGAGCAATTCCAAGTGTTTACAGATGGCCATACGATTACAGTAAGCCTGGTGCTCCTGATGATTTTATTCCTCAGACTGTCCCTTATTCACATACACCAGAATCCAACCTTGACCACGAAAATGAACTGGCCAACACTGAGGATGTGACTGGGGTTGAAAAAGTGAATGCTTAAGAAACATCGTTTCCAAAAGATAAATACAATTACCATCGGGGCAGTACTGTTGCTGATCCTGGTAGGTAGTATTGTTCGTAGTTTGGGAGCGGGTATGGGATGTCCCGATTGGCCGAAGTGCTTTGGGGCTTACATTCCCCCTTCCTCCGCTGAGGAACTGCCTGAAAACTATCTGGACATTTTTCGAGAACAGCGTTTAAGAAAGAATGTAAGACTTGCCAATACGTTCAGTTTGCTAGGTAATTCCGAATTGGCCTACAAAATTTCAAACGACCCAATGGTACTGGTTGAACAGGAATTTAATGTGACCAAGGCCTGGATTGAATACATCAATCGATTGGTGGGCGTGGTCATTGGGCTACTGGTTTTTGCCAATATGATTTTCTCATTCAGTTGCTGGAAAGAAGAAAAGAAGCTGACCTTCGTTGCGATCGGTATTTTTGTTTTAACGGGCTTTCAGGGATGGGTTGGATCGTTGGTAGTGTCGACAAATCTATTGCATGGGTTCATTACCTTTCATATGATCTTGGCTTTGCTCATTCTGGCATTGCTGATATGGCTGAATGTAAAGCTAAAAGCAGCAGTAGCGCATCCAACTCCCAGACTTTTCATTGTCAGTTTAACCTCGCTACTGATCTTCATTCCTCAAGTGATTCTTGGGACCGAGGTGCGTGGAGTGGTCGATGATTTGATTATGAATGAAACTGATCGATCGTCATGGATGAATGCGGTTGAAGTGGGTTCTTTTTATATACATCGGTCTTTTTCCTGGATCATTTTGCTCTCTTCCCTCGCAATTACCTACATGATTCATAAAATGAGTTTGACCGACTTAAAACCCTATGGATACCTGTTAGTTATACTGGTGTTGGTTGGAATGTTTGCTGGGATTGGTATGGTAAAATTTAATTTTCCTTATTGGATGCAGCCGCTGCATTTAATTGTAGCTACAGGGATTTTCAGCCTCCTTTTTTACTTAACTTTGCAAACCAAATTTTCAAGTTGAGCTCATTAACTTCAAATATTAATCTGACGGCTTCTGGTAAAGCAAAAGCTTACTATGAGCTACTCAAGCCGCGTCTTTCTTTTTTAGTGGTATTTTCATCTGGTTTTGGGTATATACTAGCTTCTCACTCGTCTGTCGATCTGTTTTCTTTCCTAATGTTTCTACTTGGGGGATTCTTTGTTTCTGGATCCTCTGTGACGATTAATCAGATTGTAGAAAAGGAATACGATGCGGTGATGAATCGGACTGAAAACCGGCCGATTCCCTCCGGTAAAATATCAAGGGAAGAGGCCAGAGTTTTCAGTATCCTACTTGGGGTGGTCGGAGTTGGATTGATTTATCTGTTTACTACACCTTTGGCGACAATTCTATCGTTGGCCTCGCTGGTACTTTACGCATTTGTTTATACTCCATTGAAGCGAGTAGGTAGTATTGCCGTGTTTGTTGGTGCCATCCCAGGCGCCTTGCCTCCTTTAATAGGCTGGACCGCTGCATCGGGATTGATGTCCTACGAAGCATTGATCATTTTCAGTATCCAGTTTATTTGGCAGTTTCCGCATTTTTGGACCATTGCTTGGATTTCAGACGAAGATTATAAAAAGGCAGGCTTTAAGTTGCTGCCGGGTGGTGGGGGCAAAGACCTGAACACAGCCATCAATATCATGGTCTATACACTTTTTCTATTGCCGCTGGGTTTACTGCCGACCATATTTGGCCTGACAGGAATGATTAGCGCAGTGGTTGCCACCGTGTGTGGGGTGTTCTTTCTGGCAACGACATTCAGCCTAATGAAAGACACGACCAATCAAAAAGCTCGAAGAATCATGTTTGGTTCATTCATCTATTTACCTATTGTGCAGATTACCTTTTTAATTGATAAGCTATGACAGGAGAAGTAAAGGCAAGTAATGTGCGTTCCATGCACCCACAGAAGTTTGCCATGTGGTTGTTTCTGGTTTCGGTGGTAATGGTTTTCATTTCGTTATCAAGTGCGTACATCGTAAAAAAGTCAATAGGAGAATGGGTCTACATTAATTTCCCACCGTTGTTCCGTGTGACCACCGTATTGATCATACTTAGCAGTGTTTCGATGCATTTTGCCTACGTGGCAGCCAAGGGCAATAACATAAAAAACATCCGACTGGGTTTGGCCATTACGGCGATCTTGGCTTTTGCCTTTGTGCTGGGTCAATACCTGGCCTGGGGCCAACTGGTGGACGCCGGCCATCATTTCGTGGGAAACCCTGCAAGCTCGTTTATTTACGTCTTTACGGGACTTCATGTCGTGCACTTGATTGGGGCACTGGTATTTCTCTTCATTGTGCTGGGACAAGCCTTTAAATATCAGGTTCATTCAAAAAGCTTAGTGCGGATAGAAATGTGTGCCACTTTCTGGCACTTTCTGGGTGGACTTTGGTTGTATTTATATTTATTTTTGATCTTTAACAATTAACCTACTAAACCAATAAGCATGTCAAATACTGCTGTAATAGTAGACGAAAGTAAGAAAGGTCTTTGGGCTGGCGGAATAGAGCCCATGAAGGCCAGTTATGGGAAACTCATGATGTGGTTTTTCCTACTTTCTGATGCGTTTACCTTCTCTGCATTACTCATCACGTATGGACTGATTCGATTCAGTCATCCTGCTTACGAAGGAACAATTAATGATTTTGCATTTTCGCAAGATTACTGGCCGATACCTGAGAAGGTATTTGAGGCATTTCCTGGAATGCATGCCCTGGGAATTGATAGCGCACCATTGGTATTTGTGGGATTAATGACATTCATCCTCATTTTGAGTAGTGTAACCATGGTTTTGGCTGTGGAAGCCGGTGCTCGAATGGACCGAAAAGCTGTTGAAAAATGGATGTTATGGACCATTCTGGGGGGATTGACCTTCTTAGGGTGCCAGGCATGGGAGTGGAGCCACTTTATTCATGGTTCTGACATGTCGATGAATGCTGTGGGTAACCTACTGCATGGTGCAGGGTTATCTGGGAATCAGTACGGGCCCCCTAACTTCGCAGCACTCTTCTTTTTTATTACAGGCTTTCATGGATTCCACGTTTTTAGTGGAGTAGTAATTAACTTCATTATTTTCTACCAGGCCATGGTAGGAATCTTTGATAAGCGTGGGCACTATGAAATGGTCGAGAAAGTTGGTCTCTACTGGCACTTTGTTGACTTGGTTTGGGTGTTTGTATTTACTTTCTTCTATCTCATTTAATTCGCACTATGGAACAACAAACTTCACAAGTGCAGGTACAACCTGCTGATAAGAAAAAAATCCAAAAGATATGGAGAGTAGCTGGTATTCTGGGTGGGATTACTGCAGTTGAGTTTATTATTGCTTTTACCATCGGTGCAGGTAGTGCGAAGACGTTTTTATTCATTGCCCTCACCATCTGGAAAGCCTTCTACATCGTTTCTGAATTCATGCACTTAGGTCACGAGAAGAAGAGTTTAAAGATGTCGATTTTGCTTCCGACGCTTTTCATTATTTTCCTCATCTTCATCATGATGTATCAGGGAAGTGCGATCTATGATGCCGTAAATGGGTAGTGTGATTTGAACAAGGGAATAGCCCGGCTCATCTTTATTGTAGTCTTCTTAATACCTGTTGCATGGTATTTAATTCTTCAGCTTTTTGGAGACAATAAGTTTTCTCTCACGCCAATCGGATCTTTGAACGATTGCGTTGAAAGTGCTGAAGTTCAAATAATCAGATCAAGTGATGCGGTCTCTATTGCAGAAAAGAACTACTTAGACAGGGTCCTTTATTATGCAAATAAGCGCTCCATCGAGGTGCTCCAAAAAGATGATTTTTTTTTCCAATGTGTCAATCAATCTGATGCAGATTTGGTTTTAATTAATGAAGCAGGAGTGTGGGGAGCCTATGAGTTGTCAAGAGAAGGTGTTGACCTGCTGATCACAGAGCTAGATATATTAATACTGCAACAAACCTATGGAGAAGGAGCTGAGCGATAACCGGGCCTATTTACGAGTCATTTACATAGTATCTGCACTCATTCCTGTCGTGGTGGCTTTTCTTATTTTGTTTCCCGCAAAACTGCAATTTGAAGGGAGTTGGGTAAAACTACTTCCTGGTTTTCATGCCACCATCAATTCTGTGACAGTGGTGACGCTTATTGCGGCACTATGGTCCATCAAGAAAGGGAATATTAAGTTGCATCGCACGTTCATGTTTGCTTCGTTGATTCTGGGCATCTTTTTTCTCATCTCTTACATCCTGTACCATTCCAGTCAGCCCTCCGTAAAGTTTGGAGATATCAACCACGATGGGATGGTCAGTGAACTGGAGCTTAGCCAGGTAGGAAGCAGCAGAATGATTTACCTGGTTATTTTGGCAAGCCATATCTTGCTTTCGATACTGGTAGTGCCATTTGTTTTGCTTGCGTTTTACTTTGCTCTGACTGATCAGGTGGAACGGCATAAAAGGATGGTCAAATACACCTTTCCTGTTTGGATGTATGTATCGATCACAGGAGTGGTGGTCTATTTTATGATTCAACCCTATTACCTTTGACCTATGAAGCGTTTCGGTAGTTTGTTAGTCGGAATCTTTTTCCCCTTATTGAATTGGGCACAGTGTGCCATGTGTCGGACGCAAGTAAAAAACAATGTGAGCAACGGAGAAACCACCCTGGCCGAAGGGCTAAACAATGGCATCATGTTTCTCTTTTTTACCCCTTACATCGTCGTGTTTATCATCATTGTTCTGTGGTTTAAATTCAGCAAAGTAAATGAAGGAAAGGTCACTCTTATCGAGCGTCTTAGGGGCCAGATGCCCAAGATGTCGTAAAGGAGAAGTTTTTAAGTATTCCGTCTTTAATGTTCCCAGGATGTTTGCTGTCCATGAGAACTGCCCTCACTGCAATTTGCGTTATGAAAAGGAACCTGGAAATTTTTATGGAGCCATGTACGTTAGCTACGCCTTCTCAGTTGCTATTTTCCTGGCCGTTGGGTTTGTCCTGTATTACTTTTTCGGAGATCCTTCCATTGAAGTGTACATTGCCTCCATTCTAGTCGTCGCTGCATTGCTTTTTCCGCTCAATTTTCGGTATTCACGTATTATTTTCCTGTACCTAATTTGGAAAAGTTAGCAGCCTGTTAGGCTTGATTATTGTAACTTTTCTTTTGTGAATCAACGCATCTCAGCCGTATTATTACTCATCAGCGTTCTGCTGTTTGTTTGTAACTACTTTTTAATCAGTTGGGAGCAGCACGCAATCAGCCAAGTGGAAAAAAACCTTCATGGGCTGATCACCCAGCAAAGGAACGACTTGGTTGCCTGGTCGCAGGGCCAAAACTCAGATCCCGATTTCCAGAAGAGAACCCTATGCCACGGTCGACTCGAAAGCTGGAGTGACGACCGGCCTTTTCAATATGACCTGACAATAGACTCCATCGGGGTGGTAGAAAATGAAAATGGCATCTTTCTTTTCCAGACCTTACAGAAAGATCACTGCCAGTATTTTTCAGGTTATCCACTCTATCAGGAGTTTTCGATCAGCAATCAGTACCTCAAAAACCGACGAGGTGATAAGCTGACGTATCACGTGAAAGGAATTGCTAAGAAGGGGACTTATAACTTTCAGGGGTTAGTGCATTACGAGATCAAGCCGAGTCCAAGCCCACTGATTGATGCCATCATCGGGTTGATTCTGCTCCTGGTTTTTCTGGTAGAGTATGTGAAGTTCGCCAGAAAGCGGTTTCCTACCTTTCTAATTGCTACAGCGATCCTGATTCTGGTCCGGTTGATCAGCTTGAAGTTTGAAGTGTTTGATCTACTGTTTCGTTTTGCACTCTTTGACCCCATCCATTTTACGTCTTCATTTTTGAACCCCACGCTGGGGGATCTGTTTATCAATGCTGTATTGGTTGTTTTGTTGTGCATCCTCTTAACCAAATTCTTTAAAGAATTCACATTCAAAGGAGGTTGGTTCATCCTTGTAATTTTATCTGGAGGTCTTGCACTGTTAGTATTTCATGTTCCCTGGAGTATCCTGAATAACTCACAGCTCTCTTTCAACGTGGGAGATTCCATTAATTTCAGCTACTTAAGGTGGATTGCTTACCTCTCAGTCGTTCTGGTTTGCTCAGCCTATTTCTTTTTTACCTATTACCTGCAACAGTTTTTGCTGGAAATACAAGTCTATAGGTATGCAATCGTTGCGTATGCCATGGCTGGGCTCCTGCTTTTGTTTTTGAACCCGCTTCTGACACTTCCATTGTGTATCACCATCGCCATGCTTTACTTCTCCAGGTGGACCATGTGGAATAATTCCCTTGGGAATTTCAACTATCAAAACTTATTATACATTTTAGCCGTTTCCGTGGCCTTTGGTGCGCTACTATCTTTCTATACGTACAAGCATGGCGAGCGTGCAGAATTGTTCGCTAAGAAGAAGTTTGCAAATTACTTATTGTTGAAGAGAGACGTACTTGGAGAGTACTACTTGAGTCAGAGCGTTGAAAAGCTATCCAACGATACCACCTTGATGATGATCGCCAGCGATGGAACCAGAGAAGAACTGGAGAACAGCATCCTCAATGAATTTTCTGGCCCTTATTTCAACAAATATTCGATTGAGATTGTATTTCAGGATTATCAGCGCTTGAAAGTGAATACACGATTTACTCGGGAAAATGGCTTACTCACCACCTCCAGTTTTTCCGATTACGAGAACATTCATTTCATTGATCAGGGCACTAATTTCAAATACATTGCCAAGCTCAATATCGGCGATCTGGTAGGCCTGGTCATCTTCCAGTTGAAAAAGCGGGTGCCAACCACTGTCTATCCTGCCTTACTGACGGATAGTAAATTCGTGTCGGCCTCAAGCGATTTTGATTATGCTGTCTTTTCAGGCAATGACATTCTGTTTCATCGAAGCAAATTTGGCCAAGGGGAGTGGCCGCAAGAGACGGACTTTGAGAATAGTGAACTGTATCAGGAGGGGATTGAGAAGAACGGTAAGCACTATTTTGGAATCAAGACCAATGACGGACGGACCATTCTCATCATATCCAGGGAATACCCATTGCGGGCGCAATTTGCCAATTTTAGCTTTTTCTTTTTGCTGCTGTTACTGGCATTTAGCAGTATGAGTGCAAGCACCTCGATCTACCACACCAAAAAGGCTGGGTTGAATTTTACAAGTAAAATTCAGCTATACCTTTCCATTGCGTTCATTGCACCCCTTTTCACCTCCGGATTTGCCCTGCTCACAACCTTAAATTCTTCTTACAAAGAAGAGATCAACCGATCGTACCTGAAGCAGGCCCTTTACATTTCAGAAATGCTCAGCGAGCGACTTGAGGAAATGGCAGGAAATCAGTTTACCGAAGAAGTTTTAAATGAGATCAGTGACTTCGTACAGTCAGATATCAGCTACTACAATGCCTCGGGTTACCTGATGAGTACAAGTCAGCCGGACATTTTCAATTTAGGACTCCAGAGCAACCTGGTCAATCCCGTTGTTTTTAGCGAACTGATACGGAAGGACAACCAAAGCATGATTGCGGACGAATCCATCGGATTCCTGGATTATAAAGTGTGTTATGCAGTCGTCAATTCGTTGGATAATAGCACCGCTGGCTTCATCGCGATGCCGTTCTTTGATTCCAGGAATCACCTCAGAAGGCAGCAGATCGATGTATTTGACAATCTGATCATCATTTTTGCTTTCATTTTCATCATCGCGATTTTGATCGGAAACTTTGTCTTAAACAACCTCCTACAACCGCTGCGGATGGTAGCGGGAAAAATCAGACACATCACCCTTCAGGATGTCAACCAACCGATACAATATGAATCGTCGGATGAGATCGGGTCCCTGGTCAAAGACTACAACCAGATGCTGGTGAAGCTGGAAGAAAGTAAGCAGGCTCTTGCTAAAAGCCAGAAAGAAACAGCCTGGAAAGAAATTGCCAAACAAGTGGCACATGAGATCAAAAATCCGCTGACGCCGATGCAATTGAAAATACAGCAATTGATTCGTCGTTTCGAGAAGGGAACGAAAGAGTATGATTCGCTGGCTTCTTTGTTGACCCAGGTAGACACGCTCAGTCAGATCGCCCAATCGTTTTCTGCCTTTGCTGAAATGCCGGCACCAGACAATCAGGTGTTTGCCTGGAATGCGTTGGTAGAAGAGGTCACTCGTCTTTATCGATCGGATGAGGTTGCGATCGAGACGGATTGTGAGCGTGAGGTCCTGATTGAGGCTGATAAGGACATCTTCCGAAGAATCTTAAATAATATTGTCTTGAATGCGATTCAATCGGTGGAAGAAAAAGAACCCAGTATTGTCATCAAGCTTCAAAAGAAATCAGACAAAGCCTTGCTGTCGGTAAGGGACAATGGAAAGGGGGTCTCAGAAGATCTGAAAGATAAGATTTTCCTGAACTATTTTAGTACCAAAGCTACAGGCAGTGGCATTGGTCTGGCGCTTGCCAAAAAAGGAATTGAAAATGCGGGAGGAAATATTTGGTTTGAATCCGAAGAAGGAAAAGGTACCACCTTCTTTATCTCTATGCCGCTGGTGCATCGTTAGCGCCTGCATGCTCCTGTCTTTCGTGGCGTTTTCTCAAAACACTAGGTGCAAAACCCTTCCAACGAATCAGCAGTTGTTGCTGGACTCCACGATTGTGGAGCCAGCCTCCATACAGACGGAAGCTCCTTTTCAATACAACGAAGAGACCGGAAAGATCCGGATTCAGTCCCCTTCGGATTCCGTTGAAGTCTGCTACCGCGTCCTATCCTCGATTTTAACTGAGCCGATGTACCACCGGGACATTGCCACCTACGACCCTTCAGGAGTACCCAAATCTGCTCCGATTGCCAAGCCTGTCACTGGCAAGGAGGAGCTTTTCGATTTCGGAGGCATTCAAAAGTATGGCGCCATTTCAAGGGGGGTGTCTTTTGGTAATCGGCAAAACTTGTTTGTGAATTCGACTTTGAATTTGCAGATGCAGGGGGCCATCGATGATAACTTATTTCTCTCTGCAGTGATCACGGACCAGAATGTGCCTTATCAACCGGAGGGAAATACCCAGCAAATTCGAGATTTTGACAATGTATTTATTAAGTTATACAACGATCAATTTGACCTGACGGCAGGAGACATTGTACTCTCACAGCCGGAAGATGCCGGCTATTTTCTGAGGTACTTCAAAAACATCCAGGGTGTACAGGCTCGTGTAAGGGGAGGGAAGGACTGGCAGTATGAGACGCGTGTTTCGGGCGCGGTTTCCAAAGGGAAGTTCAATTCCACCATTGTGGAGCCCATTGATGGGTTGTCCGGACCGTACAAGCTCAGGGGGCCCAACGGAGAACGATTCATCATCGTACTCGCTAACTCCGAAAAGGTCTTCCTGGATGGTAAACAATTAGAAAGAGGATTTGATCGGGACTATGTCATCGATTACAACCTGGGTGAGATTACCTTCAACAACCACATCGTGATCACCCAATTCTCAATCATTCGTGTGGACTATGAATATTCAGAACAGTTCTACAGTAGATCCAATTTTTCGGCACATCAATCCATCCGCAAGGGGCCTGTCAAACTCGTTGCAAACTTTTACCAGGAGCGGGACAATCCGAACGCCAACCTGGGATTTGCACTGGATGACGATGCAAGGGCGCAGCTGGAAGGCATAGGTGATAACCTCAGTCAGGCATTTATTGAGACATTCGATTCGGTGGCCTTCAATGAAAATCGAATTCTATATGAGCTAGTCGATACAGTGGACCTGGATGGCAACGAGCAGCAGATATTTGTGTTTTCAACGGACCCGCAGGCCAGGTTATTCGGCCCAACCTTTGCTGAGGTGGGAACAGGCAATGGGAACTACGTGTTTCAAGGGACTTCAACTGCCAATGGACAAGTGTTCGAGTGGGTTTCACCGGTGAATGGCGTTCCCCAGGGCAATTTCGAGCCTGGTTCTTTTGTTCCGCTTCCAAATCAACGGCGACTGATCACTGTGGGCGGCTCAGTGGACCTTACTGCCTACGAGACGCTACAGGTAGAAGGCGCCTTCTCCGAGCGAGACGACAACCTCTATTCCGACTTGGATGATACAGATAATTCCGGAAACGCCCTATTTGCTGCTTTTCAATCCAAAGGAAGAGCGTCGTTTCTCCAAGGATATGAATGGACCTCCACGCTTCAACTGGAGGTGGATCAGCAAGACTTCACCTTCATCGACCGCTACCGACCAATTCTCTTTGATCGGGACTGGAATTTTGATGTAGCCAATGCAGAGGCGTCATCGGATTTGATTCTCCTCGGGAAACTCGGATTAGTGAAAGACGAATTTAATTCGGTGAATTTTATGGTCAATAGGAGAAAGCGCGGACCATTCATTGATGGTTGGCAGCAGCAATTGGACGTCAATCAGACGTGGGGCGATGTGCAAGTGACTTCCTCCCATTTCCGGCTCCAGAATGAGCAGATGGATCGGTCTTCTTCATGGTTTCGATCAAAAACGGACGTGAGCTACAATCGTTGGAACGTGGTGCCCGGCTTCATTTATGAAGTGGATGAAAATGAGGAAGTGGTTCGGGATAGTGTGGCCAGCACCCTCATGAATTTCAGGGCCTCGGAGGTCTACCTGGAAAGCGGAGACTCGAGTCGGTCTTCCTTCCGGTTTGGATATCAATGGCGGCATGACCGACTCCCGGTCGGAGGGGAGTTGTTGGATTACCTGACTTCGAAGAATTTCCGAGGTTCCTATACCCGTCGAGGCTCCAATGGCCGGGTCACTTTGGATGTGAATTACCGGAAGGTCGACGACCAGTTGGAGTTGAATCGGGGGCAGGACGAAGTCATTAACGGTCGAATCAACTGGCGGCAGTCTTTTCTAAAAGGTTCGTTGAAGCACAATTTTTCCTACAGCACGGGCAACAGTCGGGAGCTCAGACGAACGTTTATTTACCTGCCGGTCAATACTGGTGAAGGCACACATACCTGGCGCGATGTAAATGAAGACGGTATTCAGGACTTGAATGAGTTTTTTGAGGCAATTAATCCGGACGAACGAAATTATGTTAAGATTTTTACACCCACGGATGAGTACATCGAGTCCTTTCAGACTTTCTATTTACATACCATCGATTTACGAACTCCAACGAGCTGGAAGTCCCAAGGAGGGCTCAGATCTTTTCTTTCGTTGTTTTCTGCAAATATTAATCTCAACGTCAACTACAAAACCACTTCTTCTGCGTATTCGGATCGCCTCAACCCGTTCGGACTCGACCTGAATGGTACGGATGTGTTGTTTGTGCAGGACTCCAGGCGCTACACGCTCTTCTACAATCGCAATGGTCGGGGCTTGGGGGCAGATTTGACGGCTCAGACCATTGACAATAAGCAATTGCTGACCCAGGGCTTCGAGGTGCGGGAACGCACGGATTGGATGGCCAACATGAAGTTGGACCTGTCATCAGAATATACCCTTCGACTTTCTACTTCCATTGGGAGTCAGTTCAATGACTCCGACTTTTTGGAGTCCAGGAGATTCAACATCCAGTCGAACATGGTGAAACCGCAGCTCATCTGGTTGCCAACGAACACCCTGCGGTTGGTGGGAAGCTATGAACGAAAAAGCCGTCAAAATGAACTGATGGAAACCTCTATGGAGTCGGCTGTGACGCAATCCTTTACCGGAGAACTCACCTGGAGCCAGGCGAGCAAAGGGTCACTCCGGGCTTCGTTTTCATTAATTGATATCGACTTCATCGGCGACCCAGCGACCTACCTGGGGTACATCTTACTGGATGGATTGCAACCTGGCAGCAATCAGACCTGGCAGGTGAATGTCCAGCAGCGCTTGTCCAAAGGCATGCAATTGACGCTGCTCTACAATGGTCGAAACTCTGACAACGCCAGGGTGATTCATACGGGAAGCGTTCAGGTGACGGCATTTTTTTGACTCCTCTGGTGTTAAGCACTTTTTGAACTCTGG
>CAZQDI010000040.1:0-26933 GCA_964591785.1 uncultured Roseivirgaceae bacterium
AGTTTCCCTTTACGTTGCAAGCTTGTTTGGTGCATATTCACTAGTGAACTGCCCCTCAAGGATTGAAAGTAGGTATTACTTGTTAGACGATATGCAGTTTTTGAGGCCTCATCAGGTAATCCTTCAGGCGGACGGCCAGTTTGAAGGGAAAGTATCGGAAGTGCAGTTTTTTGGATCTTATGATCAGATTTCCATTCAATCGGAATTAGGAACTTTAATCACGCATTCTATGATTGGCACTTTCGAACAAGGTCAGACAGTCTCTTTTGAGCTTAAATAGAAGCGGCTTTTTTCGTTATTTTGCATAAAACCTTGATTATGCGCTCAATATACCTTGTATTAGCAGTAGTTGTTTATTCTTGTACTCCATCTACCCAAAAATTGGATACGCACAAAAAATATACATTTCTGGCCCTAGGTGATTCATACACCATCGGCGAGGCTGTGGAGGAAGAGGGAAGGTGGCCGGTGCAATTGGCAAAGAAACTAGGGATAGACTCCATCACCCTGGAACCAACCATCGTGGCGACGACCGGATGGACTACCGATGAATTAATGTCCGGCATAGTGAAGGCCGATGTCAAAGGAACTTTTGATTTAGTAAGCTTACTCATCGGAGTGAACAATCAATACCGAGGCTACGATGAAGATCAGTATGAAAAGGAGTTCAAACTTTTACTCGATCAAGCCATTGCTTTTGCCAATGGGAATAATCATCATGTATTTGTGGTCTCCATTCCTGATTATGGAGTGACACCTTTTGTGCAGGAAAAAGGAATGGATCCTTCCAAAATTGCTCATGAGTTGGATAGCTACAATGCCATTGCTCAAAAAATTGCTACCCTGAGAGACATTTCTTTTATTGACATTACAGAGATTTCAAGGCAAGCAGCAGAGGACTCTTCTTTAGTCGCCGCAGATGGTCTACACCCCTCAGCTGTGATGTATCAGCTGTGGGTAGAGGAGATGTATGAGCAGGTTTATGCCAATCTTTCGTCCAGATAATCTACTAAAAGTTCAATTTCATCGTTGATACATAGGTTTATGGGAAAATAGACCTATTTTTGGTACAAATCCCTATGTTGTCACCAGGTCCTCTATGAAGAGAATCTTTTTTTTGTTATGCGTTCTGTGCCTGCTATCGTGTCAGGATAAGGTGATCTGCCCTGCATTTCAGAGTACCTATATATTGGATGATTCGACAAGAAACGCCTATTTTTCCTATGTATGGCAGCTTGATGAAGGTACTCGTGCCCAATTTCTCTCGCAGCAGCAATCAAGTGGAGGTTCGAGTGACTCTGTAAGTGCTCCGATAGCTGCTGCTCCTAAGACAGACTATTATGCGTATGCGGGAGAAAAAATAGTACCGTGGAGGGTTTCTCCCAGAACAAAATACGGAATCATTAAGCCCGTATTTATGCCGATTAAGAAGTACTGGATGCGTACCGCTCCGATGGAAAATGTATTTGCTCCCGACCCTCCAAATACAAACAATTACGTTGCGAATCTTGGGGCCGATTCATTGGCAACAGATTCTCTAAGCCTAAGCGCATCAGACACGCTTAATTTGGAAACTATTGCTGCTGGTGAAGAAAAGAAGAAAACAACTCGGTTTCTTTATGGGTATGACCCGGCGGATAATTTTAACGTTGAGCAGCAATACTATAACAAGTACTTTTCGGAAAGGTTGATCGACCATCGACCCGAACCTGAACCCCAACCAGTTACCATAGACTCTGTAACCTCAGATTCTACTCAGGCTAAAAAACCTTTCTTTAAAGGACTCTTCAAAAAGAGGAACAAACAGCAGGTAACAGATTCGCTTTCCACTCAAACCGATCCAGTGTTAGAAGGCATCGATCAGGAAGAAGGGAATGAGTGACCAGCCACTGGTTTCAGTGATCCTGCCGTTTCATGATTCCCCCTATCTGAGCACCGCCATTGACAGCATCCTTAGCCAGACTCATACGCATCTCGAACTTATTCTGGTGGATAACAATGGAACAGCAGAAGACATGAGGATTGTAAAGTCCTATGCTCAGGACATGCGAATCCGGGTAATTCATGAGCCTCGTCAGGGAGTCGTCCATGCAATGAATGCCGGGATCGTACATGCAATAGGTAACTACATTGCTCGAATGGATTCGGATGATTATTCCTACCCAGATCGAATCAAGAATCAGCTGGAGGTCTTTAAAGCCCAACCTGAAGTGGCGGTGGTTTCAGGACTGGTGACATTTGAGGGGCCTGAAGAGAGCGTGGGATTTAGCGTTTATATCGATTGGATCAATTCCATTCAAACAGAAGAAGAGATCAGATTAAATCAATTCGTAGAGTTTCCAATGGTAAACCCTTCATTGATGTTCAGGAAGAACGTCTTTGATGAATATGGTTTTTTTGCAGAGGGACAATTCCCGGAAGATTATGAGTTCTTTCTCCGTTTGCAGCAAAACAAGGTAAAAATGATTAAGGCTACAAGCAATGTGCTAAGGTGGAGGGATTCGGAACGGCGACTGACACGAGTTGATCCCAGGTACTCAGTAGATGCCTTTTTCAAAATCAAGGCCAAATACCTTTCCAACTGGTTGATGCATAATAATCCCAATCATCCCAACGTATTCATTTGGGGAGCAGGACGTCTTTCAAAAAAGCGAAGTAACTATTTGAAAATCCATGGTGTGGTCGTCGAGGGATACATAGATGTCAAATCAAAGGATGGTGTCATTCACTACGAGGATATTGCATCCTACTCAAATGGCTTTGTGGTTTCTTTTGTGTCCAACAGAGGGGCAAGAAATCAGATCAAGTCGTATCTGATTAATCACGGATTCCAGGAAGAAAAGCAATTTATTTTAGCATCTTAAGTCTAAATATTTTAGTAATTAAGTTTTTTTGCTAAATTTATCATCAAAATAAAGGTATGGAAATAGCAAAAAACTTTGTACTTGATGATTATTTCAAACTAAAAATCTCGTCCAAAAAGTTAAACTCAGGGAGGTTCCAGGTTAAATTTTTTGCTACAGTCAAAAATGACAAAGAGCTTTATGGGTATGTACTTGTAGAAGCCTCTGAAACTTTAAAGTCTGTCATTCATAAGATTAGAAAAAGGCTCAAAATTCTTGATCAAACTCATGACTACCAGCATTTCCATCTGTACGACGTCGGAAAAGAATCTCAAGACAACCCTAATTTTTTGATTTTTGAATAATGGCACTAATTCCCAATAACATCAAATTCATGAGGAAGAAGCATGGCTTCACTCAAGAGACTTTTGCAAAAGCTCTGGACATTAACCGGCCATCCGTCGGGGCCTATGAGGAAGGAAGAGCCGATCCACGTCTTACCACCTTATCGAAAATGGCGGAATTATTCGATGTCTCTGTTGATGAGCTCATCAATGAAGACCTTACTATTGAAAATCGAATTCCTAAGTCCAATGTGCGAGTTCTTGCGGTCACCGTTGATGATGCAAATGAGGAGTTTATCGAGTTGGTTCCTACCAAGGCAGCTGCAGGATATACCTCAGGGTACGCTGATCATGAATATCTTACTGACTTGCCACGCTTTCATTTACCTGTTCTTCCTAAAGGGGGCACTTACAGGGCGTTTGAAATTACCGGAGATTCCATGCTGCCAATTGTTTCAGGGAGCATCATTGTTGGAAAATTCATAGAGCACTTAAATGAGATCAGAAATGGCAATACCTATGTGCTTGTAACAAACTCCGAGGGAGTTGTATATAAGCGTGTGTTTAATTACATAGCAGAAAAAGGAAAGCTATTTCTTGTATCTGATAATCAAGCTTATAGTGCCTATGAAATGGACCCGTCGGATGTTCTTGAAGTATGGGAAGCAAAGGCCTATATATCCGTTGAATTCCCTGACCAGGGAGCGTCAAAGGAACTTAATATGGAGCAATTAATGCATATGATTGGTGATCTTCGACAAGATGTCGAAAAACTTAAAAAGCATTCCTGATTTTCTTATCCTATTCGACTTTTCATAAGCTAATTTTATGCTTTGATGAAAAGTATTCTCACAATCATCTTGATGATTCTGATAGGCGGATGTTCGATTAATCAGTCTACAGAGATTGTAAGTCCGGATTTTCAATCTGATTTCTACCAACAAGCCTTTCTACATGTTGGAAAACAATTAGAAGAAAGTCCGAATAAGAAGGAAGTTCTTAGTAAATATCTATTCTATTGCGAGAAGCTCGAATGGCCTATATCGTGCATTGCGGCACTTGATCATTGGAAGAAGATTAATGGAATGTCGCAAGAATTGCTAGCCAAGTATTTAAACTACTACTCGCAAAATCGACAATATGAGCAGGTCGTGCTACTAATTAACGAATGGGAAGCCACCTATCCAATCGATGAGTTCAGGAAGTCATTGATTCAGGGCTATGTGCTCTTAGATGAGCGTAAAAAGGCCATCAGAGAGATGAGAACCTTCTTGGCTAACAGTGATGGACCTACTGCAAATGAATTTGTAGCGAGTCAATACTTGGCATTGACCGACACACTATTAGCAATATATCAAATGAGCAAGGTATGGAAGCAGGATCCCTCCAGTAAAATGATGCCGACCTATGGTAAGACGTTAGTATCATCGGGTTACGTAGAAAGGGGCTTAAGTGTGTTGGATCAGTGGCAAAAGTCCCAACCGACCAATCAACCCTTGGCGTTGGAGCTGGCAACCTTTTATGAATCGAATGGCTTCCATGGTCTTTCCCGGAGCTTACTCAAACCGTACGCACATCAGAAAGAGGTAGCCTATCGGTTGGCTTCACTCTGTGAAAAGGATCAACTTCTCGATTCAGCTATTATGTATTTGGATACTATTCTGGTAGAAAGTCCCTCGGAAATTTTAGCGATTACTCGAAAAGCCCATTTACTTGAGCGAAAAGGTTGGCTTTCCAGCTCATTAAGGTTTTATGAACAAGCTTATGCACTTGATTCATCAGATACTGTAATTCAGGATCGAATACAATTGATCCAGGGAAAAATCGCATATTTGCAGCGCCAAAAATTTGAGGAAAGTAGACTTCCTTTATTACAATTAGAGTCAAAAAAGATTAATAACGAATGAGTGATCAAATCACGGTAACCTTACCTGATGGTTCAAAGAGAGCATACGATAGAGGAATCACTCCTTTAGAAGTAGCACAAAGCATAAGTGAAGGACTAGCTAGAAATGTACTGGCGGCCAAGGTCGACGGAGAAGTTAGAGATTCTTTTCGACCTCTAGAGCGGGATGTCCAACTGCAATTGCTTACCTGGAATGATGATGAGGGAAAGAATACCATGTGGCACTCCTCAGCCCATTTGCTGGCGGAAGCATTAGAGGCGCTATATCCTGGGGTAAAGCTTGGAATCGGACCCCCCATTGAAAATGGTTTTTACTACGATGTTGATTTTGGAGCGCAATCTTTTGATTCGGATAACCTGAAGGTGATTGAAGATAAGATGTTGGAATTGGCGCGTGAGAAAAATGAGTACGTTAGAAAAGAAATATCCAAGGCCGATGCACGAGCATATTATGAAGGTAAAGGGGATGAGTATAAACTTGAGCTACTCAATGACCTGGAAGATGGTCAGATCACCTTTTATACGCAAGGGAATTTTACAGATTTGTGCCGTGGGCCACATATTCCACATACGGGATTTATAAAAGCAGCAAAAGTTCTAAATGTGGCAGGCGCTTATTGGAGAGGAGATGAAAATCGTAAACAGCTCACGAGATTGTATGCCATTACATTTCCGAAGCAAAAAGAACTAAAAGAATATTTGGAACTTCTTGAGCAAGCGAAGCTCCGCGATCATAGAAAGATTGGAAGAGAACTTGAATTGTTCTCCTTTTCTGAGAGGGTAGGTAAGGGGCTGCCCTTATGGTTGCCTAAAGGGGCAGTACTAAGAGAACGGCTCGAAAACTTTCTGAAAAAAGCCCAACTCAAAGCTGGGTATGAGCAGGTTATTTCTCCACATATTGGAGCTAAAGAACTTTACGTTACTTCTGGCCATTATGCAAAATATGGAGAAGATTCATTTCAACCCATTCACACACCAGCGGAAGATGAAGAGTTTCTTCTCAAACCAATGAATTGCCCACATCATTGTGAAATCTACAAATCCAAGCCCAGGTCTTACAAAGATCTTCCCATTCGATATGCGGAGTTTGGCACAGTCTATCGATATGAGCAGAGTGGCGAGTTACATGGCCTAACGAGGGTAAGGGGTTTTACGCAGGATGATGCGCATATTTTCTGCCGTCATGATCAGGTGAAGGAAGAGTTCGCCAAAGTAATTGATTTAGTGCTCTACGTCTTTCGTTCGCTAGGTTTTGCAGAATTCACCGCGCAAGTGTCCTTACGAGACCCAAACAACCCTGAAAAATACATTGGCAGGGAAGAGGACTGGGAGCGAGCTGAACGCGAAATTCAGGAAGTTGCAGATGAGAAACAGTTAGTGACTGTGGTGGAGTACGGTGAGGCCGCATTTTATGGTCCTAAGTTGGACTTTATGGTCAAGGATGCCATTGGAAGAAAATGGCAGCTTGGAACGATACAGGTGGATTATAGCCTGCCGGATCGATTCGAACTTGAGTATGTAGGTAATGACAATCAAAAACATCGTCCCGTTATGATTCATAGGGCGCCTTTCGGATCAATGGAGCGCTTTATCGCTATTCTAATAGAAAACTGCGCAGGTGAGTTTCCTCTTTGGCTAGCCCCTGAGCAAATAGCAATATTGCCCATTTCAGAAAAGTATCATGAATACGCAAAAGACGTTTTCCTGCAAATGCAGGAACATGACATTAGTGGATTTATTGATGAAAGAGATGAGAAGATTGGTAAAAAGATACGAGATGCCGAAGTAAAAAAGATTCCATATATGTTAGTCGTAGGTGAGAAAGAGCAAGAAAGTAGAGAAGTTTCGGTTCGCCAACACGGTGAGGGAGACAAAGGATCAATGGAATTATCTGAATTTGTTACTTTTTTCCAAGGTAAAGTAAGCGAACAAGTCGGCTAATCTTTGTTATGCTGCAAATAATGCCGATATTTGCGCACTATTTTCGAATGTTCAACAAAAACAAAGGAGTAAGATCGCTAAACTAAGAAAGAGAGGCCCTTCAAGAGTAAGACAGGAAGAGCCGTATAAGGTAAATGGCAAAATAACAGCACCAAGGGTAAGAGTAGTTGGAGACAATGTGAATGTGGATGTGTATCCGCTAAGTCAGGCACTGAAAATCGCGGAAGAGCAGAGTTTAGATTTGGTTGAAATATCACCAAAGGCGGACCCACCGGTCTGTAAGGTAATCGACTATTCCAAGTTTAAGTACGAGCAGAAGAAAAAGCAGAAAGAGATTAAAGCGAAAGCACAGAAGACGGTTGTCAAGGAAATTCGCTTTGGCCCAAATACAGACGATCATGATTTCAACTTTAAGTTGAATCATGCGAAGAAGTTTCTGAGTGATGGTGCTAAAGTAAAAGCGTACGTACACTTTTATGGTCGAACCATCGTCTTCAAGGACAGAGGAGAAATTCTGCTTTTAAAGTTTGCGCAGGCGTTGGAGGAATTTGGAAAGGTAGAACAGCTTCCAAAAATGGAAGGAAAACGTATGAATTTATTCATCGCACCAAAAGTGACGAAAAAATAAAGATTGACTCAAGTAAAAGTTAGCTTAGATAGATGTCGAAATTAAAAACAAATTCCAGTGCTAAGAAGCGATTTAAGCTTACGGGATCTGGAAAAATTAAAAGAAAGCATGCGTTTAAGAACCACATCTTGACAAAGAAAGAGACGAAGCAAAAAAGAAACCTTCGTCATTTCACTGTTGTGGATAAGGCCGATGAGAAAAACATCAAAGCTTTATTAAATCTTTAAATTAAGCATGTGGGTCAAGGGCCCAGGTTACAAATGTTAAACCCGATTATTGGTTGAAAGAATCCTAAAGTTATAGGATCACCAATCGTCAAAAATCAAACAAAATGAGATCAGTAAATCATGTGGCTTCCAGAGCGAAGCGAAAAAAAATGATGAAAAATGCCAAAGGTTATTTTGGCAGAAGAAAGAATGTGTGGACGGTATCGAAGAATGCCGTAGAAAAAGGTTGGACTTACGCTTACAGGGATAGAAAAGCAAAGAAAAGAGAATTCAGGGCACTTTGGATTCAACGGATCAATGCTGGTGCTCGGGAGCATGGCTTGTCTTACTCCCAATTTATGGGCAAGCTTGCAGCCGCAGGAATAGAAATCAATAGAAAAGCTTTGGCTGATTTGGCAATGAACGAACCTAAGGCTTTCAAGGCCATTGTAGATAAGGTTAAGTAAAATATTTTAGACATAATAAAGAGGGAGCCGTTAGGTTCCCTTTTTTATTTTCCAACCTTTTTTGCGAACGAGGTTGAAATTTGAATCTTCGCGTTATCAATTAATCTTCAGGTATTTTTTCCACTTTTCTACAAGCTCATCAGAGCCGTCAAATAGGGGCGGTTTAACTATTCGATCACAGATCCCTGCTGCTTCCAGTCCCGCTTTGAGGGAAGATGGATTTCCTTCTAAAGAAGAAAGTTCGTAAGCTTCAATCAGTGGGTCGTGAAGTACTTCCGATTGATTTGATAGTAAATCATCCACCAAGCTCTTGAATTCCGAAGGCATTAAGTTAGCAAGCACACTAATTACTCCCTGGCCTCCCATTTTCAGAAGATCAAAAGTGGTATGGTCATTCCCCGATAAGAATAAAAATTCATCCGGCTTTTGATCAATGATCTGCTTGCACTGAGCCATGTCGACCGAGGCTTCCTTGATTCCAATGATGTTTGCATGACGTGCCAATTTCAAGGTGGTATCTGCTTCCATATTGGATGCCGTTCTTGAAGGTACATTGTATAAGACAATTGGATGAGGAAATGCCTCTCCCAGCATCTCATAGTGCCTTATGATGCCCTGCTGAGAAGGTCTGCTGTAATAGGGGCTTGCGGACAGAATTGCTGCTAGTGGATAATCTTTGAGATCCTTTGTCCGCTCGATAAGATTAAAGGTGTGATTACCCCCATGGCCAAAGACAATTGGTACTTTTTCTGAAGTTTTCTCAAATACAAACTCAAGAACTTTTAATTTTTCGTTCCACGAAAATACCGGCGCCTCTGCAGTAGTGCCCATCACCACCAAATAGTCCACTCCTCCATTCACAATATGATCGATCAGTTTTCCCAGCGAGGCATAATCAATCGAATAGTCCTTATTTAGCGGAGTCGCCAACGCCACCCCAACACCTCTGAGTTCCTGCATTTAGATTTTCTTTAGATACGAAATTAAATCTTTAACGCATTTATTTTTATCTGCAGAGGGCTTCATGAACATGGTAAGCAAATTTTCATAGTCATTGGCTTGGAAGCCGACTTTACAAATTGCATTACTAGAAGCTAACACATACTTGTAATTGATGTCCGATGAAGTGTCAAGCGAGATCAGAAAATCAAAAGGTTTTTCAATGAACTTCGTGACGCTTGTTTTTCGAATGGAGCCTGTGGGTGAGATGTCCTTACGTGTGAAGGCGGATTCTTCTAGTTGGGTCAGGTCCTTAGGAATCACATTGGTGAAACCCAGTTTTGACACAAATTTTCGGTCATTTTCCAATGCCATCTGTGCCTCATGAATGGTTGCTGGCCCAAATTCATCCGCGTTGAAGAGAATCCCAAGGCGTTCAGCCTTTTCGTAAGTGTCGTGTGCTTCGGTCTTTTTGCTTTTCTTGATTCGGTTGTTTATGAAAAAATTCTTAATCATTCGTTAAAAGTTCTCTAAAGGACGATTCGGTTAAAATAGCAATGCCGAGAGAGTCAGCTTTTTCTTTTTTCGCAGGTCCCATATTTTCTCCAGCCACGAGATAATTGGTTTTTGAAGTAATACTACTGGAAACCTTTCCTCCATGTTCTTTGATTAAGCTTTTTAACCCTTCCCGGTCAAAGCTGGCAAAAACACCTGAAACTACAAAAGTGAGCCCCGCAAATCGATCACTAGCCGATTCCTTTTGATCGACTTCAAACCTAAGGCCAGCCTTCTTGAGATTTTCGATCATGGCTAGGTTCGAAGGTTCGCTGAAATAGGCAACGAGACTTTCGGCAATTCGTTCCCCAATTTCGTGAACTCCTTCAATTTCTTCCTTAGAAGCATTGATCAAATTATCGATGGTAATGAAAGAAAGAGCAAGTTTCTCGGCTACTGTTTTACCAACATATCGTATACCCAGGCCAAAAAGCACCCGCTCAAACGGTTGACTCTTCGAAGCTTCAATAGATTCAATCATATTATTTGCTGTCTTTTGTTTGATGGACCTTTTGATTGAATCTCCGGAATCAACATCTAACTCTTCGAATTGGAGATTGTTAATGTCTTCAAATTTTAGAAAAAATAAGTCTGAAAGATCTTCAATCAAGCCTTTTGAAAGGAATCCACGAATGGTTCTGGGGCCAAGGGATTCGATGTTCATTGCATTTCTTGAAATAAAATGCTCGATCCTACCTTGAACCTGCGGGGGACAGGTCTCTTTATTTGGACAATAGTGCTGTGCTTCACCATCCTTTCGTATCAGAAGTGTTCCGCACTCAGGGCAACATTCGATGTATTGGTGAGGTGCAGAATCAGGAGCACGCCCGTCGTTAAGGACGCCGGTAATTTTGGGAATAATTTCACCCCCCTTTTCCACAGAAACCATATCGCCAGTTCTTACATCCAGCCGTTCGATTTCATTGGCATTATGTAGCGATGCACGCTTCACGGTAGTGCCCGCCAGGAATACAGGTTCAAGCTCAGCGACGGGAGTAATCGCACCAGTTCTACCGACCTGGTAGGTAATGTCTCTAAGCTTTGTGATGGCTGATTCAGCCTTGAACTTATAAGAAATAGCCCATCGGGGAGTTTTCGCTGTAAATCCTAATTCATCTTGCTGACTTAAACTGTTGACTTTGATTACGATTCCATCGGTCTCTACGCTCAATTCATGCCTTTTCTGGTCCCAATAGTTAATGTATTCCAATACTTCTTCCAGGCTTTTGCATTTTTTATAGGTCTCGGAAACATTAAAACCTGCTTCCTTAAGAAATTCCAGTGCTTTTTCATGTGTCTGAAAAGAACCGACGTCATCCAAATAACTGTAGATATAGCAGTCTAATTTTCTTTCGGCTACCACCTTGGAATCCTGCATCTTAAGAGTGCCTGAGGTGGTGTTTCTTGGGTTAGCTAGTAAGGCTTCTCCGTCTAGTGCTCGCTTTTTATTAAGTCGGACAAACGCTTCCTTTGGCATAAATACTTCACCTCTTGCCTCAAAAGAGCTTACCGGAGCTTCTCCATTAATTTTCAATGGGATCGTGCGTACTGTTTTGATATTTGTGGTGATGTCGTCACCCTTCGTGCCGTCGCCTCGGGTAATTCCTTTATCTAAAACCCCATTCTCATATCGTAAGCTAATCGCTACTCCGTCAAACTTTAGTTCACAGATGTATTCATAGTCACTAGTGCCTAAACCACGCTGAACCCTTCCGTCAAAATCTGCCAACTCTTCCCTTGAATAGGTATTACCGAGGGATAACATCCGATGCTTATGTACAATGGTTTCAAAGTCCTTGGTAATGTCACCACCCACTCTGGAAGTTGGGGAATGTGCAAGTTTTAGTTGAGGATAAGCTTCTTCCAGATATTCCAGCTCTTTCAATTTCAGGTCAAACTCATAGTCCGAAATCTCCGGCGCACTTGCTTGGTAATAAAGGTAATTGTGATGATTAAGCGCCTCCGTGAGTGCTGTGATTTTCTGTTTGGCTTCTTCGTTGGTCATTGAGACAAATCTATTCCATTCATGTTTCATTGAAAATTCAATGAAGTGTTGTAAGCCATTTTAGCTTCTCTATTTTTGCATTATGTCGAGAAATTATGCGGTTGAACTATCGAGAGCTCGGATTTTTGAGATCGTAAAGCAGGCCTCAGCATCTGCCCAACTGGAAAGTTATGTAGTTGGTGGGTATGTTCGCGATCTTGTATTGAAACGACCAAGTAAGGACATTGATTTTGTTTGTGTGGGGAGCGGCATTAAACTGGCGAAGGAAGTTGCCAATTTAATGGGTAAGGGTGCCAGCCTCACAGTTTTCAAGAACTTTGGAACGGCATCGATCCATTTTGAAGGGTATGAGTATGAATTTGTAGGGGCTAGAAGAGAATCCTACCGAGAGGATTCCCGCAAACCACTTGTGGAAGATGGTACATTGGAAGATGATCAAAATCGACGTGATTTTACCATCAATGCGCTTGCTATCAGCCTCAACGAATCTAACTATGGTGAGTTGATTGACCCTTTCGATGGACTTGAGGACCTACGCGCCATGATGATTCGGACGCCGTTGGAGCCAGGAGTTACTTTTTCAGATGATCCGCTTAGAATGATGCGGGCCATACGTTTCGCTACTCAACTTCATTTTGATATCGAGGCAGATTCGTTTGAGGGGATCATCCAATATGCTGAACGAATCAAAATTGTTTCTGCTGAGCGCATTACCTCTGAACTGAACAAAATCATTCTTTCCGAAAAGCCTTCATATGGCTTTAAGTTGCTGTTTCACAGTGGACTACTCCGTTTTATTTTTCCAGAGATGGTAAAGCTGCAAGGGGTGGAAAAGATCAATGGAAAAACGCATAAGGATAACTTCTATCATACCCTCGAAGTACTGGATAATATAGCCCGGATGACTGATGACTTGTGGTTGCGATGGGCAGCCATCCTTCATGATATTGCGAAACCAGCTACACAGCGGTTCAATACGAAGGTAGGATGGACCTTTCATGGGCACGAGGAGCTTGGGTCCAAGTGGGTACCTAAGATCTTTAAGCGGCTGAAATTGCCAATGGATGAACGAATGCGGTATGTCCAAAAGCTTGTTCGACTTCATCTCAGACCGATCGCGCTGGTAAACAACAAAGTGACCGACTCGGCAGTAAGAAGAATGGTTTTTGAAGCAGGAAATGATGTAGGAGACCTGATGACTTTATGCAAAGCGGATGTCACTTCCAAGAACCCCGAGAAAGTCAAAAAGTATCAGTCAAATTTTGTTCGGGTAGAGAACAAAATTAAGGAGGTTGAAGAGCGAGATCGAATAATGAACTTTAACCCCCCAATTTCAGGTGAGTTAATCATCAAGACCTTCGGAATAGAGCCTTCCCGGATTGTTGGAGATCTCAAGTCCGACATTAAGGAGGCGATTCTGGATGGAGTAATCAATAATAATGAGTCGGAGGCTTACCAGCTAATGCTTAAACTGGGTAAGCAGAAGGGATTAACCGTCAGTAAAAAAATGATTTCGCCCTCACCAGACAAATAAGTATGTTTGCGCTCTTTTAATATAAACTCCTATGAAGAAAATTATTGTTACGCTGTTGGTTTGTGTGGTGGCGTACACTTCCTCTGCCCAAAGTGTTGAAGTTGCACCAGGAGATTCCATCCCTTGGGAATTGAGAAAACAGTCATTCATTTATAACACTGCTAACATTTTTAATGATCATTTGGTAGCGCGCATGGCGTTATACAATCTTCTGGCAGAAAACCCGGGAAATGTGGCCTTATACGATTCCCTCGCCTTATCCTATTTGCAGTACAATGAGAACGCCTCGGCAGCGCTGGCCGCTCAGCAGGCCTTGAGGATCGATCCGAATGATTTATTTGCAGGGGAGATTGCCGCCACAAGTTTGGAAAAATTAGGGGCAAAAGACAGAGCGCTTTCTTATTATGAAAAAATTTACCTGAACAATCAGGACATTAATATCTTGTACAAAGTTGCTTTTCTTCAGTTCGAGCTTCAGCGTTATGCGGAAGCAAACACTTCGCTTGATATCATCATAGAAAATCCTGGATCCAAGGAGTCTTTTATTGTCTTTCCGACAACGGATCGACAAGGTCAGGATGTTCCCTTAGACGTGTCCGCACATCGAATTAAGGCAATGATAGAAGAGTTCAAAGGAAATACAGAGGTGGCTAAGACGATGTATCTCGAAGTCTTAGAGATGTTCCCTGGTTTTCAGGTAGTACAGCAACAATTAAGAGATCTCACTAAACCCAAAGAAGAAGGAAACTAAAGGGGTCCTTCTTCGGCTTTTATCTTTAAAGACTCCAGCCAGTTGATCAACTCATTGTAGACACTTCGGTGGTTTTCAATCAATACGGTAAATACACCCTGTAGCGAAGTCGCAACCGTGATGATGGTTTGATCATCATCTTTTTCGAGGCTCCATGTGTAAATTCTCTTGACTAACGCATTTTTTCCGGTCCAGCTAAAACTATGCGGAGCCTCAAACAGCTGTATTTGAGAGTGGGTCATCATTCTGCCAATTCTAAATTTAAATGAGGTACCCGCTGCGATAGTTCCGTCGATGCTAACGTTCGAGATGTTCGCGTTCCACTCTGTCCATCGAGAGATGTCTGTGATCAGCGACCACACATGGTCAATTGGTTGCTGAATGATGATCGAGTGCCTGTCTTTGATGCTGGCGTTCTCATTGATTTTTCCTTGTTGGGCCAATGAAGCTGAACTATTCATTTTCTTGCTTTTAGATTACTGCTCGACATCATTAGAAGATTCTACCTCCTTAGCACTCATTAATCCCGAGGTCATTATGATGCTCGTAATGATAATGACAAAAAGTAAAATTCCGGACTTGAATTGTGTGGATTGTAGTTCAGCAGGAATAGAATAAAAGAGTAATAACGTAATGAGGCCGCGAGGAGCGATAGAAACAGCCCGCTTAATGTTTTCCTGCTTAAACGGGAAGAAGATTAAATACCTGGACACATAGATCAAGAGCAAGACCCCGACACTTACCATGGCAACATTAACGTCTATCAAGGTGGTCAGGGAAATAGAGAAGCCGAAGATCACAAAAAAGAAGGTACGGATGACGAATGCAGACTCTATCGTAATCATCAAAAACGTCTCGTAAATATTCTCTATGGCGATGGGTTTTACATACTTTCTAAGTCTGCCTGTAAAAAACAGTTTATGATTATTCAGTACCAGCCCAAAGATCAGAATGACTAACAGTGAAGACAAGTGCATGAGTTTTCCAACGCTGAATAAGAGAAAGAGTACAGCGATCATCAGAAAGAGCTTCACCTTCGTCTCCAAATTCTGAAAAATGTAAATGAGCAGGTAGCTTAAAAGGATAGAAGTAGCGATCGTGATAATCAAGTTGACGCTAAAGTCCCCAAGTACCAACACTTTATTCACCGGCGCAGCAAACTGTATGATAAAGTAGAAAGCCATAATTCCCAGAATATCAGAAAATGTACTTTCATAGATATGAAACTCTTCATCATGCTCATTCAGGTTGGCAACGGATGGAATAACAATGGCACTGCTCAAAATCGATAATGGGGTAGCATAGAGTAGTGCAATCATCCATTCCATTTCAAAAGCGTAGAAAAAGATACCTCCGATTCCAAAGATCCCAACCAGTAAACCCAGTAGAGCGATCACAAAGGACCTCATGATCAAGGGAAGCTTCCCTTGTTCTAATTTAAGCTCCAGCGCAGCCTCCAGCACAATAAGAATTAGCCCTAGCGTGCCTAACACTTCCAGGATTTTTATTTGAGAAAATACGTCAAGAATCGTGTTCTTTTCAACACCTATGACACCGATGAGCTCTCTAAAGAGAATCCCAAGGACAATCAGCAGTAAGACTGATGGGATGTTCCATTTGCTGGAAACTACATTAAACAAATAGGAGAGAATGATGATAAGGGAGGCAGCAATGATGATATAGTATTCCATTCAGCAAGGATTATCCTGCAAAATAATGATTACTACTGCACCCTAAAAATGAATTTCAGTACTTCGAAGTACTTCCTTAGTTTCGATAATGCCCACTCAAATGATGGACATGCTCCCTGATCTTATCGACTCGCTTGGTGATGTGTTTAACATACTTAACTAATTCCGTCTCCAACATGTACACCTGACTGGAATAGGAGCTGTACCCAACTTCATTGCGCGAATCTTCAGCATTTTTTTCAATCTCCAGCATGGTGACACATTCTTCCCTCATGTAATGGATAAAGCTCTTAGTATCGTATTGTTCCTCAAACCTCTTGATCTCTTTCAGTGTCTTGTTGATCTCACGATCTTTACTGCTGTGAGAGAGTTTCAGTAAAACACCATATAACACTGTGTCATAGTGATGGATGTCTTCTAGTAGCTTAAAGATCTCCTTTCTGTACGCTTGGTCTGCACATAGATTCTGCAGGCCTTCATAGGAAGAAAGCTTGTCAGCTTCCAGGTCCCATGCATAGGTCAACTCATCAATTTTTTCATCCAGACGCCCAGCGGTATCGTCTTGAGCAAACGTCTGAATCGATAGTAAGCATGCTCCGAAAAAAAGAAAGCAGTGTTGAATTACTTGTTTACTTATAGCTAGCCTCATACGATATTTACCTCCTGAATAGAACACATTTATAAGCGTGTTTATTTTACTAATGTTAACTAACCTTATGGTTATCAGGTTTTTTTTCGTTTAACAATTAATTTGACGCGATGATTCGTATAGTTTGCTCTTTGGCTCTTTCCATGGTATTGCTGGCATGCCAGCAGGCAAAAAGTATCAACATTTCAGCAGAAAAACTAAAAGTGCTGCAAAAAGAGGGAATAACGGTGATAGATATCAGAACAAATAAGGAATATGCTTCAGGTCATATTGCCGGTGTGACGATCAATATTGACTACTTGCAGGATGATTTTCTCGAGAAGATGGAGGCGTATGATAAAGATGAACCCATCATCATACACTGCGCAAAAGGCGGAAGAAGCGGTCGTGCAGCAGCATTACTGCTGGAATCTGGCTTTGAGGTGATTTATGATTACACCGGTGGGTTTTCCGATTGGAAAGCGCGCGGTGAGGAAATTGCGGAAGAATGATGACCTGTAGGACCGGTAAGCGATGCTTTGAGACCGAAGCGATTGCAGAGGAGGCACTGATCCAGAATCATATCGTAAACCACTATCAAGGGCAGGAGGGTCCTAAGACAATCTATCAATGTGATGAATGTGGGAATTGGCACTTTACCTCAAGAGGTCAGTTTCATCCTCTTTTTGAAGATGAGGAAGTAGTGGATCGCATTAAGCGCGAACGCCTGGCGAACAGTTGGGAGCGTCACCTGAGGTAGCTGGACCTCTTGTAGATTTCGTAGTTGTCTCGATGGCATCCGTCTAAATCGCTGCGAATTAGTTCCAAAGTATTCCTTGTTTTGTAGCTTTGATTTTGTATTGAGAATATAAACCGATGGCCACCGCATTTCAAAAGGAAAAACTCACCTACTTTTTTGACATCATGGATTTGAATGGAAATGGCTCCATCCAAATGGACGATTTCTCTGAAATGGCAGAAGAAGTTCGTGAAATGATGAAATACGAAGAGGGAAGCAAAGAACACAAGCGCATTACCGATAAGGCGACCCGATTCTTTCACGCCCTGGTCAAGGACATCGCTCCAGCAGATAAACAAGAGATTACGAAGAAGGAATGGTTATCCTTTTTTGACCTCGAGGTAATGCCGGAAGATATGCTGGTGGAGTACAAAGAGATCGTCTTCAACTTCATGTTTGATTTCTTTGATCAAAATCGAGATGGATATATTTCGAGAAAAGAGTACGAGGACTTTTACAAGATCTTTGGAATTGACACGAAATTTCTCGACGATGCCTTCCCCAAACTGGACTCTTCCAACTCCTACAAACTGCATCGGTATGATGTGATGGATGCGGTGGAGGACTTCTTTATTTCCGACGATCGTGAAGAAGCAGGAAACTGGATCTTCGGAAATTGGGAATCCAAGCCCCATCAGGGACGCTCCTAACCCGACCTTCTCAAATCTTCACGATCTTCGTAGAAATAGTCGTCAAATGATTTATCGGAAGGTTCTCCGCTTTTGAGGATCTTAACGACCATCCAGATAAAGGCTGCATTTGCCAACAAGAAGAGTATAAAAATGAGGGTATACGGAATATTGAGCTGAGAAGCCAGGGTATAAGCCAGTACAAGAACACTCGCAAAAATGATTGGTTTCTTGATCTTATTCATGGAAAATGAACTCCCCAGTTCCTCCTTTGTTCAAAAGAATATCTCTTGCGCAGTTCGGTATGTATTGGCATGTGCCTCCAGGATGTCCTTAATTTCTTTTGAGTAGCCGCCTCCCATGGAGGCAACCAGTGGTATTCCAGCTTTTTTTGCCTCCTGAATCACCAGCTGATCTCTCGATTTGCAGCCATCAATACTCAATCCCAACCTTCCCAGTTTGTCGGTAGCGAGTACATCTACGCCCGATTGGAAAAAGATAAAGTCGGGGTTTACCGTATCCAGTAAGCTTTTGAGGTGGAGGTCCAGTTTGTGTAAATATTCAGCATCCGTGGTGCCATCTTTCAAAGGCACATCTAAATCTGACGTTTCTTTTTGAAGTGGATAATTGTGTGCCCCGTGCATGCTGAAAGTAAAGACTCGGGTTTCATTCTTGAAAATTTCTGCGGTGCCGTTGCCTTGGTGTACATCCAGATCCACCACCAAAACCTGGGATGCCTTCCGGAGATCAAGTAGATACTGAGCCGCGATAGCGATGTCATTCAGCAGGCAAAAACCTTCCGCACGGTCCGTAAAAGCATGATGGGTGCCACCAGCAATATTCATGGCGATGCCATGCACAAGTGCAAACTCGGCGCATTGGATGGTCCCGGCATTGATGGTTACTTCACGTTCAACAAGCTGAGCAGTGATGGGAAACCCGCTTCTTCGTTCTTCCTGCCGGGTAAAATCAAGCTTGACCAACTTTTGCCAGTAGGAGCTTGTATGGACCGACAAGATCTCTGCTTCGGTCAGTTTCCTGGGGCGGAATATGTTTTCTTGTTCGATGGTTCCTTCATGGAGCAATTGCCTTGGGAGCAAGTCATACTTCTCCATTGGGAAGCGGTGTCCCTCGGGTAGGGGATGGTTGTAAATTTCTGACCAGGCGACCTTCAACATCAATTGATACCAACTATTCTCGGTTTCCGAATGTTTGGGCTTCGAAAGAAAGTCTGTGAAATAAGGCTGATATTGAATGTAAATACGTTTCCCTCCAAAGGCGGATTAGGGTACAGAGAGAACCGAAATTCGAAGGTGTCAAAGACCAGACTCTCATTCCGAATCCTAATCCCGCCTCCAAAATTGTAGTAAGTCTCCTGATACGGCTCAGTGCTTCTTGTTTCTTCTACTGCCCCAATACCAGCATGAGCATAGGTGGCAAACCGAAACCCATAGTAATACCAGGGCTGGTAAATAACCAATTCGTTCGCCATGGTCAATACCCTGTTGCCACGAATCTGCCGGCCTTCAATGTTTCGAATCCGGTTGATGCCTTCCAGCGACTGCGATTGTGGAATGGACAAATCATTCCCTTCGAAATAGTAGAATCTGGTAAACAGCCTGGACGTCGCATTTCCCAACGAAAACAGTGGCGTGAAGTACCCCGACTGCAACTCGATGACTTCATTGCGTGTTTTCCCCTGGTTACGGAAAAATCCTGCTTCAAGATTCAGGGTGATGTAACCTAGCCTGGTATAGTTGGAGTAGTTGGCGCGAACACCGCGGTAGGTCCGTGGATCAAACTCATTCCAATCCCGGCCATAAAGTACCGAGAACAAATACCCTTCCGGAATATCCTCCGTGATGTTAAAAGCTAAGATGTTCCTTGCTTTAAGGAAGGTAATCTTATTGAAGGAAAGCGCACCCAACAATAAGTGGTGATCGTGATAGATCTCGTTACTGTCCAATTGGACTTCCGGACGACTGAGGTAGTCATCATGATTTAATCGGGCTGCTAAATTGACGGCACTTCGCTTGCCAACCTGGAATGAACGACCAGCCCACACGTCATAGCTGTTTCGGGAGACCGGGAAATTCTCCTCATACAAGGAATCTGCGAATACGAGGTCCTGGTTCACCCGCTCGGTTTCCAGAGCTACCTCTCCGTAGTACTTGATTTCCGGAGAGACAAAATCCCTCCTGAAGCTGATTCCAGTTCGCCTGCCAAGGTAGTTATCCGAAGTGTAGATGGTGCCATCGATGGGGTCGTTTTGAATTCCTCTTACCGTGTATTGCAGATCGTACCCATGGTTGGGTTCATCCGTGCGGCTGTAAAAGTAGCCCACGCCAAATTCCTGCCCGGTTCCCAGCACATTCCGGTTGGTAAAGCCCAGTTCGAATGCCCGATCGCTATCCAGACTAAAATTCAGATTCCAGGGAAATCGATCCTTGTAAATGATGATGGCGTCCGCAGTGTTCAGGTCATCAGGGTTGACCACCAGTTTGATACGTACATCTTCGATGTAGGAGAGCGCTCTTACAATACGTTCTGTATCTGCTATTGCAAAAGGATCTACTCGGTCTCCGGGTTTGAATAGTAAATAGTTTCGGATGATTTGTTGTCGGGTGTCGTTGTGCAATTTGTTGCTTAGTCGTGACAGGCTTGAGCGTGCTTTTTTCGTGGTGTCATTCACATTGCCATCCAAGATATCGACCGAATAAAATTCAATGGAGCGAATGGTTTTATTCTTAAAAGCCTCGTAAAATGATTCACTTCGAACCGGCTTTGACGTTTTTTGCGGTTCCTGTGGTGGACGTTCCGTCACCAACAGATTATATAGCTCTTTGGTGATCCGATTCTTCTGAGCTTTGGAATAGATGTTGTTATAAAACTTCTTATTGACGACGTACCTATTGTTGGCAAACTGATATTTGGTACCTCTGGGAAGCAGCAAGATGGTATCTTGTTTGGCAACGAACAACGAATCCGAAATAATCAGAATTTCGTTCTCTTTCATTCGTACACTATCCACCTGACAGAACAGGCTAAACCAGGAGATCGCTGCCAAAATGGAAAGAAGTATCTTCATCGGGTGGTGTCAGTCAGGACCGAATTTAAAGCCTTTACAGCATTGGCGAAAATAACCATCCAATGTGATGAAAAGTAGGTGGAGAGTCATTTAAGTTGTTATCAATTTTTAATAGCTTTAGTATATCAAACTTAACTCAACTCATCATGCCAAAAATGCACATCGAGCGGTCCATTAACATCAATGCGCCCTCAGAAAATGTTTACAAAGTAATTAGTGATTTTAACGATTGGAGGCCCTGGTCGCCTTGGCTCTGTATGGAGCCTGAAGCAAAAGTGACCGTAGCAGAAGATGCTAAATCTTATGAATGGGAGGGAAACCGCACAGGTTCCGGAAACATGAAGATCGTGCAAGAGCGGGAAAATGAATACATCGATTACGATCTCAACTTCATCAAACCCTGGAAGTCCACTGCTAAGACAAATTTTACACTATCGCAGGAAGGGAATGCGACAAAGGTTACCTGGGTAATGGACAGCAGCCTGCCTTTTTTCATGTTCTTCATGAAAGGAATGATGGAAGCCTTCGTGGGTGCCGATTACGAACGAGGACTTGACATGCTTAAGGTATATGTCGAAGAAAGCGAAGTGCCCTCTAAGCTCGAATTTGTAGGGAATAAATCGTTTGGCGGAGGAAGCTGGGTCGGCATTAAAACGGATTGCGGCATCGATGAGATGGGTACAAGCATGCAAGCAGACTTCGGAAAGCTCCATGGAATTGCTGAAAAGTACAAGCCCGAAGAAATACAGGCAGCCACCATCTATCATAAGTGGGACCTTCCCAAGAATAAGGTCTCTTATACGGCCTGCTTGATTGTGAAGGAAGGCCTGGGAGAGGTGCCCGAAGGGTTCACCAGCGGAGCGATTGAGGCCACTGATTGCTATGTACTGAGGCATGTTGGCAGGTACCAGCACCTGGGCAATGCCTGGTCTACCTTGTATTCCATGCATCGCAACAAAGAATTCAAGCCGAAGAAAGGCATTCATCCATTTGAAATCTACCTGAATGATCCCCAAAACACTCCGGAAAAAGATTTGATTACAGATATCTATTTTCCAATAAAATGATGCAATGAATGGAGCCACTTGAACAATCAAGTGGTTTTATTTTCTCTATTTGTTTCACTTTTTATACAACTAATATATTACTTTCACGTATTGTACAACAAATACGAAGATCTATGAAAGGTGCACATCTAGGTGAATTAGAAGAATTGGTGTTATTGACTGTGGGCTCGCTTTATGATGAAGCTTACGGAGTTGCGGTGATGGATGAACTCCGGGAGAAAACCGGTAGGGACCTGAATATCAGTGCCATCCATGCGGTACTTCGGAGACTGGAAGAGAAAGGACTATTGAAATCCAGAATGGGAGGATCCACGAACGAACGAGGAGGAAGAAGGAAGCGACTTTTTACCTTAACCAAAGTTGGGAAGCTCTCCCTGGATCAGGTCATTGAAGTACGCACCGCACTCTACAAGCAAATTCCAAATATCACGTATCAATTCTCGTCATGAACGTCCAACCACCAAATTGGGCGTATCGATTTCTGAAATGGTACTGCAACCCCAGCTACCTGGAAGAAATTGAAGGGGACATTTATGAATTATTCGACCGCAGAATCGAGGTCAATCCCAAGCTGGCAAGGGCAAAATTTATCTGGGATGTACTTCGTTTTTTCCGCTGGTCAAACATTAAAAGGACAAACTCAAAATACAACTCAATGAATCAACTTACATTATTTAGAAACTACCTGAAACTCGGGATGAGGAGCATTCGGAAAAACCTCGTCTCTTCTTCCATCAACATTTTCGGGATGGCCATTGCCATCTGCTTTGCCTTGTCGATGTACATTTTTATCGATTTGGGTATTAATATGGATACGTTCCATACCAAGGGAGACCGAATTTACCAGGTTACCAATTACGTAGAACAGGAGGGGGAGCAGAACCTTTGGAGTGACTCGCCCATGTTGTTGGGAACCTCCCTGAAGAACGATCTGGAAATCGTGGAGGCCGCCTCTCGCTATGAGTACCGAAATACCATGGTGAAGAAAAATACGGACGTCTTCGATGAGCTTGCAGTCTTCGTGGATCCTGAATTTTTTGAAATGTTCGATTACCCGATGCTGGCAGGTAACAAACAGGTACTGTATACCAAAAGTCAGATTGTCATTAGCAAAGACATGGCCATCAAGTACTTTAAAGACGAGGATCCGGTTGGGAAAGAACTGCAGTTCAAGTTTTTAAATGAGAAGTCTAGGCGGCTCACAGTAGGAGCTGTACTCGACAAGTATCCTTACAATGCAAGTATCGGTGCCGATTTCTTCTTGTCCATAGAGGTCTTTGAAGACCTGGAGTTCGAAGACACCAAAGACTGGGCTTTTATGACGGATGCTACCTTCATACTAATGAAAGAGGGGGAGTCGGTTAGCGCTCTGGCGGGATCGCTCGACAAGTACATCGAGCTGCAGCATGGCAGCAATCCCGAGTGGAAGATTCGGGAATTTGAATTATTCCCCCTGAAAGATCTATCGACCAACAATTACCGAATTGTAGGAGGTGTCTCGGGCGGGGGCCATCCAGCAGGTAGGGTTGCGTTGGGAATTATTGCCATGTTTTTATTGGGCATGGCCTGCTTCAATTTCATGAACATTTCGGTCGTCAGCGCTTCAAAGCGATTGAAAGAGATCGCTCTTCGGAAAGTCATGGGAAGTGTCAGGAGGGAAATCATCAACCAGTTTATGACTGAAAACCTGCTGCAATGCTTTTTTGCACTCATTGTCGGGATCTTGCTGTCTTACTTTCTGCTGGTGCCTTATTTCGACTACATGATTCCGGAGATTGAAATTAAGTTCCGCACGGTGGACCCTAAGTCACTGTTCATTTTTCTTACCGTACTGCTGATTGTTGTCGGACTCATCTCAGGAGCCTATCCTTCTTTTTACATTTCACGATTTGATGTCATCACCATTTTCAAAGGCAAGGAGAAATTTGGGACGAAGAACCTATTTTCCAAAGTGATGCTGGGGATTCAGTTCTTCCTGGCAGTCATGACCATCGTCGGTTGCTTTATCATGACAGAGCAAAGTATCTACCTGGGCGAAAAAGATTGGGGCTATGACCCTTCAGGTACCATGTCGGTTTATGTCAACACCAATGCCCAGTATGAACTGCTGAAAAATGAAGTAGTCAATCACCCGTCCATTGAAAATTATGCAGCATCTGATTTTCTCATTGGAAGAGGAGTCACCAAAGTTTCTTTGGAGCGTGGCGACAAGCAATTAGGGGTTCGTCGAATCCGTGTTTCGGAAAATTATTTCGAGACCTTTGGACTGCGAATCATGGATGGTAGAGCGCTGACGGATCAGGCATTTGACCAAGAAAGTGGCGTGGTAGTCAATCAGCAATTTGTGGAAGCCATGGAATGGGAAGACCCGGTCGGACAGACATTTACCTACGACAGCATGCAGCGCACGGTGGTAGGAGTGGTGCAAGACTTTCACTACTACGATTTCTTTTCTCCGGTTGATCCCGTGATGATCATGGGACTCAACCCTGACCATGTCCATTACCTGACCGTACAGACCAGTCCGGAGCAATTAGCTGAACTGGAGGCATTCACACGGACAGCCTGGAACGCCATCGCTCCGGATGATCCGTTTGATCGGGTTTACCAGGAAGATGTATTTGATGGCTTCTATCAGGAAAATGAGAGCAACATCAGCATTCTGATTTTGATCACGGGCATTGCCATTGTACTGGCCAGTCTTGGTTTGTATGGACTGCTGTCATTCAATGTACAAGGCAAATTGAAGGAATTCAGTGTGCGTAAAGTCCTGGGAGCCGAGCCCCGGTCCATCGTGCGGATTGTGAGCCGGCAATACATGTGGGTCTTGGTGATCGCCTTCCTCATTGGGGCGCCGCTGGGCTCCATTGGCATGATGAACCTGGTGGTTTCAGTTTTCCCTGATCCGAAAACCGTGACTGCTTTGCCTTTTATCGTTGCTATCCTGATCATTTTGGTGACGTTGATTCTGACGGTGGCCGGGCAGGTGCGAAAGGCCATTCAGGTCAATCCGGCGGAACTGCTGCGGAGCGAATAGCCCACGTATGTGACCAATGTTACAAAACCATTGAAACTCATTGCTGATCTTTACTTAAAACAAGCGTTGATCATGATTAAAAATATGAGTAGAACCGATGGCATCATACGAATTATTGTGGCATTGGTCATTGTGGCACTTTGGTACACTGGCATGGTAGGAGGGACACTGTTGACCATCCTTAGTGTAGTGGCTGTGATTTTCATCATCACGGGGTTTTTGAACTTTTGTCCGCTGTATGCGGCTTTGAAAATCCGGACCCGACGCAAGTAGTTGCTGAGTTGGCAAACCAATAGAAAAACGGACGATTCCGTTCGCAGGGATTGAAATTTAATCAAAAGGTTCTGGCCTGTGCCGGAACCTTTTTTGTTTGTGTGTAACGCACTATTTTTCGGGTAGCGAACGCGGTCGTAAAAGTAGGAATTGATCCAGTTCGTATCCAGAAATACGGAAGTAACTGCCAGTGTGATATGATTGAATCGACATTAAGAAAAAGTCTTTTTCTAAGAGCATCAGTTATCATCAATCTGTTTGGTATCGTTGCCCTATTTATATGGTTTTTTTTATCAAAAAACTACCCAATAGATGAACTTGATGCAATCCTTCACCTCTTGGTGGTTCTTAGCGTCTTGTACTGGTTGCTTGTCGGGCTGTTGAGGTTGTTGTATCTATTAATTATTAGAATATTTCGAAGCCCATTTAATCGTAAAGGATGAGTTTCTCTGAGAAGACGGTCGGGCCATCGACCAGGGTCAGGAGGTAGACTCCTGCTTCTAAATGGGAAATAGCTATGGACTGTCCTGCGTTCACCGCCTGTTGATGAACCAACACCCCATTTAAGGAGTGAATGCTTAGCTTGAGGGAGCTTGTGGAGGTTCCTTGTACAGTGATGAATTCCCGGGCGGGGTTGGGGAAGAGGGTGATCGGAGCCTTTTCAATTTCAGGTGCACCTAAGACCGTCCGCTCCATGATGGACTCGAAGCCGTAAAAGGCTGCTTTCGAAAGTCTCGGATGAATGTAGCAGCTGGAAAGGGACTGGACGCCGTACACCGAATACTCATCCACATTATTGGTGACAAACAGACCACTGCCGCTGATTCCGCTGGATCCATCATTCAATATTCCCGTATGGCCCATGTAGTCAGGTTCGCAGCAATTGAGCTTCCCATAGTTGTAGTAAAGTGTATCCCCGTTGTAGAACAGGTCGGGGTTGAACTCACTTTGATAGGGCTCGTCCACATCCAACCAGGTGCCTGGTATGCTGAATTTTTGGAATACTTCAGCAGTGTAGAACTCACACGCCTCATTGAAAGCCAGCCCCATCCATCCGGCCTCGAGGCCTATGGGATGCTGTAATTCCAGCAAGACGACATCATTGCGCTGGAAGCTTGGGGAGTCACCCAGCCACTCCGGCAAAAAATAGGCCTTCACCGCCCGGGTTGAACTGATCTCTGGGTGACAATCTCCATTGTTGGGCGCGATGGAAATACTGATCTCACTCTGGATAGGGGTGAAAGGTCTTGCATTATAGTTTGAAAGGCAGTGGGCGGCAGTCAAGACGTACCGATCTCCAACCAGCGTTCCGGTGCATTTATTGGAAGTGGTGCGATCGTCGGTGGGATTGCAGGTACCCAGTTTTACAATGGTGCGCGCAGGATATGAGGTGACGTCAAACAGGTCCGCGGCCCGAGCTAACCGGGCAAATTGTGCATTTTCGTAAGTATTTGAAGTCGGCGGTTCCAGGTTCAACTCAAACTTTCCTTCCAGCCGACCCAGGGAGGCTTGGGTTTTGCCAGAGGTTGGGCCGGGGTCGAATTCGGCAACTAGTGTATCATACGTATCGTGGACGAAGTCATAAGCAATAATTTGCTGGTG
>CAZQDI010000041.1:0-26921 GCA_964591785.1 uncultured Roseivirgaceae bacterium
CAGAAGAGCATAAACGAAAGGAAGAGAGGGAGTTGATAAAAAAGTTTGAAGCATTTCTTAAAAACCGTGAAAATCATTTTTTCGATGAAGATTCATTGATCTTGATTATTTCTTATTATGTAAATCATAAAAACCTCAATCAGGCTCTAAAAGCCGCAAATATTGCTCTTGATATTTACCCCTATTCGATCGATCTTACGATTGAAAAATCAGATGTTCTCCTAAAACAGGACAATACTGATGAAGCGATTGAACTACTGGAAGAAACGTTAAATATTCACCCGAATGACCCGGAATTATTATTGCAGAAAGGTGCACTTCATTGCTTAAGTTCTGAGTTTGAAGAAGCAATCCGATCGTATGAATCTGCCTTGCTTAATGTAGAAGATAAGGACGAGGTGCATTTTAGTATTGGGATGGCCTTTCAAGGACTAGGTAAATACGCCGAAGCAGCAGAGCAATACAAGAAGGCAATCGAAATCAATATGCACAATGAGAATGCACTCTATGAATTAGCATATTGCTTGGATGTTTCTGGTGAATTGGAAAGTAGCTTATCCTACTATCAAAAATTTATAGATCAAGATCCTTATTCTGAATATGCGTGGTACAATTTGGGTATTGTATTTAATAAGTTGGGAAAATTTGAGGAAGCGGTTGATTCGTATGAATATGCAACAGCTATAGATGAAGAGTTTAGTAGTGCTTGGTTCAATATGGGTAATGCACAAATGAATCTCGCACACTACGATAAAGCGCTTTCGTCTTATTTGAAGACCTTTGATTTAGAGGGGGCTTCTCCCGAAACATATTGCCATATTGGTGCGGCGTATGAAAAACTTGAGCAATTTGATCTGGCTATAAAATACTATCAGAAAGCTTCCAAACTGGATCAAATGTATCATGAGGCTTGGTATGGAGTCGGAGTCTGTTTAGCCCTACAAGATAAATGGTACGAGGCAATCCATTTTCTTAGCAAAGCTCTGAAGTTGGACACAGAAAACTCACTTTATTGGAAAGCGGTTGCAGATGCAGAGTACAAGACGGGAAATCTGGTTTCGTCCATTGAGGCATTTACAGAGGCAAGTGAAATGGATCCTGAGAACCATGAAATTTGGCTGGATTGGTCAATGGTCTATTATGAACAAGGTGACTACGAAACGGCTATCTCAGTTTTAGAAAAAGGTCTTGAGGAATGCCCGGACAATGCAGAGATGTACTATCGGGGAGTAGTTTATCTCATTGGTTCAGGAAGCTATAAGAACGCAATAAATAGGTTGGAAACTGCGCTAATGCTCGACTTCGAGGCCCATAGCGTACTTTTTGACTTCTTTCCCAATTTACCTACACAAAAAGCTTTGTATAGAATAATTGATCAATTTAGGAAGGATCATCAATAAACTTTGTAGGTCTTGAATTTATTCCGATTTTTGTGGCCTGTTACTGCATGAGTAGTAAGTCACAATAAATAACCTTCATTTAGTCACGTGAATTATAGCCTAAGCAAAATCCCTTCAAGGGAACAGAAACCTCGAACAACGGGATATACCATGGTTATGGATAAGGGTCTTAGCCTTAGAGAGGTAGAAGACATGCTGGAAACCAGTGAGCCATACATAGACATTGTCAAACTAGGTTGGGCCACCTCTTTTGTTACTCCAAAATTACGAGAGAAGCTAGCCCTCTATAAAAGTGCTGGGATCCCCTGTTATTTGGGAGGGACTTTATTTGAAGCTTTCGTCGTCAGAGACCAATTCGAAGATTATCAAAAAGTCTTAGATGACTTTTCTCTTGAGTATGCAGAGGTATCCGACGGATCCATTGAAATGGAGCATGAAAAAAAGTGTGAGTTCATAAGAACTTTAGCGAATCAAGTAACAGTACTAAGTGAGGTAGGCTCGAAAGATGCAGCGAAGATCATTCCACCCTATAAATGGATTGAACAAATGCAAACAGAGTTGGATGCAGGAGCTTGGAAGGTAATAGGAGAAGCTCGAGAAAGTGGCAATGTCGGTTTGTTTAGGGATTCCGGTGAAGTTCGACAAGGGTTAGTTGAAGAGATCCTCACTAAAATACCAACGGAAAAAATCTTGTGGGAAGCTCCGCAAAAAGCTCAGCAAGTTTGGTTTATCAAACTTTGTGGTTCAAATGTCAACCTTGGTAACATCGCTCCAAGAGAAGTTATTCCTTTGGAAACGATTAGACTCGGTCTACGAGGTGATACCTTTAATCACTTTCTCTAATTACTTCAAGAGAAAGCCAACGGTGAATCCTGCAGAAACTGCGATTGGAAAATCCGGAGTGCCATTTGAATGGCTATAGTTATACTTTCCATCCTCGGATGAATCATATCCGTATCCTACCCCGATGTGATAGTCAAGTGTCATCGTTTCTGCAAGTACATATTGTCTTCCGTAGGTGATTAAAAATGCAACAGATGTAAAGCTCTTCCGTGAAGTACTGAAATTACCTCCTCCATCAAAATTTTCTACATCCTCACTATACTGTGAGAACACGATTTCAGGGCGGATGTACTTGCCCCCTAACAAATGAGCTCCTTTTAAGTCACTGGTTACAAAGTCGGGATTGAGTTTGAATTTTGGCCCTCCTTTGATAAGAACACCACCAGGATTTAGGTTCGAATTATCGGTTCCTAATCCGATAAATCCGACCTTTAGCTCCCATGAAAGCCAATCTCTGATATAGCTTTCATATCCGATAGTGGTATTTCCGGTTAAAGGAGAAAAGAATTCCATTTTAATGGCCTTTTTTTTCTGATCCTCGAAGTTGGTAACAATGTTCTGAGATAAGACAACTGTGGAGAAGAGAAGCAGAACTGTTAATGCTATTCCTTTATTCATTTGAGAGTTGTTGATTTTATTTTAAAGCAAATATTATCGACTAGACCCCTAAAAATGATAGTCAAATTTGCGGCAGCTGATTTAAGTTAGCACTATGAAAAATCTGATCCTGTTCCTAAAGGGAATGGCAATGGGCGGGGCAAATGTAATCCCTGGAGTTTCCGGCGGAACCGTCGCATTTATTACTGGCATCTATGAACGCTTGATCAATGCACTAAAAAGTATTGACTTGGAGTCATTGAAGTTGTTCTTCAGTGGAAGGTTTGGGGAGTTTTCGAAAAAGATTGATTTCAACTTCTTAGCGGTGCTATTTCTGGGGGTTTTTGTCAGCATCTTAAGCCTCGCCAAAGTGCTGGAGCTTGCACTAGAGCGTCATGAGGTACTGACACTTTCTTTCTTCTTTGGTCTGATCTTAGCGTCCATTATTGCAGTTAGCAGAAAAATAGAAAAAATCAGCCTGGCGACAGTCATTGCATTTTGTGTAGGTGCCTTTATTGCTATCGCTATTGCCTTCTTACCTCCAGCTCAGCCTAACGGTACTTTTTTTTACTTAACACTTTGTGGAATAGTAGCAGTATGCAGTATGATCTTGCCAGGGTTGTCAGGGTCTTATATTTTACTTTTAATGGGGAACTATCTTCTGGTTCTTAGGGCGGTTAGCAGTTTCGATTTTTCCATAATGATTCCGATGATTTTGGGATGTATCATTGGGCTGATTACACTCTCAAGACTACTTTCCTACCTATTTTTGAATTTTAAAGATCAGACGATCGGAACTATGGTCGGCTTCGTCGCAGGATCTTTGTTGATCATCTGGCCATGGAAAACAACTATCTTGGAATCTTTTGACGGAAAAGAAAAAGCAGTAGGTTACGTATGGAATCTTCCAGATTTAGATGTTACTTTTTTCATTTCGCTGGGACTTATACTTGGAGGTTTTCTGTTAGTACTTTGGATGGAAAGAAAAGCAAAAACTAACTAATGAATGGTCATGCAAGAAAGGTGCTTTGAAAATTCACAAACGACTTGAATCGCATTAACATCACCATGAAAAGGTTTGGATTGATAGGTTTTCCGGTAGGACATAGTTTTTCAAAAAAGTACTTTTCTGAAAAGTTCAGCAAACTGCACTTGAAGAACCATAAGTATGAATTGTTTGAGATGGAGTACATCAATGAGTTTCCTTCGTTGTGGATGAAATACCCCGACCTGATTGGAACAAATGTGACAGTACCCCATAAGGAGGCAGTTCTGAAGTACTTGGACCGTCTGGACAGCAGTGCGATAAAAGTTGGAGCTTCAAATGTCATCAAGCGAGAGAACGGCAAACTTGTTGGTTATAATTCAGATTTAATGGGTTTTAGACATTCTTTGCAGAATTGGATTGGTGATTTTGAAGGTGAAGCACTTGTTCTTGGGACAGGTGGTTCTTCCAAAGCAATTCAAGCAGGACTAGATGAACTTAAGATCCCATTTAATGTAGTTTCGAGATCGATTCGTAATGGAGATTACACCTACGATCAGCTGAATGAGAATAAAAGCATCGTTGAGAGGTTTCACTTAATCATCAATACTACCCCTTTGGGTATGCATCCAAATATTGATTCTTTGCCGAATATTCCCTACGAAAGAATAGGCAGTCAACACTACTTGTATGACCTTATTTATAATCCTGACGAAACCCTGTTCCTAAATGAGGGAAAGGTAAATGGAGCAAAAATCAAGAATGGCCTGGAAATGTTAGAGATGCAGGCTGAAAAGTCTTGGGAAATTTGGACTAGTTAGATGGACTTTAAGCTAATATCTGAATACAGCCCCACGGGTGATCAGCCTCAAGCGATTCAGCAACTTGCGGATGGCGTGCAAAACGATGAGCCTTCACAGACTTTGTTGGGAGTAACGGGTTCGGGGAAAACTTTTACAGTTGCGAATGTTATTGAAAAAGTACAACGACCAACTCTGGTACTGAGTCATAACAAAACGTTAGCAGCCCAGCTCTATGGAGAATTCAAAAGATTTTTCCCCGAAAATGCAGTAGAGTATTTTATTTCATACTACGACTACTATCAACCGGAAGCGTACATTCCAACAAGCAATATCTATATTGAAAAGGACCTTTCCATCAATGACGAAATAGAAAAGTTGAGGTTAAGCGCAACCTCTTCGTTGTTATCAGGCCGACGAGATGTAATTGTCATCGCATCTGTTTCTTGTATTTATGGGATTGGAAATCCTGAAGAGTTTGGCAAGAACGTGATTCGAATCCAAGAGGGTGACCATATTCCCAGGAATAAGTTCTTATTTGATTTGGTTGACATTCTTTATAGTCGTACCGAAACTGAATTTAAGAGGGGCACATTCAGAGTAAAAGGAGATACGGTCGATGTATTTGTTGCATATGCTGATTTTGCCTATCGCTTTATTTTCTGGGGCGATGAAATTGAGTCAATTCATCGGGTCGACCCAATTTCAGGAGCCAAACTATCCGATGAAAGAATTATCACCATTTTCCCTGCTAATCTATTTGTTACCGGAAAGGATCAACTTCAGGTGGCCATTAAGGAGATACAGGATGATATGGTCGAACAAGTTCAGTATTTCGAAGACGAGCGAAGATTCCTTGAGGCAAAAAGACTCAAGGAAAGAACTGAATTTGATTTGGAAATGATTCGCGAGATTGGCTACTGCTCAGGAGTTGAAAACTACTCTAGGTATTTTGATAGAAGATCCCCAGGAAGTCGACCTTTTTGCCTCTTGGATTATTTTCCTGACGACTTTCTTATGGTAATTGATGAAAGTCACGTTACGGTTCCACAGGTTAGAGGCATGTGGGGTGGGGACCGCGCTAGAAAGGTTAATCTGGTCGATTATGGCTTTAGGTTACCATCTGCGATGGATAACCGCCCACTTACATTCAATGAATTCGAGGACATGCTTAACCAAGTCATTTTTGTGAGTGCTACCCCGAGTGAATATGAGCTTAGAAAGTCAGAAGGAGTCATTATTGAACAATTAATTCGACCCACAGGACTGCTTGACCCAGTCATTGATGTCAGGCCAAGCTTGAATCAGATTGACGATCTAATGGAAGAAATTCAGCAGAGGATTGAATTAGAAGATAGAATTTTGGTCACTACCCTGACCAAAAGGATGGCCGAAGAACTGACCAAGTACTTACTTAATGGGGGTGTTAAAACAAGATATATTCATTCGGAAGTAGATACCTTGGATCGGGTTGAGATTCTTCGTGAACTCAGACTTGGTGTTTTTGATGTTTTGGTAGGTGTAAATCTTTTGCGGGAGGGCTTAGATTTGCCCGAGGTCTCACTAGTTGCTATTCTTGATGCTGATAAAGAAGGTTACTTGAGAAATGAACGGTCGCTCGTTCAGACAATAGGAAGGGCTGCTAGAAATGAACGTGGTAAGGTGATAATGTATGCGGATAAAGTAACACAATCAATGAAGCAAGCCATTGATGAAACCAATAGAAGACGCAGTATTCAAATGGACTACAACGCAGCCCATGGCATTATTCCTAAAACAGTGAAAAAAGATAAATCTGAGATTTTGCGCCAAACTGACGTAGCTGATAATAAGAAAGGTGCCAAGAAATATTACATTGAAGAAGAGCAGTCAATTGCAGCGGATCCTGTGGTTTCATATATGTCTAAAGATCAACTTGTGAAATTGGCCGCTGAAACTAAAAGAAAGATGGAGAAGGCCGCTAAAGACCTGGATTTTATGGAAGCGGCAAAGCTGAGAGATGAGATGCTTGAAATAGAGAAAATGATTAAGGAAAGTAAATAGTCTTATCTTTGGACAGCTCCTTTTTTTCCAAAACCTAAAAGAAAATTTATGTCTAAAATCACAGCCTTTGGCACGTATGTTCCTGAGCAAATAGTAGATAACCACTACTTTGAAGAAATAATAGATACGAATGATGAGTGGATCAGGACAAGAACTGGCATAAAAACCAGAAGGTTTTCTAACAAAGGTGAATACACAAGTGACATGTGTGTAAAAGCGGTACGGAACATGACCGAAAAGTACGAGATGGTGACAGACGACATTGATTTTATCATTGTATGTACCACTTCACCGGATCAAACCATGCCTAATGTGGCTTCAAGAGTTCAATACAAGCTGGATATCAAGAATGCAGGCTGTAATGATATTTATGCTGCATGTGCTGGTTTCGTTTATGGGGTCCAAATGGCTCATGGATTCGTAAATTCTGGTATCTATAAAAAAGTCTTAGTACTAGGAGCTGAGGCACTATCAAAGATTACTGACTATGAAGATCGCACCTCATGTATTTTATTTGGAGATGGGGTAGGCGCCGCCATTATCGAACCTTCAGAGGAGGAGTGCTTCTTAGCTTTCAACTCCGGAACCAACGGAGAATACGGTCATGATTTGTATCTAAGCTATAAGAAGAATAGCATCAACGGAGTAGGTATCAACCCCAATGGAAAGATTATTCAGAATGGAAAATCCGTATTTAAGTGGGCTGTTGGTAATATCCCAAATAAGATTAAGGAATTGGTTGAAAAAGCAGGATTAGAATTAGATGATATTGATTATCTCATTCCGCATAGTGCAAACCTTAGAATCATAGAAGCGATTGCAAAGAATCTCAATTATCCGCTTGCCAGGATGCCGGAGAGTGTGACAGAGTTCGGGAATACCTCTTCTGCATCCATCCCACTCGCATTAGAGAAATCAATTCGAAATGATGGCGTTAAAAAGGGAGATACAATTCTATTAATCGGGTTTGGCGGGGGCTTGACCTTTGCAGGAGCTATTATGAAATGGAGTCTCTGAAAAATTAATAATTAGGTAATCCTACAGCAAATAAAATTTTGCGAAATGGTATTATGTATTATTTTTGCTGAACTACTAGGCGGTAGTAAGTTTTTTTCCCGATGCTAGTCGGGATTGGTGGTGAACAGAGCGGGCTAATGTCCGCTCTTTTTTTATTCCTTGATTTCAATCATTAGTGCACCATCCTCTGCCAGAGAATGGGCTTTTACACCTCTTTCTTTTGCTTTCTTTTTTATCAAATTCGAGTAATGTCTCGAGTTTAGGTTGCTGATGATCAAGCGAGTGAATTTAAAATGTTTAAGGAGCCAATCAACACTCTTCACCGCATTGTTGTTGATGATCAGTATATCCGATTCCATGGTATCATGAAAATCGAGATGGAAGGTAGTAGAATCCAATATGAGTATCTTTTGATTTGCAAGAATACCAAGTCGCATTACGTCACTTGAGCTAAACACCTTTTTGAGATCATACAACTTTTGGCTAGCTGGCTCAACGTGTATTGATCTTCTGTAGGGATCAATTTCATCCGACACTTTCTGAATTTTTGATTTTGAAAGGTACTGTACATAAAGAGATGCATTATACCCATCAATATGGTCGATCGCCAACTGATTGTTGATGTCGTACAGGATCAACTTGTGTTCGTTGGATTGATCGTAGAATACATATGTTTTATAGAGTAGAAAAAGTAAGAAAATCGAACTGCTCAAAACAACCACCTTATAAGACCTGAAATGAAGTGCCCAAATCATGGTGATGGCTACCGTATAAATGGCTACCACATCAATTTGACTCAGATAGCTTTCCATTGTGCTAGCTGGGAGCGATTCAATCCACTCAATAGATTCATTAATAAACCATAGCACATGGTAGAGTAATCTACCTATCAACTGACCAATTATCGGACTGAACAGAAATAGTACTATCATCAATAAACCCAGAAAAAACGTGATGAAAGCTCCTGGGACTACTATTACATTAGATAGGAGTGAATAGGAAGGAAATTGCTGAAAGTAAAACAATGAAATTGGAAGTGTGGCCACTTGGGCTGCAACAGACACACACGTAATTGCCCATATCCTGTCAAGGATCCAAAATCTACTTTGAAACAGTCGATAGATCTTAGGTTGCAAATACACAATTCCAAATACTGCTGTAAAAGAAAGTTGAAAACTAACTGTATAGATCAGATAGGGGTCAAAGCAGAGTAAAGTGAAAACAGCTACTCCCAGCGTGTTGAAAATATTACTATCCTTAGCCAATGCTTCACCAATTACTACAAGAGAAAACATAGTAGCAGCCCTAAGTACGGAGGGTGAAAGACCCGTCAATAGCGTGTAGAACCAAATAACTGTTATGCATGCAAAAACGAATGCCCATCTGCCTAGTCTGCCGGCATAGATAAGTTTTCCAAGCAGCATTTTTAAGATGAGAAAAAGAATGCCCACATGAAGACCAGATACAGCAAGCACATGCATTGCTCCTGCTTTCGCATATGACTCTTTTAGATCTGATTCTAATAAGTCTTTCATTCCGAGTATCAGTGCCAGGAGTACAGAGCTTTCTCGAGGCTCAGGAATAGAGGTATTGATAATTTCTATTGCTCTTGATTTGACCAGGTGAGCCAATGAAGCAAGCCAGTTTTGTGGGACTGTATCAATGATTTCAAAATCATTTTCACGAGTGAAGGCATTTGCATAGATTTTTTGCTTTTCAAGATGTTGTTTGTAGTCAAAGGTTTTTGGGTTGCCTGGCTTGGGAATTGGATGAAATGAGCCCCGAACAGCTATTTTATCACCCTTGCTAATTGTGGACTTTGCTAGTGAATCTTTCCTGATGTAAAGATGAATTTTGCCATTGGTAAGTTGAGCTGAATCTCCATGAACGGCAATTAATTCTAAGTCAAAGCGGAGGTGATTTTTCCGATCACTTGCATCGCTTTTTACTATTCCTGAATACCCGCGAATTGGGTAGTCGATGAACCGGTAATGTGTATCGGATTGGGAATGGTAGTGAAGTTTGACCAAATATCCACCAATAAATATGATTAGCATTAGGGAAACCAATCCATTCAGGTGTCGAAGTCGATAAAAGCCAACCTTTTGAGATAACAAAACCAAGGCGATGGGGAGAATGGATAAGCATGCCAAAGTAATTGGTGGGGATTGCCAGAAAACGGGTGTGCACTCAACTAGGCAAATTCCTGTGATCAGAGCTATTGATAAGCGAATAAAAGGGTAAGAACTCCAAAAGTGCATACGTTACATGCTAAAGATCAACTAATGACCTTTAAGATGCAACTGATTTTATAACTCTTTCCACATTAAGTAATGCATGATACCGCACTCATCAAATTGCTCTCCTTTTTTTTGGAAACCGAACTTGGCATATAAAGGGACTGCATCCAGTTGTGAATGCATGTAAAGGTAAGTGCCTTTTTTTGCATGTTGATCAATATCATTCAGTACTCCTTCGACAATCTGTGATCCCAATCCTTTTCCCCTCATTGATTTCTTTACAGTAAATCGTTCCATTTTGACCCCTTTATCTGTAAATCTCCACCTTGCTGACCCAATCGGTTCGTTTTCACTATTGAGTGCCACAAAATGATGCGAGATCTTTTCGAATTCATCGAACTCTTCCTCTGCAGGGACCTTTTGTTCTATGACGAAAACTTCCTCTCTGATAGCAAATGCTTTTAGTTGATCTTCTCTAGTTTTTGCCTTTATTACCTTGATTTCCATAGGCTTTGTACGCTTTGATAATGGCTTTCACAAGTTTGTGGCGAACTACATCACGATCATCAAGTTCAACGAATCCAATTCCATCTACTTTTTTAAGTACTTCGACGGTTTCGATAAGTCCTGAAACCTGATTACGTGGAAGATCAATTTGGGATCTATCTCCCGTGACAATCACTTTTGAGTCTGGTCCCATTCTGGTAAGAAACATTTTGATCTGCATTGGGGTGGTATTTTGAGCCTCATCCAACAATACGTAGGCATCGTTAAGTGTTCTACCTCGCATATAAGCCAACGGAGCAATTTCCACAACGCCGTTTTCCCGATAGTACTTAAGTTTTTCCGCTGGAATCATATCCCCTAATGCATCATATATTGGACGGAGGTACGGATCAATTTTTTCTTTCAGATCCCCCGGCAGAAATCCCAGATTTTCACCTGCTTCTACTGCAGGTCTGGTGATGATTATTTTCTTAACTTCTTTATTCTTAAGTGCTCTCACAGCCAATGCTACCGAGATATAGGTTTTACCGGTTCCAGCAGGGCCAATAGCAAATACCAGATCATTATTTTCAACTGCTTCTACTAATTTCTTCTGATTGGCTGTTTTTGGACTAATTCTTAAGCCTCTTGTACCATGAACAAGAATACTGTTTTGCCCTTTAGCACCTATTGTATCTTCCTCATTGACAAAATCTTGGACGTTTTCATCAGTCACCTTTCCGTATTCATGATAATGCGAAAGCAATGAAGTCAAGATCTCGTTTATTTTCAGAATCTGAGGCGCAGTGCCCTTGATAGTAATTTCGTTCCCTCGACTTACAATTTTGCTATTAGGAAATGCGGTTGCAAGTGTTTTGATATTTTGATTTTCTACTCCCAGGAAATCTACGAGTGAAACATTTTCTAGTGTGATAACTTTTTCGAGCAATCGTGGTATTCTGTTAATTCTTCAGGTACTAAAATTTATACTTTTGCTTTACAAATGTAAAGGCTTCTCAATCAAATGTCTGTCATCACTTTCCTTTCCGACTTTGGAACCACGGATCATTATGTGGCTGCTGTGAAGGCGAGTATATTATCTAAAAGTGCAGATCAGGTAATCGTCGATATAAGTCACGACATTAGGCCTTATGACATCGGTCATGCGGCCATGGTCTTAAAACAGGTTTATCACGAGTTCCCCCCCAATACAGTACATCTTGTAGCAGTGGACTCGGTGAGAGAAAAAACCAAGTCAATTGCAATAGAGCTGAATGGTCATTTTTTTGTAGGTTTTGATACAGGGCTTTTTAGCCTTATTTCGGAAAATAAGCCACACTCTATCGTTGTGCTTGAAAGTGATGGATATATTTTTCCAGCAAAAGAGGTCTTAGCCAAGGCCGCTGTAAAACTTGCAACTGGAACAAGGCTGGACGAGACAGGCGACTCGATTGAAAGTTACAAGGAGCTCTATCCCAGACAATTGAAGGTAACAAAGCGTGAGATTGCTGGTAACATTGTTGCAGTTGATCATTTTGGCAACTTAATAACTAACATTCAAAAGGCCGACTTCGAAAAAATTCTGATGATAAACGGCAATGGGACTAGTCCAATCATTCGTTTTGGCAGAGAGGAGTTTGATCACATTCATACCTACTATACTGAAGTTGAATCGGGAGATTGTTTTGTGATGTTTAATTCGCTTGGATTCCTTCAGATTGGAATTAACAAGGGGAATGCCTCAGAGCTTCTTGGTCTCAGAGTAGATGCGCCTGTAAATATTGAATTCAACCATTAGCGAATATGTTATTAAGAATTGTAAGGATGGAATTTCAGCAAGAAAGGGTGGATGAGTTCATTGAATTTTTTGAAACGATTAAAGGAAAAATCAGAGGATTTTCTGGTTGTTATCATCTGGAATTATGCAAGGACGCGAAGTTGGATCACGTGTATTATACTTTCAGTAGGTGGGAAAGTGAGGAGGATCTTGACAATTACAGACATTCTGAACTGTTTGAAGAAGTCTGGGAGAAAACAAAGAAGATGTTTGGAGGGCAGCCTTTAGCTTATTCGCTTTTGCAAGAAGAAAAATCCCCTGCCGACCAAAACAGGGGAACCAAAACCTAATTAACCCATCGATTAATCAGAAAAATTATTTTTTCTTAGTCTCTTTTTACTGAGCTAAGTCCATTACTGTCAGAATCAACATTCGCGTTTCCTCTGTATCTGATGGTGCTTGCACCAGAAGCATTTGCTACCAAGTCTTCGTTTGCATATACCCTTGCTGTTGATGCACCGGCAGCACTGATATCGGCTTCTTCTGCAGTAAAACCGAAAGCATCCAACTTGGAGGCACCAATTAGATCAACCTCTAACTCCTGCGCTCGACCAACTAGGATTAATTCCGATGCCCCGGTTAGATCGGCTCCTAAGTATTCTGTGCTAACGTCTGCCCATACTTCCGATGCACCAATGATGTCAAAGCTGATATCCGAATTGGTAAAATTTCTTACTTTACCTTCACAGGCTCCGGACACTTCGAGGTGCTCAAGCTCAGGCATGAGTATGTAAATTTTGATTCGGTCTTTTCTTGAAGCGTCTCGCCACCAATCCCATTCTTTGCGGTACCGAATTTCCAATTCATCGCCAACTTGCTTTAGGAAGACTTCGTTCAAATCATCTTCGTCTCCTTCCAATCGAACGGAAAAATCATCACCTTTTTCGATTTCAAAATCAAACATCGAGATCAATCTGACTTCATCAAAATTCTTAAATTCATAGGATTGGAAATCATCTGTTCCTCTTCGTTCGTCCCTGTAACTTTGGTAGGATCTCCGCTCTCTTTTCTCACAAGTAAGGCAGTTTAGACCTCCTTCTTTTTCAAAAACCCAATCATTGTCCTCCATATCTCGGGCTGAGTAATCATACATCCATAATGAGTTGCGAAGAATATTTCTTAACTCATAGTCCATTCTAAATACTTTTCCATATGGTATGTAGAACGTGGCGTCTACGTCTTGAAATCGAAATGGGGCTTCCTGAAATGTGATATCGGAATCAAAATAAAAATTCCCACCTCGCCTTGTGACCGAATAGTCAACCTCTTCTGCGTTCGATCTTGCATCTGTTTTGGTCCTTCCCCTTGATTCAAAGTCCAGCTTTAGTTTATAAAGTGCACTGTCTTGGTGACCACGAATTCTAAGGTTTACACTGCTGTATCGATTAAGATCCAAATCATTTAGTGATAATGTCGGAGTAGTTTTCTCTACGAGGAAGGTTCTTTCTTCGGTATAAGACCCATCTGCGCTAAAGTCTCCAATTATTCTAGGTACAGTAAATGCCAACCCAATCATGCCAATGAGCCATAATCCGAACAAACTCCAACCGACATATGCCTTCGTGACCCATCGTTTCATTATGACGGATAATCCACTGAATAAGATCAGCAAAGCAGGAATCATTGACGCTAAGTATGCACAGATGATCGCAAACACTCCGAGTGAATTGAACAGTTCAATAGCTGGAAACTCCCCAAAATGAACCCAATGCTCCATGGTTCCTCCAACTCCAAAAAGAACGATTAAGGCGATTGTCAAAGAGACCATCGTCGTCGCACCAATGAAGACCAGGAAAATGCCAAATAAAATTCTTAATGCTTCCACTGCGAACTTCAGGAATGGACCTAAGAAGTCTCCTAGCGCCTTGAAAATCAAAGCGATTAATCGAAATGGGAATAACAGTACTTTTACAAAGGCATTTTCGTCGCCCTCTTTCACATTGAAGCTTTTCTTGACATTATCCTCAATATTGGACAAAGTAACTGGTTCACCCTGCATCTGCATTTTTTCAGTGATGGTCTTGGCCTCGGGAGTAATTATCCAGAGAACCAGATATGCTATTAGACCAGCCCCACCTAAGAAAATTGAAACTACGAAGATTACACGCATCACCACCGGATCAATCCCGAAGTAAGATGCGATTCCACTGGAGACCCCGCCTAACACCTTATCATCTCCGTTTCTGAATAGTTTTTTGACGGCTTTGTCTTCTTCCAGATGGTCATTGCCGGGGACAGCAATCCATAATACGATGTAAGTGATAAAAATGAAACCACTCAGTCCCCAGAAAAAGATGTTAAAAAGTAGTGCAATCATGAGCAGCCTGATCCAGATAGGATCTACTCCGAAGTAGTTGGCTAAACCTGAAGCCACTCCACCAATTACTTTTCGATTATTATCTCGATATAATCTTTTGGCCTTTTCATACGAAGAATCTTGATCTTCTTGGCTCTCTGATTTTGCCTCCGGCTCTTCTGTACTTTCTTGCTTTGGAATCTCCGGCTCAGTTTCAATGGTTTCTTCAAAGTCCTTAGTAGTCCCCATTGTAGTGATCAATTCCTGAACGTCATCGTTGGTGATGATTTGCTTTCCGTCGTCGAGTTTTGCAAGAAATATTTCTGCTATTCGACCTTCAATGTCCTCAATGATCTCTTTACTATCTTCAAAAGAAGAGAAGTACTTATTTACGGAATCAAGATAGTTTTTTAGCTTATCGAATCCATCTTCCTCGATATGGAAAATAATGCCGCCGATATTGATGCTTATGTTCTTTTTCATGCTGTCTTATTCAAATTTTTAGTAGCAAGGAATTCGCGGGACTGCCCTGGTCAAAGTAGGCTTTAACGCCCTGCTCCTTCAAGTTTGTTGAGTTTAGTTCGCTACATGGGTTGGCCATGAGCTTTCATTTTTTTTTTGGTTTTCTGTTAGCGATTATTTTTTTGGTTGAATTAACTAATTCAGCCCATGTTTCATCAAGCCCATTTAAAAACCCATTCCCATCATCAGTCAGCGTATAGTACTTTCTGGGAGGGCCTGAGTTCGATTCGACCCATTTATAATCTACGAGTCCAGCCTTTCTAAGTCTAGTGAGTAATGGGTAAAGAGTCCCCTCTACTACCATTATCTTAGCTGACGTGAGTTCTTCAAGCATATCCGAAGCATATACTTCACCCCGGGATATGATGTGTAGAATGCAAAATTCCAATATCCCCTTCCGCATTTGAACCTGTGTGTTTTCTATTTTCATGTTTGTCTCCTTAAGTCAAATGATGTGGTTTAAGGTTTTGATCTTCGGTTTCTTATACGGAAAGGTACTATGCATGGCCAAGTACTAGGTAAATATTTTTACTGAATGGCGATATTTATTCATATAAGTCAATATTATATTATAATAGTGCAATAAATGCATTTTTTCTCTTAGACAGAACAGGTCGGTTTTTTGACGAATTCAAAGTTTGGATACACAATGTGTGCCTAACTTTCCGTTGAATTGAGAGGTATGAGATTTACATCGTTTGCTACGTTGATTTTCTTTTTTTGTGGGACACTGATGTCTCAAAATGATGCTTCCGAACAGGATAATACTCCAAAATACAGTAATGAATTTATGAACATTGGAGTCAGCGCGAGGTCGTTTGCAATGGGGTTTACCGGAGTTTCTTTTTCGGAAGATGTAACTGCTTCCTACTGGAATCCGGCGGGACTCACTGGAATGGAATCAGACCATCAGTTGGCCTTGATGCACTCTTCTTACTTTGGCGGCCTGGCAAACTATGATTACGCAGCTTTTGCAACTTCTGTGGATCAAATAGGTAAACTCGCGATCTCCGTGATACGATTTTCGGTAGATGATATACCTGATACCAGGTTTTTGGTCGATGTAAACGGGTCGATCAATTATGACAATATAGAATTCTTTTCTTCTTCAGATTATGGATTTTTCCTTTCCTACGCTCGTAAGCTCTCTGCCCTCGGTGGGGTAAATGCGGGTGGTAGTGTGAAAATAATTCATAGAACAGTTGGTGACTTCTCCAAGGCCTGGGGTTTCGGGTTTGATTTTGGTTTACAAAAAAAGCTTGCAAAATGGAATTTGGGATTAGTGGCAAGGGATGTTCTGGGAACTTTCAATGCGTGGTCGCATAATACAGATGAGTTTGAAGAAATTTACGCGCGAACCGGGAATGATATTCCCATTAACTCCTTGGAAGTGACACTCCCTAGAATCATACCAGGGGTTTCAAGGACTTTTTTAATTACTCAGAACTTCGGATTGTTAGCTTCAGTTGACCTAGATGTCACTTTTGATGGAAAGAGAAATACAAGAATTCGAACAGATCTCATATCAATTGACCCGAAGGCAGGTGTCGAATTTGACTACAAGAAAGTTGCTTTCCTGCGAATGGGTGTAAATCAAATTCAGCAGATTAGAGATTTCGACAATAGTACATCGTGGACGTTTCAGCCAAACATGGGAGTTGGTTTTAAACTTAGTGATCTCACCATTGATTATGCGCTTACAGATATTGGAGATTTGGCGCCCGGTTTATTTTCTCATGTTTTCTCTGTAAAAGTTGATTTCAATGCGGAGGATTAGTATTCTATTGACGCTTTTTTTTATTTTCTCAGCTACTGTGGTAGCGCAGTTGGGTAATGATTGGATTAATAATGACCAGCAATATTTCCAGTTTAAGGTTTTGGAAGATGGTTTTTATCGAATTACGCGAAGTGATCTTGAGGAAGCAGGATTTCCTGTGGCTTCAATTGCTGCTAGCAGGATTCAGCTTTTTAGATCTGGGCAGGAAATTGCAATCAATGTAGATACCAACCCAGATAACACCATAAATTATTTAGAGTTTTATGGTCTCAAAAGAGACGGTTCGTCAGATACACCCCTCTATCTGGAAGGGACACAACCCCATACTTTCTACAATTTATTTTCTGATTCTGCAACTTATTTCTTGACCTATCAATTAGGGAGTGGTGTCGGAAAAAGAATGGCATTTTCCTCAGAAAGTAATACTACCGGTCTAACACCTGAGCCATATCACTTACAAGATACGTTGGCCATATTCTCCAATGTATATTCCTCGGGTAGACAAATAGACAGTGATATTACATTAAGTGATTACGATGACGGTGAAGGATGGACAGGGTCATTTTTTAGCAAAAATCAGTCGCGAACTTTTGAGTTTTTACTAAATGGATACACGGGTCAATCTTCAGTGACTTTTGAAACAGTGTTATTCGGTGGGAATGGTCTGGATCATCGAGTCCTTGTTAATGCAGGTCCAGATCAAAGCTCGCAGATATCTATAGGTGAAATTCAATTTTCAGGTTGGAGGTCTACTTTTTTTACCGGAAATATTCTTTCGAATACCATTAGTAGTGAGAATGAGCTAGTAGTAACTGCTTTTGACGAGGGATTTCCGAACCTTAGTGACCGCGTTTCAATTGGGTATGTAAGGCTCATTTACGAAAGTGAATTTACACAGCAGGATGGAAGGAATGCAATTTATGCTCTTGATGACATTACGCAGAGAAAGGCTTGGCTGCAGATTCCATCAAGTACTTCTTCCGACCTTCGAGCATTTAATGTGACGGATCCTTTTAATGCAGTGCGTCTCACTACAACAAGTTTTTCAGACAGGCTCGAGCTTGTGGTGAGTGATGTAAACTTTGCCAACAGAATATTGATAGTTGCAGAACCTAACGACGTAGGAACCATTTCTGAAGTGAGCATTCCTAGCTATCAGTTGGATGAAAAAGACTACTTAATTATCACAGATCCTTTACTAAGATCAAATGATGATCCGATCGAAGCTTATAAGGCATATCGCGAAAGCGAAGATGGAGGCTCGTTTAATGTGCAAATAGCCAATATAAACGACCTGTATAATCAATTTTTTTATGGAGATCCGTCACCATTAGCCATCTCAAACTTCATTGAATTTGCTAATAGTATCAATTCGATTAAACATGTATTTATTATTGGAAAAGGATTCAGACCGTTTTTTGTTGATGGTGCCGCAGGAACTGTATCCCCGGCCAGGCTTGACTCTAGTTTTGTGAATATTCCAACTTATGGAAATCCAGGTACAGATATGATGTATGTTCTCGGGATGAATGCCGACGAAAGAATTCCCGGTATATCCATAGGCAGATTGAATGCGACTGAACCTGCTCAGGTTTCTGCTTACCTAAACAAGGTGGTTGAGATGGAAGCACTCCCCTTCAATGACTTGTTTCGAAAGGATTTTCTTCAACTAAGTGGAGGACTTACTCAAGTGGAGATCAATAGCTTCTCTCAGATCATCACGAATCTAGGTGAAGTCATACAGAGCGACTTCATCGGGGGCCGACCCTTTAATACAGGTAAGCAAACTACCGAAAATGTGAAGTTTATTGACATTTCTGATCGAGTGAATTCAGGTGTGGGTTATATCACATTCTTTGGTCATTCTAGCGGATCAGTAGCTGATATTGAAGTGGGTCGTGTTTCAGATCCATCTTTTGGATTTGCTAATAAAGGGAAGTACCCCATTTTTCTAGTGAATGGATGCGATGCAGGTGAAATATTTGATACCAACTTTACATATGGAGAAGACTGGATTTTTGAACCTGACTTGGGTGCGATCAATTTTATTGCTCACACAAGTTCTGCGCTTTCATCCACGCTAAGGGTCTGGAGCGACCTATACTATCAAGTGGGGTATGCTGATAGTGATTTTATTGCAACGACAGTTGGAGATGTGATGATTGAAGTCAGTAAGCAATATTTTTCAATCGATCCTCGGGAAATTGCCTTAACTCAAATCAGACAAATGCAGTTGCAAGGTGATCCAGCGTATCGAATTTTTGGAGCTGATCACCCAGATTTTCAAATTGACAACAACTCTGCTACTGTTGCAGCTCTGGATGGTGGTGAAATTCTTGCATTGCAAGATTCTTTCAAAATAGAGCTGATCGTGAAGAATTTTGGCAGAACTACCAATGATTCGTTGGAAGTCCAGGTCAACCGTACATTTCCTGATGGAAGCAGTAGAGACTATTTTAGGTCATTCGTGCGCCCACTTCGGCAAGACACCCTGAACTTTTTTATTCCAATTCTTGAAAATGATCCAAATATCGGTACCAATATTTTACGAATTTCCCTAGACCCTGAAGATAGAATAGAAGAGCTGGATGACACAAACAATTTGGTTACCGTAGAGACCAGCATATTCAGTGGAAATACGTTTAATTTATTTCCAATTAACAATGCTATTATCGCCGAAGACCAGGTTGAATTTAGATGGCAATCGAGCAGTCCACTCGAAGAAGCCAGAAATTACGATCTGGAGTTTGATACGACACCTTTATTTGATGGACTAAACAGAAGGTTTTTTTCAGTGTCAGGTGAGGTCCTTCTAAATCAAAATTTTGATTTCTCAACGTTTACTCTAGATGATTCGACCACTATTTATTGGAGAACCAGGTTTTCTGATCCTCAGCCGGATGAATCTGATAAGTGGGTACAGAGTTCATTTACACTGATCAATAATTCAAACAATGGATGGGGACAATACTCAATCCAGCAGCTGAGCGAAGGCGAAATATCAGGTATCTCCTTTAATGAAACTTCTAATACCTGGGAATTTCAAACTTCTTCTACGCCTATAGAGTTTTTTACATTCGGAGCGGATAATACGAGCTTCTCGATTTTTGATATCCGTGCGATTATTGCTGGAGAGAATTTAAATTCTCCAACGGGTCGTTGCAATGATGATACTTTCAATGCCATTGCATTTGATCGGGAAAGTGGTGATCCAGAAGCACCCATTTTACTTCCTCTACAGGATGTTTTGACAGGGGCAGTTTGTGGAACGAGACCACAGCGGATATTTCAATTTAGAGACTCCACACTTGTGGGAAATATTGCTCCAAACCCGTTGAATATACTTTTCTCTGACCTGATTGATAATATGGATGATGGAGCTGCAATAGTGATGTTTAGCATAGGGATGGTAGAGTTCTCAGAATGGGAACCGGAGGTCATCAGTGCGCTCAATCAAGTTGGAGTGGGAACAGCAACGATTGCTTCCCTGGTAGATGGACAGCCAGTTATTTTCTTTGGCAGAAAGGGGGCCACTGAAGGAAGTGCTACTGTCATCACAAATGATGGTTCTTCAAATCCACCCACGGAGCAAAGTATTCTTCTTCAAGATAATGTCATTGCAAGCTTTACCACTGGGTCAGTCCAAAGTACAAGAATTGGTCCTTCCAACTCCTGGGAGTCATTTCAGTATGACTTAGGTGAGGATTCAAATGACAGTTTCAGCTTATCAGTCAATGGAATAACATCTGAGGGGGTGGCCAATAATTTGTTTGTGAGAACCACAACCGAAACTATTGATCTTTCAGTGGTTGATCCCATTGAGTATCCGTTTTTGGAATTGTCTTTGTCAGTCGAAGACGAGCTGGAGGAGACACCTCCTCAATTGAATTTTTGGCAGGTCAATTATGATTTGCCAGCGGATGCGCTACTGGTTCCGGGAAACAAAGATTTGGTCTCGATACAAGAAGGTCAGGAAATCACTAAAGAAGTGGAGCTTATAAATGTTTCCTCAGCGACTTTTCAAGATTCACTAAGTATAATGGCTACTTTGATCAATCAGGCTAGTGGTTCGATCATTGAATCTAGTAAAAGAGTCAATCCGCCTTTGATTGGTGACTCGGTGAACTTTGAGGTATCCTTTCCTTCTATTGGGATGGATGGGTTGAACAGCTTAGTGGTCGAAGTTAGTGCGAATGAAAATGAGATTTATACGTCCAATAATCGATTCACTCTTATTGATGCGGTAGAGGTCAATGCGGATGAAACCAATCCAGTTATTGATGTGACTTTTGATGGTTTTCACATTCTGAATGGAGATGTTGTCTCTCCGAACCCTGTGATCTCTGTAAGAATGAGAGATGATAACTCATTACTTTTCAAAACTGATACAACGGGATTTAATCTTTCCTTACAACTACCTGGAGAAGGTAGTCAGTTTGAGCGAATCAACTTTTCCGACTCCAGGCTCTCCTTTGTTCCAGCTTCGGAAGGGCAGGACTTCGAGGTAGAGTTTCAGCCTGGACTCCTCGACGATGGCTTGCATCGTTTGAGAATATTAGCTGAGGACGAATCTGGAAATGGAATTCGCCAAGTTGATGAACCGTATGAAATTAGCTTTGAGGTCGTGAATGAATCAACAATCACTCATTTCTATCCTTACCCCAATCCATTTTCTACGAGTTGCAGATTTGTGTTTACACTGACCGGAACCGAGGTCCCAACAAGAATTAAGATTCAAATCATGACGGTGTCTGGCAGGGTGGTACGAGAGATTACTCAAGATGAAATAGGGCCAATTAGAATTGGAAATAACATTACCTCATTTGCATGGGATGGACGTGACCATTATGGAGATCAACTGGCAAATGGAGTTTATTTCTATAAAGTGTTTATTGAGGGCGACGGTAATGATTTTGGCCAGCGAATTACGGCCGGTGATCGGGCTTTCAAAAACGGCTTTGGAAAACTTTATATCCTAAGATAAGACTCCTAAATAATTGACTTAATCCCCTTCCTTTCTAGTTGATAAGCTAACTTCTGGAGCAGTTGGGCAGTAAGAAATGAGTCTCCAAGAGCGGTATGTCTGTTTTCAATCTTAATATGGTATTTTTTACATAGATCATCAAGGCTCAACTTACTACGACCACCCACCGTTCGCTCATACGTGATAGGATCGAGGCGAATAGCCAGGTCAGCGGTGTCCAACACTTTGTTTTTGAGTTTTAATCCGTAGTGTTTTTGCATGAGCTGATTGATTTTACCAATATCAAATGAAATATTGTGACCTACCAATATTCTATTTTCAATAAAACAAATCAGCTCCTGCAGATAATCGGAGAGATGTTTTTGAGTATCATTAGAAAGCTCACCATGAATTTCTGCAGCTTTCCCCGATTGACGCAATGGAAATCTTTGATCCAGTACAGAATCTGTGTAAATCTCTGTAAGTGTGCAATGAATTGCCCCAATAGTGATGATCGAGTCAGTTTTAGAAAGGCCAGTGGTCTCACAGTCAAGGGATGTAAAAACATGATCCAGTCTTTTTGGAGAAAAATCAAGGGCTAGATATTCTATTAACCATTTCGGAAACTCTTTACGGTTTTTCTTTCTGAAGAGGGATAGCATACGGCTTAATTGAAGTAAACCTGTTGAAAGCGGACCTTTACTAAATCTTGAATTTCCTTAATTGAAACAAAGGCATTTTTGAGTATTTGTTTTTCGAGTTTTGTTAGTCGATCGAGATCAATGAATTGCCCAGAATCTTCTTTCTCCAGTCCGTTCTTAGCTCGGTGAGACATAAATATCTCATAACTTTTCGCTGCAGTTTCAAACAAATCTTTACTCTTTGGTTCGATCTCTGCAAGCCTCTGGTATCTTTTTACTGTATTTTGAATGCCCATTTCACCATGATCCAAGAGTAGAAGTCTTGCTGCATCCGCGAGAGGCATCATTGCTCTTTTTTTGATATCAAATTCATTCTTGTGTTCCCCCCCTTTTTCTAGTAAGAAATTTTTGAAAAAGGATAGCGGAGGAGGGTTTTGAAGGGAGTTTTTAGCGAGGAAATTCAAGAAAAGTTCGTTCTTATCCAAGGTGTTGATTATATGTGAATTAAGTTCTTCAATAAGCACTTGATTACCGTATCCTAATCGGTAATCGAAGAAAATAGTACAATTCATTACGGATCTTGGGTCTGGAGCATTGATCCACTTATCAAAATAGGACTTCCACTGGGTTAATGGCTGGCAATAATCAGGGTTTCTTGCCATGATCTCTGCTGGACACTCTTTGAATCCACACTCAATTAATATTGAGTTTACTTCGGAGGCTACATTAAGTAGCAATGCTTGTGTTTTTTCATTATTTCTGGTGTCTTCAAAAACAATTGCATTGTCCTGGTCTGTTCTTAGCAATTGTTCTTCTCTTCCTTCACTGCCAAGATTCAACCAGCAAAAGTTAATAGCCTTTGATTCAGGAAATTTTTCCAGGGTGGAATTAACTGCCTTCTCAATAATAGTGTCGTTAATCTTTGTGATTAGCGTAGATGCTAAAGATGTGTCTGCGTTATGGCTAAGGTATTCTGAAAGTAGCACCTCAACTTTATCCCGGATAAGTTTCCATTCCGAAGGCTCGTTGGACTTCTTTATTGACTTCAGTAATGAAGCAGGATGATTTTGCTGAGAGATAATGACATCATGATCTGAAATAATTCCACATACTTGTGATTTTTCGGTTCCTTTTTTGGTTACCACTAAATGATGTACCCCGGTTTTTATCATTTCCATCATCACCTCAGAAACTGTGATTGAATCTTTCACTGTTTTGACAGGAGAGGACATGATTTCATTTATTGATTCAGAAGGATTTTTTCCCTTTGCTAAAACCTTGTTCCTCAGATCCGTATCTGTTACTATACCAATTGGGAAGTTGTTTTCATCAATAATGACAATGGACCCGACTCCATGTTCACTCATTTTCTTCGCTACGGCTTCTATACTTTCATTCGTACAGGTAACAACCTTTTTTGTGTAGGCGATTTTAGGAGAAATTAATGATGGCTTGTGGGAATTAGCCTGATCGCCTCTTACTACAATTTGCCCCGCAGCATATCCACTGGCAAAGTAGTTTGAAAACTCAGCGTTTGTATTAAAGAGTTTTTCAAATACTTCCTTTGGAAATGCATAGACTAATGATTCTTCAACGGACCTTGCCGTCATGGAATAGCCACTTTGTGTTATTATTGACCTTACCCCAAAAATGTCTCCCGGTTCACATTGGTCGATTAGCTCTTCTCCCATTGATCCCACTCTCAGGAGTTTGATATTGCCTTGATTAAGAATGAAGCAAAATCCCGATTGTGCGTTCCCCTCATTGAAGATTGATTCATCCGGCTTATAATACCTGACTACTGTCTTACTAGCAATTACATTCAAGTCGCCACGATCCATCCGATCAAATGGAGGATAGTCCTTCAAGAAATAAGCAATCCGATCAGTAATCAAATTACTCATGGAAGGTCGGCTCGGTGCTTGAAATTATGAGCATGTCATGACAACTCCTGATCTCTTACCTTGAAGGCTTCTTCAACACTCGAAACAGTGATACTCTTCATGTCGCCGTGCCCTGAGTAGGCTTTTGAGGTCTTTCTCGCCGAAAGTGTCGCGATTGCTGATGAAGACTTGATAGTAAAGAATAGTTTTACTCCACTCTTTGCCATCGCTGCAGCTGAAACCTCTTCTCTAAATTCTTGGATCTTTTTATCAAAAACACCTTTGGCATTACTGGTATCCGTTATCCAGGTAGTTGCTCCTTTTTCCGGTGCAAATTTTAAGATGCCAATTTCATAGATTGTGCTTTTCCAATCCTCGAAAGAGGCACTTAAATCTTCCCAGATATCAACAATTGTCTTTGTTTCAGGATAGTAGTAACTCACAAACTTTCCTGGAATTTCATAGATTTTCTCTTTCATATATAGCTTTTGGTTAATTCTCTAAGATTTCAAACCTGCTCCCTGTATGATTTGTTCTACCACCTCCGGATTCAAAAGTGTTGAAGTATCTCCAAGATTACTGATGTCTTTGCTGGCGACTTTTCTAAGGATTCTTCGCATGATCTTTCCTGACCTGGTTTTTGGCAGCCCTGGGACTATCTGGACTTCGTCAGGTTTGGCAATAGGACCAATTATTTTGCGGACAGTATCCATGATTTCCTTTTTCAAGTTATCCTCAGTTCTGCCTTCCATGTCGCAAATAACATAAGCGTAAATTCCTTGCCCTTTGACATCATGTGGGAACCCAACAACTGCTGATTCCACAACTTTCGGATGCTCATTAATGGCGTTTTCAACTTCTGCAGTACCCATTCGATGACCCGAAACATTAATGACGTCATCAACGCGACCCAGTATCCGGATGAAACCATCATGGTCTCTTTTAGCTCCATCCCCAGTGAAATACATGTCGGTATAAGTAGAAAAGTAGGTTTGCCTGCATCGCTCATGGTCGCCGTAGGTGGTCCTTAACATGGACGGCCACGGGAATTTGATGCATAGATTTCCTTCTACATTGTTACCTTTTAATTCATTCCCTTCAGCATCAACAATCACTGGTTGTATGCCAGGCAATGGGAGTGAAGCATGAGCAGGTTTGTTCGGAGTGATGCCAGCTAGTGCCGAAATCATGATTCCACCAGTCTCCGTTTGCCACCAAGTATCTACCAGGGGACAATTTCCTTTACCCACATGAGAATGGTACCAGTGCCATGCCTCCTCATTGATTGGCTCTCCAACTGAGCCAATCACCTTCAGTGAATCAAGTGAATATGGTTCCAAGGGCTCCAATCCAAACGCCTGCAGTGCTCGAATTGCTGTGGGTGCAGTATAAAATTGATTCACTTTGTACTTGTCGACAATGGACCAGAATCTTCCAGCGTCAGGGTAGGTTGGGACACCTTCAAACATCACGGTTGTCGCCCCGGCCAGGAGCGGGCCATATACAATGTATGAATGTCCGGTAATCCACCCTACATCTGCGGTACACCAGTATACGTCTCCTTGTGAATATTGAAAAACGTTTAGAAAAGAGTAGTAGGTGTAAACCATATAACCTCCGCATGTGTGGACCACCCCTTTCGGCTTTCCAGTTGAACCGGAGGTATAGAGGATGAAAAGCATGTCTTCAGAATCCATTTCCTCAGCTTTAAATTCTTTAGACTGGCCTTCAATTGCGTCATGCCACCAAATGTCTCTACCATCCTTCATGTTTACTGACTCATGCGTACGTTGGAAAGTGATTACCTTTTCCACTGTGGAAGTTTTTTCTAATGCTTCATCTACCACTGCTTTTACAGGTATTTTTTTAGCGCCTCTGAAATTACCATCAGAGGTCAATACCATTTTAGCATCACAGTCGTTGATTCGGTCTGCCAACGAGGTAGACGAAAATCCGGCAAAGACAATTGAATGTACAGCCCCGACTCTTGCGCATGCTAGCATTGCCACTGCGGCCTCGGGAATCATTGGCATGTATATAATTACCCGGTCACCCTTTTTGATACCGTTATTTTTTAAGGCATTAGAAAACTGGCAGGTCATTTCATACAATTCTCGATAGGTAATCGTTCTATTTTGCTCGTCGGGTTCGTTTGGTTCCCAAATGATTGCAGTATCGTCCCCCTTGGTAAAAAGATGCCGATCCAGTATGTTTTCGGTAATGTTCAGCTTCCCATTGGTGAACCACCTTACGCTAGGTTCTTTGAAATCCCACTCTAAGGTCTTATCCCAGGGTTTTTTCCAGTGAAATGAATCTGCTACCCTTGACCAAAATTCTTCTGGCTGAAGGACGCTTTTTTGATACTCATGAATGTATCCTGATAGGGTTTGTATTTTTTGACTCATAGTTCTTGGGTTTTCATACTAATGATTTAATATCAATTTATTGGATTCAAATACGCTTTGTATTTCGTCTAAAATAGCCGGATCATCAATTGTAGATGGCATTGGAAAATCATCTCCATTGATCATTTGTCTCATTGTTTTTCTCAGAATTTTTCCCGATCTTGTTTTGGGAAGTCTTTCTACCTC
>CAZQDI010000042.1:0-26844 GCA_964591785.1 uncultured Roseivirgaceae bacterium
TGTTGTCCCATTGGATATGGCTTACCCTGTATCAAGATGGTTCCTTCTTTTACAGCTCCAACGATTGGAAAGAGTACAGGTGAGCGCCTTCCCCAGTGTGTAGGGTTACCCTGCCATAAGTATTCGACGTTGTTCTTTTTTTTGATGATGTTCTGGAGTTCCGCTCCTGTGTTGGAGACTCTGACTTCCAGATCATTATTTTGGATTGTATGGATCATGGCCTTACTGCTCTACCGATTTTTTTTAAAATGGGGATCTATCGTCCATCGCAATATAGTTGATGAAACTACTACTTCGAAGCCAGATCATTAGAGTGTTACTAAAAAAAACCAATAGCAGCTTTGGCTGCTATTGGTTTTGTGGTATAGTATATCAAAAATAGTAGGGAGGTCAACCTACTTCGTCGGCAATGGGACTCTTAATCCCTTTATCCAACTCTTTCTCTAAAGCAAGTTTTACAAGGTCGTCGTCAAGCGGCTCATACATTTTCGCATTGTCCTGAGGCAGAAAGTTTAGAAACCATCCTATGATCTGAGGTCCGGGAATCCTAATGTAGAAGTAACCATTGTGACTTCCATGGAAGGATGTTTCATTTGAATTCTTGCTGGAGGAGGAGCTAGAGCAGCTAAAACAAAGGAATCCTCCACCGGAACTTCGGGATTTCTCCATGTAGGACTTCATGTCTTTACTTTCTGACTCGGTCATTTTTATTCTTACGGTAATGTCCTTTGCCACAACAAAGGCTACAGGAAATGCTGGGAGAAGATAGGGCTTTGGCTTATTATCTCCTTCGCTGGAATTGTAGAGAATTTTTTGTTCGATTTCTTCAATGGTCTTATTCTTGATGTCCTCCTTGTTTAGCCCTGCCCCGGCTTTGAGATCAGACAACCTGTAGAACGCATGTGACATATCAAAGAGTGTGGGGTTAAACCATCCGCCACGATCAAATGTTACTTTGGATGCTCTGAACCCAATCTCAAAGTCCTTGCTCATCGCTTTGGTCTCCTCTTCACTCATTGATGAGGAGCTTGAAGATTGGCCTCCTGCAGAAAAGATCCACGCGCTTACTTTCCAACTGCTCTGCGAACTTGATGCTGAGTCAGTTTGGCTATTAAAATCTTCGGCGTCAGATGTTTTTATGACAAAATCAGCGTAGTCCAGATCAGCATCTCCTTCTTCTTTACTCTGGGGTAAAATATCAGCATCCTTATCGGCAGGTAACTCATTAGCTTTATTGTAGACCCCGGAGACTAAGCCTCCAATGTAGTCGATGTCCCTTTGCAACTCACTTATTCTCTCCTTAAGTCGATTTTCTTGCGCCCGGAAGTCATGTGTTACCGCGCTGGCATGCTCTGTCATGATCTCTGTGTAGTCTTGTGCACTATCCAGGAACTCTGAATTTGCTTTGTAGGTATCAAGCATTGATTTTACAACATCTTCGGCAAGACCAAGTGCGTCTGCAGTCGTTTTGTCAAAATCTGCGGCTTTGATTGCCTTAATAGCACTTAGTGCTCCACCGGTCTGCGCATTGAGATACACCTTGAACGCGGTGACGACTCCTTGACCATACTGCTTAATTAGATTGTTTTCGGCTTCCCTAAATTTTTGTCTCTTAGCCTCAACTTCCTCCTTCAGCCGTTCAATTTCCTCAGGATCGGTGGACCTTAACTGAAGGTTGGCCAGTTGAGCTTTCAGCTTGCTTATTTCCCGCTGCTTATTTTCAAATTGCATTACCAATACGTCCCTAGACATGGTTAGATCTTTGGGTGAAAAGTTCGGCGTCAGAGATTTGAACCAGTTGTTGGGTTGAAATTGAACGGGGTAAACCATCATGGAGGCATCCAGTGACTTTCTGGCAGAATTTCTCATATTCTGCTTGGTTTTTTCCAGTTGTTCCGCTGTCGAAGACACGTTCAGGAACCCCAGATAAGTCAGTACTTCATGGTAATTTCCACGTACTACCGCGTCACTGAATAGATTATCTAGTTTCTGATCTCTTATAAGTCCCTCCGAGGCCACCCATTTAGCGAACTCATCTAATCCGCCTTGTGTATATTTCACTTGGTCATAACGCTGATCCTTTTCCTTCTGCCACTTATTTTTCTCTTCCAAATACTTATTATAAAGTCTCTGGCAAAACTCCATGCGTGAGCACTTTACAGGCTGGCCATCTATTTCATCCTCGATGATCGTCTGAAGCCATTCTCTAATTTTTGTTTTGTCAACAACAAAATCCTTTAAGTCAGAAAGCTTTGGAACATAATTATTGATGATGGTATCAAAAACGGTACTTAATTTTTTGCCGTTTGGACCCTGCGTAATGGGTGCGATATTGAACAAATCATCCGAAAGCCGAAATTCAGACTCAGTAATAGTGTATGGTTTCGTCAGGACACTGTTCCGTTCTTTGGTTGAATATTCAAATTTATGCCTGTTGAGTGGTCTTGCAGGAAATTCCATTGAGAACAACATGTCTCCTGAGCCAAACAGGTCATTTATTTTATTGTAGATGGTGCCCATGACCCCATCAAACATTTTGCTTGCATCTGCCATATGTTTATTTTTTGGTGGTTTAGTTGGTTTGTATATAGTTCGATGATACCCATCCGTGTGTTGCCACTTCAATTTGGTACCACCCGTTTTTTTCACTTAAGATCTCTACTTCTGAATTTTTGCTTAGTTGCTCTTCTAGTTTCTCGTAACGAACTCCTGGCCCCTTTCTAATATTAAGAACTGTTGCTGCCACTTTGCCGGTAGAAGGGATCACGGCAGGTTCAGAATCAATATCGCGATCCTGATGGAGGAGGAGTTGTCGGAATTTATCCAATGGAAATGCGGGACCAGGGTCTACTTTCCGGCCAGGCGAAACTTCTTCATGGCCTAGTATTTTTCCGATGGCATATTTATCAATAAGTAAATCGCAAATTGTTTGGCACACCTTTATTTGTTTTTCGGTGTAGGTGTGCCAGTATCTTTCCCTATTTTCATTTCGATGGACTTTAGCTACCACCTCTGAAGTCGGATATTGCTTTCCTGTCCAGGCTGTATACATATCTCCTGTTCTTTCCAGTACTCCTGCATTGTCCAGTTCAATTCCAATTGAATAGTTATTCATCCCCTTTCTTGATCCATAACTACTTATGCCCGCATGCCAAGCAATGGTGTCGAAAGGAACTAATTGAATAATTTTTCCATCCCGCCCAATTACTAAATGGGCTGAAGCTTTAACGCCATTCTGTGCCAGGTATCTTGCGGATGAGCTTGCGCTGGATCCTGCAGTATAATGCAAGATGATTGTGTCAGGACTAGCAACGGAAAATTTTTTTGTGTTTTTTGGGCAGTCAAGTATTTCTACCTGATCCCCCTTGAGAAAATGGTTGGTGGTGATTTCTAACATGGATAGGAACTTTACATAGCAAGTAACTTAAAGAAGTTTATATTATCAATACCATTTTTTTGGTATTTCATATACCTACTTTTAGGTAATTGTCACCTTTTAGTATTGCTTAACCTTAATTACTGTTAGAAGTTTGAGCTGCTAGGCTTCAATAATCTTTTCCACAATTTGCTTTACGTGGATCTCAGTAGTATTGAACAATGATAGGTGTTGATAGTCAGATTGATCGAGGATGAGGGGCAGCTCGGTACCTCCAAGAATGAGTCCCTCAATACCGTGTCTAGCTCTGAGGTTTTCTCCTATTTCAATTAGAGCCTTTCGTGTGCTTGGTACGATCTTATTGAATACTAATTCGCTAAAGTACTTATCATGTATGTAAGATTGTTCCTCTTCATTTGGGAGGTAAATCTCTATGTTCTCTCTAAGGGCTACTTCCTTATAAAACCCGGCATTCATCGTAGATCTAGTCCCAAAAAGCCCGGCACTGGAAATTTGCTGCCGCTTTATTTCTGCACAGGTAGAGACCACAATGCTTACCAATGGGACATCGGTTTTTTGGATGAGTCGATCAAAGACGATATGCGGTGTATTGGAGGCCATTGCAACTAATTGAGCGCCGTTTTTTACAAGTCTATCTATACTTTCGAGTAAAAAATCTGTCAGTTCTTCTAATCTGCCAGCATTGACATAACCCAACATCTGCGTCATATCGATGCTCTCAATGGTCAACAATGGGTAGGAGGTGGTTGCTAGAGTCTTCCTAAATAGCTTAATGATTTGTTGATAGTATTGTACGGTAGATTCGGGACCAATGCCACCAATAAGGCCAAGTTTTTTCATGAATTGCTATTTCAAAGTTGTGCACAAATCAATCACTAAAAGTAGTAAGAATACCACTTCAGTACTTCTCCATTTGTTCAGGCGGTTCTAGGTCGGATTAACACTAAAACCGCTGATTCATCCGGATTCCGACAAATTTGTGAAATACGGATTCAGTGGTTTCTTTAGTCCTTCGATAGTACAGTAAGGCAAAATCAAACTTGGTCCAACTAGCCATAATTCCAGCTCTTGTTTGGTATACCCAGGGAACCCGCTCTTCAGTATATTTAGACTCTTTCCCAATTGGATTACCTTCTATCGTGGCATTGTAAGCGACGTACTCAACTCCAGGGCTGATAAAAAAATACAGTTCGTGCAGTCCCGGCCCTTTGTTTTCGATACCTAGCACGCCATTAAGTTGAGTGGAGTTGAATAGTGACCTCAACTTTCCGATCCTTAACATAAATTCCTGGCGGACATGGGTGAAGGTATTGCCAAGTGCGAGGTTCGATTCACTGACTAGATCCACTCCTTTAGAAGTCGTCAGTGTATTTGCATAAGTTCCATAGGTATTGATGATCGGTCCGTCATTGATTTGATATTGCCAAGCAAAAGGAAGTTGCATTCCAAAAGCTTTGTGCCAATGATACTGGAGCTCATCAGTTTTGGTGGCCGGTCCCATCCAACCAAATTCGGCTTTTACTTTTAGATAGGAGGCGGACTTGTAGTAGTATTCATTCGAGATGGAAGCACTGATCTGACCTGCATATGGGCGATCCAGTTCTTCCATTTCGGTCCACCATAACCTTCGGGGCGTGAAAATCCTGTGGTTGAGGTCATAGGAACGAATCTTCTTCCATTTCGCAGTTGTATCTGTAAGTAACCGGAATCTCAGCGCAACACCGTTACTGTAGTACGAGTCTCTGGTAAGGTTTAAAGTGTATGCATCATTTTCATTCTCTACTTGAAGTTCGCGGTTCAAAAACTTCTTTTGACTCATCAGAAGTTGGCTTAACACGACCAACATCATACATAGCTTCCCTCTCATAACGACGAATATACTACGGTTCACATTTCTCGTCTACTATTTCAAACTCAATTGTCGTGTGGTTTATGCCTAATTCAAATAATTGAGCCTTTATCTGTTTTTTTAGCTTTTTCAGGTCTTCAATGGAATGGTTTTGTTGAAGAACCAAGTGTACGGACAATACATGGTAGGAACCATCCATTGTCCAGGTATGACAGCTATGAAAACTTTCAATTTCCCCATTTTTTTTAAAAACATCATGGATTTGGTTAATGTCTAGGTTCGAAGGAGTTGCTTGTAAGATGATTCTAAAACTTTCTTTCAGGTTCTTGTAAATGCTTGAAAGTATAATAACCGCAATAAAAATAGATAGGATCGGGTCTAGGATTGGCAGGTAAACAAAGTGCATGATGACAGCCCCGATGAGCACGGCTGTCCAGCCAAGTATCCTCTAGTAGATGCAGGTAGACTGCTTTCTCATTGATCGATTTGCCGTGACTAAGCTTCCAGGCTGCAATACCATTTACAATTAGACCACCAATGGCAAAGTAGATCATTCCCTCGGTTTCTGGATTTACCGGGCTGATCAAACGAGGCAGCGCTTCTGCGAGGATAAAAATGGAGCCGGTGATCAGAACCACCGAGTTTACCAATGCACCTAAGACAGAATATCGTTTGAAGCCAAAAGAATAATCAGGAGTGCTTTTTCTCTTGGCAACTCTGGCAAAATACCATGCCACACCAAGAGATAAACTATCTCCAAAGTCATGAAGCGCATCGGACAAAATTGCCACACTGTTAGTCAGAATTCCACCAACCAATTCGACAATCGAAAATCCCAAATTCAAAAAAAAGGCAACTTTAATGTTGCCTTCTGCTGAATGGGAGTGTTGGTGGGAGTGACCCATTTCTAGATCCCTCGATTCATGTCGTATGCCTCAAGGTAGTCTGCTACTTTCCTTACAAACATTCCTCCTAATGCACCATCAACCACACGGTGATCGTAACTATGCGAAAGAAACATTTTACTTCGAATCCCAATTAGGTCACCCTCGGGCGTTTCCACCACCGATGGTTTCTTTTGAATTGCTCCCAAGGCCATTATGGCTACCTGAGGCTGCATGATGATTGGTGTGCCCATCACGTTACCAAACGAGCCTACATTTGAAACTGTGTAAGTTCCTCCCTGCAACTCATCAGGTTTTAGTTTATTGTCCCGGGCTCTTGCCGCCAGGTCATTTACCTTTTTTGTGATCCCAACTAAGCTGAGTTGGTCTGCATTGTGTATGACCGGTACAATAAGGTTGCCAGTTGGAAGTGCGGTTGCCATTCCAATGTTGATGGCCCTCTTTTTGACGATATTGTCTCCGTCGACCTGTACGTTGATCATCGGGAAGTCTTTGATCGCTTTGACAATAGCCTCAATTAGAATGGGAGTAAAGGTAAGTTTTTCGCCCTCTCTTTGATAAAACTCGTTCTTGACCTTACTTCGCCATGCAACTACTTTTGTTACATCGGCTTCGACGAACGAGGTCACATGCGGAGAGATATGCTTGGAGGCTACCATACGTTCCGCAATCATTTTTCTCATCCGATCCATTGCAATGATTTCATCATTTCCATCCACAGAGACGGGCATAGGGGAATGCGAGGCCGACGGCATCGATGGAACTTGAGCGGGAGTTGTAGTCGGAGCGGGGGAGGTCCGTTCTTTTACATACGATAAGATGTCATTTTTTGTGACCCGACCACCCTGACCTGATCCATGAATAGTTTCTAGCTCTCCAACCGTGATATTCTCTTCTTTTGCAATACTTCGAACGAGAGGGGAGAAGAATTTCCCGGAATCCGAGGTGCGGGGTACGCCATTACCATTTGCTGATACTGATGCAGTGGAAATGGCGGTCTCAAGAAGTGCTTCTGCTTTCTCTACAGGATCTGTCTGTTTTGGAGCTTCTGTGGGCATTTCAGCAATTGCTTCATCGCCTTCTGTCTCAATGATGGCAATGGGTTTTCCAACCTCAATCACATCACCTTCCTTTGCAAGTATTTCTTTCAATGTACCCGCATGTGTGGCTGGAATTTCAGTGTCTACTTTGTCCGTTGCCACCTCCAGAATGGATTCATCTTCCTCAATGGTTTCCCCAACTTCTTTTAGCCATGCAAGTACGGTACCTTCCATCACACTTTCACCCATTTTGGGCATCACCATTTCTACAGTTGCCATATTTTATTTTGTTTGAGGTTGTTTATTTTGCTTTCAAAGATAATAATTCTGTTAATCCTTATCTAAGTTTATTCTTATCATGTTAAGTGCCGCAATCGAAGTAAATTGAATATTTAGCATTCGATCCTTGGTAAAGTTAAATTTTTTTGAAACCGTTTTCTTTTCGTCCGAATAGCAAATCCATACCGTACCGACAGGTTTTTCTTCACTTCCTCCGCTTGGTCCGGCGATTCCACTAATGGATATCCCAACATCGGTATTGAACTTGGTACGAACGTTTTTTGCAAGGAGCTGGACGACGGGTTCACTAACAGCTCCGTGTTCTTCCAGAATCGACTTCGGAACATCTAACTGTGCATTTTTAATGGCATTGCTATAGGGGACCATCGCACCTTGAAACCAATTCGAACTCCCGGGGACTGAAGTGATCTTGTGTGCTAGAAAACCTCCAGTACAGCTTTCAGCGACCGAAAGTGTTTTGTTTTGTTCCTGAAGCATGTTTCCAATGGCTTCTTCGATCTCCTCTTCGTCAAACCCATAAACATACTTTTCTACAAGTGGCAGAACTTTATTGATTTCTTCCTGCATATGATCCAGCAGCTGCTTCTCGTCAGTTCCCTGAGCTGTCAAGCGAAGTTTTACGGTTCCCAAAGTAGGAAGGTAAGCAAGTTTAATGTGGACCGGGAGTCCATCTTCCCAATCCTTGATTAAATCCGCAAGCTTAGATTCGGGAATCCCTACCGTTCGCACAATTCGATGGCAAAGCACCCCATTGACATACTTCTCCTTGAGTTTTGGTAGAATCGTGGTAGACATCATCCGACGCATCTCATAGGGTACCCCTGGCATGGAAACCACTACTTTGCCGTTTCTTTCAAACCACATTCCCGGAGCAGTTCCTACCGCATTAAGAACGGCTTCTGAATTAGCAGGCATGTCAGCCTGTGCCTCATTCAGTTTCGTCATTTCTCGACCACGGGCAGCGAAAAGGGTTTGGATATTTTTTAACATTTCTTCATTCCTCACCAGGTGCGTATTAAAATATTCAACCAGGCATGGTTTGGTCAGGTCGTCGCTGGTAGGTCCCAACCCACCGGTGATCAAAACAATATCGGCTTCTTCTTCTGCCTGCTTCAAGGTTTTCAAAATCTCTTCTTTTGTGTCACCAATCGAATACCTTTTGAAAACCCGGATTCCCAGCGTATCTAGTTCGCCACTGATCCAGTGGGCATTTGTATCGAGCGTTTGTCCGAAAAGAATCTCGTCACCAATGGAAATAATTGCAGCTTTAGATGGCATAATGTTGTTTGGAAATGTTCAAAATTAATCTCTCAATCTTTCAATTGTTCTACTTGAACCGTCAGAAACTAAAGTAGTTTAGGTTAATTGATTAATGTATATTTAAACTGATTTACGCAAAAAACACCTATGCTTTCACAGTTACTGTCTAACAAACTTGAAAAGTTTTTTTACATCCTGGATTTTGATCGAAATGGAGTAATTGAAAAGGCGGACTTTACGGCGATAGCCCATAATTTATGTATCCTATGGGGAGTGAAGGAAGAAGACCCTAAACATCAGGATATTGTCAAAGGATTTGAAGATGGATGGTTAGCTTTCGATGTGTTCGTGAACGGTGAAGAAAAGGGTCGAGCGAACTGGGAACACTGGATTCATTTTGCTGAGGAACGAATCGTTGGCGGCGATGAATCCATTTTTGGAGCTTATGTCGAAAACTACGTAGGAGGTCTGTTTGACAACTTTGATGCGGATAAGGATGGATACATCGATCTGGATGAATTCATTGATCTGTTTGTTGCCTATCGAATTGAGGTTCGTTTTGCAGCAAAGGCCTTCCGCAAGATCGATCGTAACAAAGATGGTCTGATTAGTAGAGGAGAACTGATTACTGCTGTGAAAGAATTCTTTCGCAGCAATGACCCCGAGTCCCCGGGTAATTGGTTGTTCGGAAGTGGTGAACGTCTCAGTGACTCGTAGCTTCTTTTTGTTTGATCCCAACTTTAAATCTGCCTTTGGTCATTAATTCCCGTAGGATTTTTTCAAGTGGGAAGATCATAAATGCAATAATTGCATCAATCAAAAACTCTATTACCGGAGAGCTCTTGAAGGAAAAATAAGATGAGATAGCACTTTGTAAAAATTCAATAATAAGTACGAGGGTCAGAATGGTGAGTGCTCCGCTTAAGAATCGGTTTTTTGAGTTGTTTTGATTTAGTCGGGTAGATAAGATCACCATTGAACCAAAGAATATCATCTGAATTGCATAAAACCAGGGAGTTTGCCAATACGGAGGCTTGACCTTAAACGAGAGTGCTGAGCTCTCATCGATACGTCCGAAGGAATCTTTTGATCGAACGAGCAGTTCATAATTACCTTCTGGAAGGAAACTAAAGTCTATGGTTTTGCTTTTTGTCCAGTCTGACCATTGTGTGTTTAAACCTTTGAGCCGATACTGGAACTCAGGGTTGAGCAGTCCTAAATAATCCGGCTTTGAAAGCTGGACGCTCAGGTAGTTTTCATCATAGCTAAGTTCGAAGCGCTGATTTTGGTTGATCGTCCCTTTTTCATTGGAAACCTTGCGAACAAAAAGATCATTGATGCTAAGGTAATTGCTCTGATTTGGATTGTACTGGAGGATATCATTGCTGTTGGTAAGTAACCAGATATGATCTGAGTCTGGACTGGAGTTAATACTTCTTAGGTCTGGGAAAATTCCTAGATACTCAAAAGTTTTGACCTGACCGTCTTGATCCAATCGGTTCCAGGACTTGCCAGTGAATAGCCACATTGCATTTCCATTTTTGTCATAAAGATGATTTAATGGACTTCCAATTTCCTGTAGCATTTGTGTGTCTTGCTTTACTGAGTTTTCTGGTTCGTCGTAGTAGAAGTACCCCTGGGAATTGATGAAATAGGTTTTCCCTAGAATTTCGAACAAGTTTACCTCGTCAAGAAAAGCATTGTTCAATTCATAGTTATCCAAAAGTAGAAATGAAGAATCAGTGAGTTGGGATTTGTAAAGGGTGTTTGATCCAGCCAACCAAAGGGTACCATTGTCATCGCTCGCCATTCCCAAGACTATGTCACCAGTGGGCTGGCTGATTTGCTCAACCCACACTTCTCCGAGGAGTTTGTAGCATTTGACTGCCAGGTATGAAGTACTGAGAACCAATTGATCCAAATCATTGACAACAAATGATTCAATATCTTCTTCAATAATGATCTGTGCTTCGTTGTTAACAATTTCATAGACTCCCGTATTGCTAATTGCCAGTAGCTTGTTTTTATACGGGATCACATTCAAAAACTTCCCATTTGCACCTTGGACTTTCTTGAAACTGTAGTTTATGTCAATCGGCCTTTTTTGGGTTTTTCTAACGTACTTGGTATTGTTGCTCAGTTTTCCCTTCACTTTTTCAACAATATTGTTTCCTTCAAAAACCTTAGACAGTGACTTGAACAAGCCTTTGTTTTGCTCAGAATCGCTGCTTTTATCGGTCTTTGTATTTTCTTTGGCTCTCTTCTTTTTTCCAAAGAGCCTTTTGATCATCGGTTTTTCCGACCTCTCGTTTTTTTTGTTAGTTTCATCGGGTTCCAATCGCTTCTCCTTCTTAGCAGAGGAAGTGGTACTTTTCTCGATTTCGTAATAGACTTTAGTTTCAAATAAGGTATCACTATCAAAATAATATAGGCCTAGACTAGTAGTTATCCAGAGTCTGTCTTCAAACATATTGGTGCTAATGAGACTTCCGTCAAGACCGGGAAAGTGAGCGTAGCTATAGGCAGGAAATAATGGGGAGATCTGCGTGATCCCAAATTGATGTGCAGTCCAGACTCCATTATTTCTATCTGTATGCAATGCAACTATCTGATTGTCTTGCAAACCTGAATAATAGTTGGTTACACCAATGTAGTCAGGATCTTTAGTGTTGAAAAAAAGCAATCCATTTTCGAAGGTTGAGCAGACAAATAAAGAGTCGTTAATCCATTTTACTTCCTGGACCTCAAAACCTCTTTCTTCGATCATTTCATTTTGAGGCAGGGTCTTAAACGATTGATTTCGGTAGGCTAAGAGTTTCCCGTTGAGATCGATGACAAACGCCTCTCCATCTGTGAAAGAACTTGCATAAGAAACTATTTTTTCCGGTTGAATTTTCTGAAGTTCCTCTTCTACGAGGAACGTTTCATAATTAGAATTATTCACATAAATTTTGCCGTCAAGCTCATACAGATTGAGAAAAAAATCCTGATGTACCTTCAGTTCTTTCCTTTGGATATCGTAGACTATGAGGTTTTCACTTCCCATAAAGAATACCTTTCCATCATTGTAGAGAGTTTCGAGAAACAAATCTTGGATCGTGTCACTTTCGATGAGTGGCTGGAATTCGATGCTTCTACCTTTGAAGTCAATCAATCCAATCTTTCCAATGCAGCCAACATAGACAACGTTTGACTCATCTACAGCAATAGAAAGTGCAGCGGCTGGTGTTTTAAAGAAATCCCAGGCTTCACCATCGTATTTGAGTACTCCCGATCGATTCGCTATACACAATTGACCTTGATTGTCACTTATGATTTCAAAATTGGAATTGTCAATATTCGAGAAGTGCGGAGTGTGTTCCGTAAGTAAAAAATCACCCTGTTGAGAAAAAGACAATGAGGTGAGGGTAATAAATAAGGTAAAGTAAAAGTTTCTCATTTTATAAATTTATCCAGTGTCATGGAAAATACACGTTTACCGTTTTGCTAAATCGATCGCAGGGTTGATTCTTACGTTCAATGTGCTTTCATTTATATGGATATCTATTTACGCTTCCGTTCCGATTCGTTTAACGAAACGTATGGTCATTGAAAAGCACACGAAAGATATTGATTACCGATGGGTTCCATTGGAGCAGATTTCCGGAAATCTTCAACTTGCCGTCATGTGTGCCGAAGATCAGTATTTTCTGATGCACAGTGGACTGGATTTTCAATCGATAGATCAGGCAGTCGCATCCAATAAACTTGGGAAAAGCGTTAAAGGGGCAAGTACAATCACACAGCAGGTGGCAAAGAATGTGTTCCTATGGCCGAGTAGAGATTGGGTCCGAAAAGGCTTTGAACTCTATTTCAGTCTTTTGGTTGATGCGATGTGGAGCAAGGAACGAATTATGGAGGTTTACTTGAATATTGCAGAAATGGGGGACGGAATATTTGGCGTTGAAGCTGCATCACAACAGTATTTTAAGAAAGCTGCCTCAGAAGTATCACAAAGTGAGGCAGCACTCCTGGCAGCGATACTTCCAAGTCCTAAAAGATACTCCGCGATTCAGCCCGGTCCTTATGTTCGCAAAAGGCAGCAGTGGATCTTGACCCAGATGGGCCACTGGGGAAATGAAATGACCTACGATAAAAGATTTGTGGAAAACATGCTGCAGTGACTATTGGATAATGACCTTTTGTTTCTTGAAGGTGTTTCCTGATCTTATTTCCAATAGGTAGATTCCACGATTTAGTGCAGATAAATCGATACTCCGGGAGGTAGGGTCATAATTTATGAGTTTTTTCCCCGTCAGGTTCGAAACGCTGATTTCATCAATTATGTAGTCCCCCAAGATGTTCACAACTCCTGTAGTGGGGTTTGGAAATATTGATGGATCGGTCTCAGTAACTCCCAGAGGGATCACTTCAAGTGTTAAGTCTAAAGTCAGCGTATCAGCGCTAGTACAGCCCAGTGCGCTTGTGGCGTTCAGAGAGATTTTTGTGACAACGTCATCCAAGAAGAAGGTAGGGGAGGGAGAAGATCCTAATCGCTCCCCGTCGATGAGCCATTCAAAACTATGAACTGGCACAAGACTATTGACAGATAGTGCTACTTTGTTTTTATCTCCAACTCTGGACACTTCGAACTCAATTTTTGGGTCAAATGATTCAAATGTAACTTGTACTTCCGCCGGGTTTCCCGGAAGGCCATCGTCAATACTGACAACAAAAATTCGGGTAGTTTCTGTAACCGTAAGCTGGGTTCCTTTACTAATAAGATTCATCAAGTCAATATCTTCATAGAAGCCAAAATAGGACCCGTTTTGAGGTCTGAGAACTACCGGGGTTTCTGCGCAGCCCTTGAGATCAGTTATTAACGGCGTTGGTGAGGAGCTGACTTCAAACTGCCGCTGTTTCGTGATCTCACAGCCATTACTTCCCAAAATCTGTAACTGAAACTGCTGGCTCCCGGGAGTTGCAGGAATGACCACCTCATTTGTACCTTCAAAAGACTGCCCATTTACCAGCCATTCAATGGACGAGTTTTCTTCTATCAGAGCTTGTGCTCTTAATTGAAATTCGGATTCCAGTGTGTCCGGTAGAATGAGGATATCTGCTGCGACCTCAAGAACATCAATTGCTACTTCGGTGCGATTTGTCAGAAAACCATTGACAAGTCCGGCGGCATACAGTACGGTGTCGCTTTGGAATGGACCAATTTCCAAAGAGGTCCCGGACTGGATAGGGGTAAGTTGACTTGCCGAACTATAGAGAAAAAGTTTGGTGGCAAGAGTATTTGATAAAATGCTTGATTCATTCGGACACAAGACAACTGGATTAAAAATGAGGTCTTCTGGTCTAGCTGCCACCACTAGAGTTTTCGTAGTGCTATCTATGCATCCAAACTGGTTTTCTACGGTAAGTGAAATGGAATAAGCCCCTTCCTGATTGAATAGAATGGATGGGTTTTGTAAAACTGATTGTGTGCCTTCTCCAAAGTCCCATGACCACGAAATTGCTCCAAGGCTTCGGTCTGTGAAGTTTACAACCCGAGTTGTGAGGGGGTCAAGGTAAAGAGTATCTGTTCCCAGTTCAAAATCAGCAATATCCTCCAATAATCGAACTCGTATCTCACCAACTTCTGAAGGATAACCAGCATCGAGATTTTGGACGAAAAAGGAGGTATCTCGATCAATCATTGCCGGGCTGAAGGTACTTGCCGTATCGAGCGGAAGTAAACCGAGAGCGTCTTCATAGAAGATAAAGAGATCTCCGTCAGGGTCTAGCTGTACTTCTCCACTTACACAAGAGAAAACGGTTTGCAGTACTTGGGGATTCTTGGTGAATTCATCCAGATAGTTAGCTGCATCCTGCAATCGACCATAAAGTTCAGATTGAGAAGCTCCAACCCCTAAAAGTACATTGACATATCGGAAGTCATTTGGATTTAGCTGGCTGATCGTGATTCCGTGCAATGCTGCCACGTCATTTCCTAAGCCATTTGCTCCGGCTTCAGACTTGTTTTGAATCAACAATTCATACTTATTTTGATCTGTGAATTTATTTTCAATGTCGGAAGAATTTCCGTTCTGCTCACCTAAATCAATCGCACTAAAATTTACAGTTCCTATTCCCATGACTAAGGTGCCGGCAAACGATGTTGAGTCTTTGTTTCTTGCAAACAGGATGTTCTCCACTTCATCGAACGCAGCATAATTTGTTGAGTCTTCTTGTAGCTCCCAATCTACAAAAAGCCCGAAGGACAGGTCTCTAAGAGTGTCGGTTCCCTGATTGACGAGTCGGTATCTATTGATCAGAAAGGAACCATCTGCTGAAGTGATATTAGCTTGTTCCACAAGCAAGTTGTTTCTTGAATCAAGAAACGAGGAGTTCCCATATCTATCCGCAAAGGGATGGTGCTCAATTTTGAAGTATTGATTTGTTGAAAAGTCATTGTCTCGCGTTAAGGTGTCAAAATCGTTCAGAATATTATCGGATAAATGATCGGCACCTGTACCGATCATTATTCCTAAATGACTTGCAACTTGTTCTGATTCGAATAGAAGACCTGGACCTTCCGAGGTGGTAAAATCGATCGTCCCCAATCTGCCATCTCCGGCGATTGGCAGCATTAAATTTGAGTTCCCAAAATCCGCATAGTCGGGAGCGGTGGTGATGTCAATAAATTGGTAGTCTGAGTAGGTGCCATCTTGAAAATCCAAACGTACATCTACATTAGTTTCCGGGAATAATTCTTCATTTAATATGATATTGAATGTGATGTTCTCTTCTTCAAACGTAGCCATCGAACCTGGGAAAAAGCTATTTGTTTCCAGGTAGAATTCGTTTTCAGGGGATGAAAGGTAGATGGTTGGATCTACCACTGGTTCAAGGTAATTCGTCAGTGCTAAGCTAATTTCCAATGTATCTCCGAAGAAAATTGGATCTTCAGTTCCTTTGGAAATAACTATATTTTCTGCACGTAGTGATTTTAGATTCGATTCGCTGACAGCTCTAAATACGTTTAACCTGCCACTTCCAAGTTTGCCTTCAAAATCAAGGTTAGCAGGTAGGTCATAGATGTTATCGGTCGTTATTCGTACTCGTTCCATGACTTGTTGTGCAGTGAGATTGGGAAACTGCGCTTTTACCAGGGCGGCGGTCGCTGCGACCATTGGAGACCCAAATGAAGTACCGAAGCCACTCGGTCCGTATCCATTATTAAGAGAAGTAGAAAAAATTCCGGCTGCGGGTGCGATAAGATCAACGCCATGATTGTACGATGACCCGGACCATTTTGTGTCCTCCGCAGTAGATCCTGCTACAGAAAGAACGTTATCATAACTGGCTGGGTAGAACTTCTCTTCACGTGAGGGTAGATTCCCATCGTTTCCGGCTGCAGCCACAACAACTACATCTTTTTCTATTACTGCATAATTTATGATGTCTTGCTCAGACTGCAGTGGTTCCCGGATGCTTCCCCAGGATAAATTCAACACTTCTATGCCATTGTCAGCTGCGTAAAGAATGGCGTCAAAAAGTCCAATGCCAGTGCCGTTAATTGAGCTGAAGCCTTTTAGAATGGCAATTTTAGTATTGTATCCAATGCCAGCAATACCCAGACTGTTGTTGGTAGTTGCTCCTGCTATCCCTGCGACCAGTGTTCCGTGGCTATCCTCGCCCGCTTCTGGATCGCTGTCATCGTCTGAAAAATCATAGCCATAAAAATCATCAACATAGCCATTGCCATCATTATCTAACCCGTCTATGGGGTCATTCACATTGACCCATACATTGGCGATCAGATCTTCGTGATCTAAATCCGCACCCGTATCGATAATACCTATCGCAATGTCATCATCACCTTTTGTCACCTCCCAGGCCTCAAGTGCCCGAATATTTTCGAGATAGTACTGACTCGCCGTGAGCGGGTCTGTGGGAGTAGTAAGTAGGTAATTCTTTACAATGGGTTCAGCGTATTGCACATTGGGATCTTTCAATAGTTGATTGCAAACATCCAGTGGATTGTCATGTGGTCCGATTTGGATTTTCACCATTCCGTCCAATACGGAAGGTGACCCAGGAGCCGAGACAATATGCAATGGAGTGGAATTAGGGGCCTTCAAGGCACTAGACTTGTACTTAACAATGATCCATTCTTTTTCCAAGTCAAGGTGCTGGAATGCTTCTTGTTTCAGAAGTCTTGGCTGTGCATTTAATAGGAAGCCAGTTAGTATAAAAAATATGGATACGCTCGATTTCAAAATCCTAAGTAACACTCAGCTTCCGAATCACCTTTCTTGCAACTTTTGGCCAAAAACGCTTCAGGTAGATTCCGGTTTTTTCTTTGAGTCCACCTATATAAACTTCATTTTTATTTTTTTCGATGGCTTTTACGATCAATTGGGCACATCTGTCGGCAGACATCCCTGCACCTGTGGCTTTATCCATTGTTTGTTGCGGTGATCCGTCTCCGGTGAGTGCATTCTTAGAGATTTCAGTTCGAATGAAACCAGGGAGAATGATGCTGACCTTAATATTGTCTTGGTGATGCTCGGCCCTTAATACATCGTAAAATCCATGCAACGCATGTTTTGAGGCACCATAGCCCGACCTCAAGGGGGTATTGATGATTCCTACAGTAGAAGTGATGATAACATGATGACCTTTTTGCCGCTCCACCATTTTAGGTAACAGCGATTTGGAGAGCGTGATGGCCCCAAAGTAGTTAACCTCCATTAGCTTACGATCTACCTCAAGACTGGTATTCAGAATAGTATCTCGTTGACTGATCCCTCCATTGTTGATTAGGATGTCAATGGGCCCGAAAAACGTTTCGGCCTCCTTAGCACGCTGTTCTAATGAAAAACTATCTGACAGGTCAATGGTTAGCGCTTCAACAGTAGTGGATTCGCAATTGCTTTTCACTCGTTCGAGTTCTTCCTTTCTTCGGGAGGAAATGATCAGTTTAGCACCTTTTGCAGCCAGCTGGTAGGCCATCTGTTCCCCAATTCCTGAGCTGGCCCCAGTAAGCCATATGACACTATTCTTGATTTTGGTCATTCTTTTTTTGTTTGTTGTCTTCGATGAAAACATACAGCGAATACACACCAAGTGCAGTTCCGAAAGGGATGCTGAAGATGGAAACACAACCCGCAATCAAGGCTACCGTGAGTCCCCAGCCCTTCTTTTGGATGAGTCCAATACCCCCTATAATGGAAGGGATGGCGGAAAGAATGAAGATGAACGTCACTACTATACGGATGATATTTGCGATCATCTCTACGACCATTGCTGCTTCTGGTCCTTCCTCTTCAATAATTGCTTCCCCAATAAAGGGAAGAAAAGTGGAGATGATTACGCCAACAAATATGAAAACTAGGGCATTGAAAGTACCATAAACAATGTGTAAAATTCCAAGGGTACGTTTGTGTGTTGAAAGATCCATATCACTTATTTTTTGTCATAAATTACGAAATCAAACGCAAATTGGTGACGTTCATCTGCATCGTGATGTTTCCTCGAGGTTTCTTTCCATGCTTCTTTTGAGAATTCTGGAAACGTGACTTGTCCATCAAATTCACCTTCGATTTCGGTGAGGTAGATCCTGTCAGCAAGGGGAAGACCCATTCTGTAGATTTCTCCACCGCCAATGATAAATAGTTCTTTTTCTTTATTCTGAATGGCAATCTCCTTGCCAGCTTCGAGTGATTGAATCACCTCTCCACCTTCCGCTTTGTAGTCTGATTGTCTGGTTAAGATCAAGTTAGTACGGTTAGGGAGTGGTTGAAATTTGTGTGGTAGTGACTCCCAGTTCTTACGACCCATCAGAATGTGATGACCAGAAGTAGTAGTTTGGAAATACTTAAAATCATCCGGTAAATGCCAGGGGAGGTCGTTGTCTTTGCCAATTACCCGGTTGCTTCCCATCGCCGCAATCATAGAAATTCTCATAAATAACAATTAAAAATAAACCTGCAAAGTAAGCCGAAGCATCAATGTTCGGTGGCATAACCTCTGAGAAATTCTTCTACTTTCATCCTCCGCTTGCCTTCGAGTTGAATCTCGGTAATTTTCAAATTAAAATCTATACATCCAACAATCATTTCGTTTTTGTTTACAATTTCGATTTTGCCGGTACTACTACAAGCAATTTTAGTCAGTTCACATGAATAGATTTTCCGGATTTTCACATTCAGCGTTGTCCAGGCACCAGGGTAGGGCGAAAGCCCTCTGATGAAATTCCGAATAGTAACCGCCTGTTGACTCCAGTTTATTTTACAGTCCTCTTTGAAAATTTTCGGTGCGGACTTTAAAGTTTTAGACGACTCTTGTGGCTTTTGAGGATAAGAATCCTCCTCGATTGCTTTGACAGTTTTTAAAACTAAATCCGCACCTTTGTTCATGAGCCGTACATACAAAGTGCCAACCGTGTCGTCCTCAGTTATGATTTCTTTCTCCTGGAAGATAATGGCCCCCGTATCAATTTCATGTTTTAAAAAAAAGGTGGTGATGCCTGTTTCCTTTTCCCCATTGATGATTGCCCAATTGATTGGTGCCGCACCCCTGTATTGCGGAAGCAGGGAAGCGTGTAAGTTGAAAGTACCCATCCTGGGCATGTCCCACACAGCTACTGGCAACATCCTGAAGGCGACTACAATTTGTAAATCTGCATGGAAAGACCTCAGTTCCTTAAGGAATGTTTCAGACTTAAGGTTAGTCGGTTGTAGAATGGGTAGATCTGCTTGCAGAGCATACTCTTTTACCGCTGAGGAAGAGAGCTTTTTTCCCCTTCCTTTTGGTTTGTCAGGTGCAGTGATTACTGCGACAATATTTACTCCGTTTTCGACAAGTTTCTGAAGTGAGGCAGCAGCAAAATCTGGTGTGCCCAGAAATACAATTCGAAGGTCCTTACTCATAGCAGATGCAAAGAAAAGAATGTTACATTGCCCACGTGGTTTGTGGGTAAATTATTTGCTTTGCTCAACTTAAAATTTAATCTGTTTAGGGTATCGATTGCGCACAGATCTCTTCATAATGTTGAAAGAACTCTGCAGCATGAAGACCGTCCATTAGAGAATGATGTCCGGAGACTGATACTGGCATCATGTACTTTGCTCCAACCTCATGGACTTTTCCAAGCACAATCTTGGGCACTGAGTCGCCCTTGTTAAGTCGTTTGGCATGTTCAATACTCCTAAATGATATCCATGGAATGACCGAAGAATGGATCAGGTCATCTTCATCAAGTTTAGCATCGAAAGGGATACCCTTTTTGATCCGATCGACCACCATTTTTCCTGATTCGATGAAATCATCTAGGTTATCTTCAAAATTGAAGTATCCAAAACCAAAAGTACGGTCCTCTTTTAAGATGGGACAGCTGCCACGGACTCTTTCATACACAATTACTTCATCATCATGGATCCTATATCTAAACTCTTCGATGCTATTTGCAGCCTTTAGCATGAAGTAATACGAATGGAGAAAAAAAGAAGCGTTATGACGGTCACAATACTTCTTCAATGCGGTTACCTCTACATCAGCGCAAATGTTGAAGAAGGGGTCGTCAAACTGCAAGAAGTTTTCGAAAAGTGCTTTTCTAGGCCAGGAGCTAAGATCAATTTTCCTAAAAGCCGGAGTTGTTTTTATTCCCATTCGCAAAGGAAACTTATTGCCACTTCAAATCAATGCGATTTTAGAATAATTGCAATAAGTTTCTCCTGCAAATGCGATTCTTTGGAACAAGGTCTTTGGTCTTCTAATCAATCAATGACCTTAGCTGGAGCGTGAAGTTCTTTTCGTCACCGTTTTGACTTACTACAAGGTCCACCTTCTCGCCTTCCATTTTTAATAGTTTCTTGACTTCTTGCAAGTTGACTTCGCTCATGGCCTTGCCGTTTATTCTCACAAGTTCATCGTTGATTTTAATACCCGCTTCTGCTGCCGGACCTTCTTCGAACACTTCGTGAATTAGTACAGTTTTCTTATCCTCTGCAAGCTGAACATCCAAGCCACTGCAGTTGACATTGAAAACGGGTTCAAACGTGTGATCTTTAACCAGGTAAATCATCTTTGCACCGTAATCGATGGTGAAGTTGTACATTCTAATGATCTGACTCCCTATAATACCTGAGACATTCTTGCTTGCCTGGATTCCTTCTTTTGCAGTACTGATTCCGATTGGCAAGTCCTCAATGGTCTGCTTGCCGAATGAAAAGGAAATGACATGACCTTCATAATGAGGTGTTTCAATTTTAGAAAGTCCTTTTACAAGATAAGAATAGTGCTTGCCTGTCTTATTGATTACATCGTATTGAGCAGCATAGGGAGTGTTGAAGTCCAGTGTTGCACCAGCGCCCGTAATGAAGTAGAAGGTGCCGTCATGCGGCTCCTCATTGTTCAGAACTACGTTGCCCTTAATCACGGGGATGGAGGTGTCGAACTCAAAAGGAATAGCATCTCCGCTTTTTGGAGCCATTCCTAAATCGTAGATATGGATTTTCATGTCATCGAAGTTGACATTGACTGAGTGGTGTCTTAGCAGATCGTAGCCTACAATTCCGTCCAAATCCATTCCCAAGCTAATTTCCAGGTGATCGAAGTCGGTGGAATATACCTTAATGTTCTTTTCCATTAAAAAATCGTTGATGGCGATCGTATTGTGTTTGATCAACTGCCAGGTATAGGAAGCTTCGTTCATTTCAATTTTCTTTCCCGCCAATCCGAGCTGGCTTGCCACGTCCTCATCAAGGACGGTGAATCCTGAACCTGTATCGAATATGAAGTCCAGTGGCTCCGAGTCATCAATACTCACCTGAATGATGATATGATCTCCAAACAATTGAAAGGGTATACTGGTGATTGGAGCTTGAGAATATAGACTTAAACTGAATAGGAGTGCAGAAAGTAGTAGTGCTGCTTTTTTCATAGTAAAGTGATTTAGGACGGGTAAATTACTGAGAATTGTTGAAATTGGTGTTGGATAGCACGCGTTCGGACTTCGTGAGGAACCTTTTTTTGACGAACGTGTTTCCTAACCGTATTAACAAAGATTTTTATGTCACAAAGAGTATGGCTTGTTACCGGATGTTCCACAGGATTTGGAAAAGAACTGGTTAGGGTTATTGCAGAAAATGGAGAGATAGCGATCGGGACAGTCCGAAAAGAATCGCAGATTTCAGAGCTCGAGTCCATTCACCCTGAGTTCGTTAAGGCGGTAATTCTTGATGTTCAAAAGCAACAGACCATTGACGAGGTATCAACCTTCATTTCAGAAACTTTCGGACAGTTGGATGTGTTGGTCAACAATGCAGGATATGGAACTCTTGGGCCGATTGAAGAAACCTCGGAGGAAGAAATCGAGCGGCAGTTTGACGTAAATGTTTTTGGGTGTGTTCGTATGATGAAGCTGGCCTTGCCTTTTATGCGAAAGCAGCGAAGTGGACACATTTTAAATATTACCTCTATTGCAGGTCTACAGGGCTATCCAGGAGTGGGCATCTACAATGGAAGCAAATTTGCCTTGGAAGGAATAGGGGAGGCGCTTGCGGCAGAAACTAAGCATTTAGGAATCAACGTGACAAATGTCGAACCAGGTCCTTTTCGGACCGATTGGGCCGGAAGGTCTGCGACATTTAACGAGTCTATCATCGAAGATTATAAGGAATCAGCTGCTAAAAATATGGATTCTATTCGTGGGGTTAGTGGCCACCAGGTAGGAGATCCTGTGAAGGCTGTAAAGGCAATGTTTGAACTGACGAAGTTGGAAAACCCACCAGTACACTTGCCACTGGGTGGACCAGCTTACAAACGAGTTGGGATCAAGTTGGAGGAATTCAAGGAGGAGCTGGCCCAATTTGAATACTTAGGACGACCTACTGACTTTGAGGAGTAATATTTTTCTTTGCAATGTGCTTATTCCTGGCTAGGTGATTGATGTAGTGCTACTCTGTTTCCTTCAGAATCTTCGAAGTGGGCTACGAATCCATGTTGCGCTCCGATACTCATTTTTTCGTTTAGCACTTTACCACCCGCAGCTTTAACTTTTGGAATAATGTCGTTGATTTCCGTCACAGAAAAATAAACAAGCGTTCCGTGATGAGATGGGGTGTAGGCTTTATGTTGAATGAGTGTCCCTGTAGCACCTTCAGCTTCTGGTTCGTATGGGAAGAAGCACATAATTGATTCGTTCATTTCAAAAGGATCACCCATTTTTATGCTGAAAATAGTGGAATAGAAATGTTGAGCGCGCTCCATATTGGAGACTGGTAGCTCAAACCAATTTGCTCTCATAGGGAAGTAGTCTACTTAATTATTAAAGTTAAAGAATCAGTTTTATTTATCAATTAGCCACTAGAGGCAATTGAAATTGGAAGGTGGTGCCTCGGTTCGGCTTGCTAACTACCTGGATCGCAGAATCGTGAAGTTCAACGATCTTTTTTGCAATCGCCAGACCCAATCCAGCGCCTTCTTTGGACTTCTTAGGTTCCGACTTAGCCTGTTTGTACCTTTCAAATATCTCTTCAATTTCACTTTCTGGAATACCCGCCCCCGTGTCCTTTATCGCTACAGAAACGGACTTTAGGCTCGACTGCATAGCAATGGTGATAGTGCCACCATCCGGAGTGAATTTGAGGGCGTTGTCAATTAAGTTTTGCAATACCCGTTCGACCAGACTGATGTCTGCAAAAACTGAAGGTAAATTAGGTTCAATGCTTAGCTGAAGGTTAATCTTCTTTTTTTCACTCAGTTGCTGATATTTCTCGAAGACATCGTGAGCAAGATCAGCAATAGAAAACGGTTCTTTTTGAGGGGTGATTTGCTTAGCCTCAAGTTTTGAGTATTCAAATAATTGATCAATCAGTTTTTCTAGCTTTTCGATACTATTGCCAACAATGCTCAAATACTTATCCTGTTCTTGCTCACTTAGACTTTTTTTCTTCATTTGAAGCGTTTCGACATATCCCTTGGTAATAGCAAGTGGAGTGCGAAGATCATGAGATACATTGGCAATCAGCTCACGTCGTAGCTGCTCCACTGATTTCAACTCATCGATGTTGGCAACAAGCGTGTCAGCCATGTCATTGAAGGTCTCCGTTAGGACCGACAGATCTTTCGTATCGGCGTTGCTAACCCTGGCCTCCATATCACCTTCTTTGAACCTCCTTACCGTGTCGATGATGTCTCGAAGTGTCTTGGTGAGGTACCAGATGACAATGACACCTACGATTCCAGCAAAAATTAAAGTAACGATTGAAGCACCTAAGCCGAGCTTCAGGAAGTAGCTACCCAACACGGAGTCGGTGACCTGTTCGAATTTTTGACTCGCCAGGATGACGTAGATATATCCCTCGTTTCCATCGATGGAGAATTTATCTGCCGAAAAGATCTTTTGGTTCGTGGGATTCCTGGGGTCCTGTCCTAAAATGTATCGATCTCCATGACAAGCGATAAATTCATCCAGGGGGGCAATATCAATTTTAGTAGCTGGCTTTTCATCGTCTGAGTGATCAAGTACGACCGAATAGAGTACATCTCCTTCTTTTGATAGCAGGTATACTTCGATCCCTCTATTCACGGCCATCATATCGTGCATTAGGTCTCCGAACAATGGCTTATTGACGCTTCCATCCTCCAAAAAAGGAGAAGCATTTTGGAATTTTTCATTGATTACATGCGAGGCGACCTCGGAATTGAGTTTCTGGGATGTTTCTTCAAAAAACTTATTCGTGAAGTAATAGGTAATGAAGATATAGCCTACTCCGATGATCAGAATCAATAGCAAGAAAGTGAAAATGATCTTACGGATAAGTCGGGTAGTAACTGTACTGGTATTCATGCCTCTAATTCTTCGTTGAACTTATATCCTACTCCCCAGGTCGTGATGATGAACTTAGGATTTTCCATGTCAGGCTCAATCTTTGCCCTTAATCGGTTAATGTGACTGTTTACCGTATGTTCATATCCCTCAAAGTCGTAACCCCAGATCAAGGAGAGCAACCTGGACCGATTATAACTTTTACCCGGGTTGGATGCCATCAAAACCAATAAATCAAACTCCTTTGGGGAAAGGTCGATTTTCTTTTCCTGTATGGTCACTTTTCGAAGGTCAATATCGATGCTCAATTCTTCATAGATCAGCAACTTGGGATCTCGTTCTTTTGAAAGCCGCTCTTCGATAATCTTAGTACGTCGGAAAATGGCTTTGACGCGTGCGATGAATTCCCGAATACTGAAAGGCTTCGTCATATAGTCATCGGCGCCGACCTCCAATCCTAAGACACGGTCGATCTCTTCGGATCTCGCGGTCAGCATGATGATCGGTATGGTGATCTCATGGGCACGAACTTTCTGACATATTTCAATGCCATCCATATTGGGCAACTTAATGTCCAGTATGACGAGGTCGGTATCATTCTCAAGCAAACTATTGTATCCTTCCTTTCCATCACTAAAAGTCTTTACGTCACATTCAAGATCTTTCAGATGAATACTTAACAGCTCACTAATCTCAGGGTCGTCCTCTATTACGGTAACTCTTTTCTGTTCCATTTTGCCTGCAAGAAATGAAGAAAGTATCACAAAAACTTCACAGTCTGCTTTGGAAATTGGACAACTATCAGCTTCCTGACGCTCTAGGGGCCTTTTGATCGCGAAACGCACTCACAGCTGTGAATCAAAATTGAACTTCATGTGATGTTTTGGCAATCTTCAGTTCGTTGCATTGCAAAACTGAAAGATTAATAAATGAAACTCATGAAATTTCTTAAACAATTCTATTTATTGTTGGCTATTGGAGCGATGATCGTTTCATGTAACGACGACGAAGAACCCACTGTCATGGTGGATGCAGGTACCATTACAGGTGGACCTTTTTCCTTTTTTGTAGACGGGAATCCTGATTTTGTTTCAGGTGTCTCGACTGATGGAATGGGCGTTGGCTCTAACGAAACGTGGGTCATCACAGATGATCAGAACGTTATTCTTGGGCTTCCCGGAACCATTGCAATGTTGGAGGGAGTAGATTTCGATGGTGCAGGCGTGGGCACATGCTTTATCTGGTATCTAAGATACGAAGATGGTCTTACGGGACTTGAGGCTGGACAAAATACCAGTGACCTTACGGGTAATTTTGATTTGTCCAATTCAATCACTGTGGACCGATTGGCGTTGCAGGGAGCAACCCTTAGTGGTGGTCCTTTCAATTTCATTGTTGATGGTGTAGCAGATAACATTCCCGACGGAGCGATTACGATGGATGCAACAGGCACTGATCTTGATGAGACCGGGTGGGTCGTTACTGATCTTGATGGAAATATTTTAGGTTTACCTCCATCATTCACAGCACCTGATTTTGATGCTGCAGGTTCAGGAGTATGCCAGGTATGGTACATTACGTATGAAACCGGACTGGCAGGTCTTGCAGTTGGAAATACCGTAGCTGATCTTGATGGCGTATTTGCACTTTCTAATCCGATCAATGTAAATCGACTGGATGCTCCAACATTGAGCGGCGGCCCTTTTACTTTCAATGTAGGAGACGGAACTGCAGATAACATTCCAGATGGGGGAATCACTGTGGAGGGTGGATTTGCTCTTGAAAATCAAAGCAGCTGGGTAATAACAGATGAAGCAGGCAATATTCTTGGTTTACCTCCCATGTTTACTGCTCCCGATTTTGACCCTGCAGGGGAAGGAACTTGTTTTGTATGGTACATTACTTACGCAGAGGGACTTACAGGTTTGGCTGTTGACAGCAATGTCGATGATCTGGATGGTCTTTATGAGTTGAGTAACAGTATTACAGTAAATAGAGTAGTAGCACCGGTAATTTCAGGCGGACCTTTCGACTTTATCGTGGAAGGAACTGCGGATAATCTTGCTGAAGGCTCAATCACTGTCGATAATTCCGGAACTGATCTAGGTGAAAGTGGTTGGGTAGTTACCGATACTGAAGGAAATATACTTGGCCTGCCTCCAACCTTTACAGCACCTGATTTTGATGCTGCAGGAGCTGGCACTTGCCTGGTATGGTACATTACGTATGAAGCAGGTCTGACTGGACTTGAACTCAATATGAATGCAGCTGATTTGGATGGTTTATAT
>CAZQDI010000043.1:0-26696 GCA_964591785.1 uncultured Roseivirgaceae bacterium
CTTCAACATAGCATCATTAAACGCAAAAAATGTGGCGAGGTTACACCTTCTTATCGATCAGAAAAACTCTTTCATCCGCTCAAAAAAGGACTTGTCCGACTTTCCGGGCGCCGGCTCGAAATTTGGCGAGTCTTTCAAGGACTCTAATATGGCTCTTTCATCAGAAGTAAGCTTTTTCGGAGTCCATACATTGACATGAACCAATTGATCACCCTGACCATATCCTTCAATGGATTTAATCCCTTTCCCTCTCAATCTCAGGATTTTGCCACTCTGTGTTCCAGCATCGATTTTGATTTTCACTTTTCCATCAATTGTCGGAACCTCAATAGAAGTGCCTAACGCTGCGTCAACAAAGTTGATGTAAAGATCATAGATGACATTGTTGCCATCACGTTTCAGAATATCGTCTTCCTCCTCTTCAATAAGAATAAGTAGATCCCCAGGAATCCCACCAGCTACTTCATTCCCCTTACCAGACATTGAAAGCTGCATTCCATCGGTAACTCCAGCCGGTATTTTTATAGAGATTACTTCTTCCTGTCTCTTTAGTCCAGAACTGTCTACTCCTGGCCCTCTACTTTCTACGATTTGTCCACTTCCTCCACAAGTCGGGCAAGTGGATGTACTCATCATCTGACCTAACATGGTGTTCATCACTTTCCTGACCTGCCCAGTTCCATTGCAACTCGGACAAGTCTGAAACTTAGTGTTTGGGTCCACCATCAGACGATTGACCTTTATCTTCTTTTCAATTCCGTTTGCTACTTCACTGAGATTCAGTTTCAGCTTGATCCTTAGATTGGTGCCTTTCCTAGACCGACTTCTTCCCCCACCTCCAAAAAAACTTTCAAATGGATTTCCCCCTCCGAAAATGTCTCCAAATTGCGAAAAGATATCATCCATATTCATATTGCCTCCACCGAAACCTCCTCCGGCTCCTCCGACACCTTGATGACCGTAGCGATCATATCTCTGACGCTTTTCGTCATTGCTTAGAATATCATAGGCTTCAGCTGCTTCTTTAAACTTTTCTTCTGCCTCCTTGTCATCCGGGTTTTTATCAGGATGAAACTTTATTGCAATTTTTCGATAAGCTTTCTTTAGTTCATCCGGACTTACCGATCGATCTACTCCAAGAACTTCGTAATAATCTCTTTTTGCCATGATTACTGTTTAGCCCCCACTACAACTTTTGCAAACCTTACCACACTTTCTCCCAGCGTATATCCAGCCTCCACTACATCTACTATTTTTCCTTGAAATTTCTTCTCCGCAGGAATTTGAGTTATTGCCTCATGTTTTTCATCGTCAAACTCATCTCCTTTTGCAATCTCCATTTTTTTCAATCCTTTCAAGTCAAGAATCTTCGTAAGTTTACTTTGAACAAGCGAAATACCCTCCTTCAGCGATTTGATGTCGTCACTTTCCTCAGAAGCTAAAATTGCCCTTTCGAAATCATCAAGCACGGGAACCAAATCGGACATTAAATTTTTATTTGCAGTAGATATCAAATCCAACTTCTCTTTGGAGGTTCTTCTTCGAAAATTTTCAAATTCAGAATAAATTCTCAAATACTTGTCTTTGGCCTCCGCTAGCTCTAATTCCAGTCGACCAGCCTCATCGGTTTCCGTCGTTGCATGTTCTTCCTCTGAAGTTGCTTCACTAGCCTTTGTTTCCACTTCATCAACCAACATTTCTTCATTGATTTCTTCCTTACTATTCTTTTTTTGCTTGCTCATTCGTTCGATTTCAATAGTCTGTTCTATCGTCAATTTTTTTGCCAATTAAGAAAAAATGTCAATCTGTCAGTTTTGATTCAATAGTTGCCAGATTTTATCCTTCAGTTGTTGTATACCTCCATTGGTAATGCTTGAAATGAAGAGTGTCTCAGTGTCAGGGAGGTCCTCCTGCATTTCATCAATCAATTCATCATCGAGCATATCAGATTTTGTGATGGCCAGGAGTCGATCTTTGTCCTCTAATTCCGGGTTATGCTTAACAAGCTCACCAAGAAGAATCTCATACTCTCTTTTAATATCATCTGAATCTGCAGGAATCATGAACAGCAAGATCGAGTTACGTTCGATGTGCCTAAGAAAGCGATTACCTAGGCCACGTCCTTCCGCTGCTCCTTCAATTATTCCTGGAATATCAGCCATCACGAAAGATTTGTAGTCACGGTAGGAGACTACTCCAAGGTTAGGAACCAATGTGGTGAAAGGATAATCTGCGATTTCCGGCTTTGCAGCAGACACCACTGATAAAAGGGTAGACTTACCTGCATTAGGGAATCCCACAAGTCCTACATCGGCTAAAATTTTCAATTCTAAAATTACCGTAGCCTCAATGCCTTCAATGCCAGATTGTGAGTACCTAGGAGCCTGATTAGTGGCCGACTTAAAATGCACATTCCCCAGTCCTCCTTTTCCGCCGGCTAATAGCACTCTTTCTTCGCCATCTTCTAGTATCTCCAGAAATTTATCTTCCGTTTCCGCATTTTTGGCTATAGTGCCTAACGGTACCTCTAAAACAATATCCTCTCCATTCTTCCCAGACTTCCTTGCTCCTTCACCGTGTGACCCATTTTCGGCACGAATATGTTTTTTGTATTTCAAATGTAGCAAAGTCCATAGTTGGCTATTGCCCTTAAGAATAATGCTACCTCCAGTTCCACCATCACCCCCATCGGGTCCGCCTTTTGGTACAAATTTTTCTCTCCTAAAATGCACGGACCCTGCACCTCCGTCACCAGATCGGGCAAAGAACTTTACATAATCAATAAAATTGGATTCCACTTTGAGTGGGGTTAATAGGAAGCGATCTGCCCCTTGATCTTGTCAAAGATCTCGTCGACAGTACCAACACCATTTATTGAGCTTTGCTTCTTTTGCAAACTATAATACTCTGCCACGGGGGCAGTTTCCTTCTTGTAGACAGAAATCCTGTTATTTATTTTATCTTCATCTTGGTCATCGACCCTTCCAGATGTTTTGGCGCGTTCCTTTATTCTAGTCTTCAGTTCTTCTTCTGGTACTTCCAGCGCAATCATACCACTAATTGACAAGTCATGGCCTTCCAACATCTTGTCAAGTGCTTTTGCCTGATTTACTGTTCGGGGAAAACCATCAAAAATGAAGCCTTTTGCATCAAGATGATCTTTGATTTTATCTTCAACCATTCCGATCACTACTTCATCTGGTACAAGATTACCGGCGTCCATGTAGCTCTTAGCGTCTTTTCCTAATGCAGTCCCTTCTCCGAGGTGCTTCCTAAAAAGGTCTCCGGTAGAGATGTGAATTAACGAGAAGTTCTTAATGATATTTTCACTTTGAGTGCCTTTGCCCGCTCCGGGAGGACCAAATAAAACAATATTTAACATATGATTGGATTAAAAATCAAAGATAAAGCCCTTATTGTTTTTAGGACGAAGTTAATTGGAGCAATGTATTGTAAGTTAGCTGGCTTATTATGAGCACAGCACTCAAATACTTCACCGTTTTCTTCTTGAGTGGTCTGAAATTTATTTTCGGACCAACTTTTGGTGTTGCCAATGACCTTCCACTAATAGCAATCATACTACTCACGGCTTGTGGTATGATGGCAACCATCTATCTCTTTACGTTTTTCGGCTCCGATCTTAGAAACTTCGCCAATAGATTTAAGAGAAACCCGAAGGTATTCACAAAAAGGAACCGAAGGTTTGTGAAGATCTGGAGAAAATTTGGATTGGAAGGGGTATGCCTATTAACGCCTCTTCTACTTTCGCCTCCAGTAGGTGGCTTGCTAGCCAACCTATTAGGTACGAACAAAAGGAAATTAATTAAATGGATGTGGATAAGTGCCCTATTTTGGAGTGCGGTACTATCAACAATTGTGAAATATGCTTACTGGTTGATTGATGACTTTATCTAAATGTTACTCTCTTCGTCCATCACTTCAATGTCCTGAATTAGAACACGCTTAGATATAGCCTTTCCCGTTGGTGTTGCTGCAAGTCCTCCCTGAGCAGTTTCTTTATATCTGGCTTCCATACTTTGACCTACCTCTCCCATAGCCATGACGCATTCGTCAACGGGTATTACGGCACTAACATCAGCCAATGCAATCTGGGCCGAAGAATTTGCAATTGCTGCTGCACTTGCATTTCGAACGACACATGGGATTTCAACCAAACCGGCAACAGGATCACATACCAATCCCAACATGCACTGGATCGTGATTGCGACTGAATTAAATACTTGATCGATGGTTCCTCCCAGACAATAACTGATTCCTGCAGAAGCCATGGCAGCAGCAGCCCCGGTTTCCGCCTGACATCCTCCAACTGCTCCGGCAATTGAAGCTCTCTTTTCAAGAATTAATGCTACACCAGCACCAATAAGAAGCGCTTCGTGAATTTTTCTATCCTCGATTTGATGAATTTCCTGTAAAGTCATCAATGTTCCTGGAAGGATACCACTGGCTCCGGCGGTAGGTGCAGCTACTACACGACCCATACAAGAATTTACCTCCTTCGCTGCCAAGGCTCTCGAAATGAGTTTTTGAAACTCGATGGAAAGAACCGATTTCTTGAAGTTATAGACTTTCTTAGCACCATTATCTATCATTCCTGAAAGAGAAGTCATGTCTTCGTTGAGACCTACATGAATTGCTTCTTTCATAACCTGAAAGGCTTGTTCAAGACCGATCCAGATCGATGCTTCGGAATTGCCCTTTTGGTTCACTTCAAAATCCAGAACAGGCTGATAAAGCGGACTATTATTCGCAAAACATTCTTTCTTCCAAGACTCAAAACTGTCAAAAATTATGGCCATTGCTTTTGTTTTTGAAGGTGTAACTAAAGAGTTCCACGGATTAATAGATAAATCAAAGACTAGTAAAGATAAGGAGGAATCCTTCCTAAATTTGCCTCAATGAAATTCAAAAACGATCTGATTCTGCGTGCCGCGCTTGGTGAAAACACCGAACGAACACCTGTTTGGCTTATGAGGCAAGCAGGCAGAATTCTTCCGGAATACCGGGAGGTCAGGAATAGGCTATCCGGGTTTAAAGAACTTGTTGAAACACCGGAACTTGCTGCCGAAGTGACTGTCCAACCTGTCGATTTGCTTGGTGTGGATGCTGCGATCATTTTTTCCGATATTTTGGTGATTCCAGAGGCAATGGGCCTAACCTATGAGATGGTAGAAAAAAAGGGTCCTCATTTTCCAAAAACAATTGCTGTCAAAAAGGACCTTGATCAAATTCGTATAGCTGATCCTTCCGAATTGAGTTATGTGTACGATGCCATTACTATCACAAAAGAAAAACTAAATCGCCGAGTTCCGTTAATTGGATTTGCTGGTGCCCCTTGGACAATTTTGGCTTACATGATCGAAGGTGGCGGCAGCAAAACTTTTTCCAAGGCAAGAAGAGTTCTGTATACTAACCCCGAGCTTTCTGATACACTGCTTGAAATGATCACTCAATCAACCATTGGGTATTTGAAAGCGCAAATAGAAGCTGGGGCTGACATGATTCAGATATTCGACTCCTGGGCTGGAGTCTTACCTCCTGCTCATTATACCAGATATAGCTTGAAATACATTTCCAGAATATGTGAAGCGATCAAAAATGTTCCGGTCACAGTTTTCGCAAAAGGCGCCTGGTGGGCGTTGGATGAAATGAAAGAACTCGGATGTAGAACTATTGGATTGGATTGGAATATCGATCCGGAGCTGGCAAAGAGTAGGCTTCCAAATAAAACACTTCAAGGTAACCTAGATCCTTGTGCCTTATATGGGTCTTTTGAGTCCATCAAGGAGGAGACTCAGACTATGCTGAGAAGTTTTGAAGGCCATCCACACATTGCAAACCTAGGGCATGGTGTGTATCCCGATACAGATCCAGATAAGGTTCGTTATTACATAGAATGTGTTAAAGAGCTTTCCTCTCGTCCTCTTTGAGCATATAATGGGCAATTTTCCTCTTCAACTCGCCTGGATCAAAAGGTTTAGTTACATAATCATTCATTCCAGCCGCAATCACTTCTTGCCTGACTTTCAGAAGTGCCGATGCTGTTAAGGCAACTATCGGCGTATTTTCATCAAACTTTCTAATCAATCGAGTAGCTTGATAACCATCCATGATGGGCATCTGTAAATCCATTAGGATCAGATCATACACATTGTGTTCTGCTTTGGCCACAGCCTCAGCCCCATTATATGCTACCTCAGTTTCAATCTCCCATTTCTTCAAGAATTTCTCGGCAACCATAATGTTCATCTGATTATCCTCAACTAAAAGAACTTTTTTCCCTTCAACAACTCGAGATTCGGTTTCTTCTTGCGTTTCCTCATCCTCAACTTTAACCTCAGCTTTTATGAAACCCAACTCAAACCAAAATCGAGTTCCTTCCCCAACTTCACTATCTACATAGATTTCTGAGTCTATCATGTTGAGGATCTTCTTTATTATCGCTAGTCCCAGCCCAGTCCCTCCATACTCACGAGTGGTAGATGAACCTGCCTGTGTAAATCTCTCAAATATTACACTCTGCTTTTCCTGGGGAATTCCAATTCCAGTATCAATTACCTCAAATCGTATATCTTGTGCCTTCTCTGAATCATCAATTAAAGTAGCGATCAGCTTTACGTATCCTTTTGCTGTAAATTTTAATGCGTTATTGATCAGATTATTAAAAATCTGGTAGATCCTAGTCGAATCAGCTAGAACCAATGGATGAATGTCCTCGTCAAACTCATAAAGCAGGCGAACGTTCTTTTCTTTTGCAACAGCTGAATGCGACTTGATGATCTTATCAGCAAGATTCTCAAGGTTTACTTCGGTGTATTCGAATTCTATTGCCCCCGATTCGAGTTTGTTGTAGTCAAGGATGTCGTTGATTAAGGCGGTAAGATGCTCAGCCGAAAACTGGAGAGACTCAAGACTGTCCACCTGGTCTTCTCTTGGGTTTTCACTCATCAAATAATGCGAAATACCTACAACCGCATTCAAAGGTGTTCTGATTTCATGAGATATTGTACTTAAAAAATCAGTCTTTGCTTTTGATGCTGTCTCGGCACTTTCCTTTGCCTGCCTAAGTGAGTGAGCAAATCGAAATGACAGGATGAGAGACTGAAAAAAGAAAAACAAAATAAAACCGACAAAAGTCAAAAATGTATTTTCCTGAACAGGTGTCAGATAGACTGACATCAAATAAACCGCTACAATAAAAACAATACCCGTACTAGCAAATGCATATTGCGCACCAGTGCGATTTCTTCTATAAGCGATCCAATAAACATAGATCATATAGAAGATAGCAATCAAAATCAGGACCATGAAGGGCTCAACCAGTTTTGTGAAAAACGTGGTAGGAGAAAAAAGCACAAGCAGTGAAAATATTCCTGATATTATTGAAAACCCTAGCAAGATCCACTTTTTGCTATCCTGTGGATATAAGGAGTAGCTGTAGATTGTAAATATGCCTACTGGCACAAAAAGTGATAAGTACTCTGCCCGAATCATTATGTTCCATGGCATATTGGGATACAAAGCATGAAATGCGTACTCACCACTTCCGACCATCCTGTAGCTAAAAGTGAGACAGAACAAGGCAAAAAAGAGAACAGACTTTTCATGCTGACCAAACAAGAACAGCCCTAAGAAGAATAGCCCTCCCATAATCAAACTACCACTTAGTAGGAAATCATAACTAAAATCAAAGTCACGCTTCGCCATCAATTTTGTCCTGTCACCAATTAGTATTGGTTCTAAACTACCCCCTTTGGTATGTCTGAAATTTGAAACTTGTAATACAAATTCCAGCGTATCTGTAAATCTTGAAAAATTGGTCGTTCTGGGCATCCAGTCCGAAACTGACAACTCCTTTGACCTCCCAGGTATGCCATTCCTCTCAAACTCAAAGCCATTATAATATAGCTTATATGAGCAGTACATTTCATTAATTGACAAGGCGAGTTGGGGGGTTCGAGATGGCAATACTACCTTGAGTCTATAGGTAGCATAACCTTTCGAATCAATTTTCTTTCCATTTCTAGTAGTCCCGTCATTCCACAACTTAGGAAATGGGTAATAGTCTTTTTCCAAGTTGTCGAGTTCATCAGGAATGGCCAACTCCTCCCAATAAAACTCCCACTCACCACTTAGGGTGTATGCGTTATCGTTTAAGTCTACCTTAGATAGATCCAGAACTCCATTTTTTGCAGTTTGAGCAAAAGATGAAATTGCAACCAGATAAATAATTAGTAGGGAATAACGACGCATCACTTTTCGATTTGGGTATCCCCAAATTAAAGATATTTATGCAGTATTTGATTTTCGGAGGCCTCTTTTAGTAATTCATGCTTTGAAATTGGAACCACCCCAGAATATTTAGCTACTACGCCTGCAGCAATATTTGATAGCTCGGCAATCACTTCCTCCTTAAGACCAAGCGCCAAACATAACCCCGCTACACTAATGATCGCATTACCAACCCCTGACATATCGGCTACCCCAGTTTGATGGGTTTTGTATGTTGTAGAAATTCCATTTGCATGAACAAATAAATCACCATCTTCGAGCGACACCAAGTAGATTTTTGAGTTGACTTTTGAGTCCAGCTGATCAAATAGTGCGATTAATTCTGCTTCATGCTTAGTACTTAAAGTGACTTTCAGTGCTTTTTCTAATTCCTCAATTGCTGGTTTGAACAACGTAGCTCCCTCATAAGCAAAAAAGTTTTTGTATTTGGGATCTACGGCAACAGGAATATTGAACTTCTCCGCAATAGCGATGGTCTCCGAGATGATTTCCGAGTGAATTGTTCCTTTATCGTAATCTTCAAAAATGATTAAGTCAGAGTCCTTAGCTAGGTTATTAATGTGATTAAGCAAAGCCTTCCTATCTAGCTCAACCAAAGGGTGAATATCTTCTGAGTCGACTCTCACAATTTGGTTCGCACCTGCCATGACCCTCAGTTTTGTCGTTGTTCTCCGATTTTGACTTCTTATAATGCCTTTGTTAGGCATTCCTTGGGCCTCTAAGAGTCTTTCAAATACCTCTCCTTCATAATCATCGCCAACTACAGAGCATAAAACGGGTGTTGCTCCCAAATTTTTTATGTTAAGGGCAACATTTGCAGCACCCCCTAGCCTTTTTTCCTTTCTTTTTGTATTGACTATCGGAACCTGACCTGAAACTGGTTTTGACCCAAAAATGTAAGAATCGATCATTACATCTCCGACCACCAAAACAGTTTTTTGTTCGAACAACTCAAATAGTTGATCAATGTCCATTATGACAATTTAGCCAGTGAAACTTTCATGCTAGATATCGCCAATTTTAGATCTTCCTCAGAAGCAGCATACGAAAGTCTCAAGCATTCAGGGTCCCCAAAAGCCTCTCCAGTTACCAAAGAGACTCTGGCATCTTCTAGGAGATACAAACAGAGATCATTTACTGAGTCAATCTTTGTATCTCCAATTGAAGTACCTAGATAATGACTTACATTAGGAAAAAAGTAAAACGCCCCTTGCGGCATATTTACCTCGAAGCCTGGAATCTCGCTTAGCAGACCATGCACCAAAGCCCTTCTTTGCTCATAAGCCCTGGCCATTTCTTCGGAGGACTCTTTCGAAGATATTAAAGCTGTCAGTGCTGCTCTTTGAGCAATAGAGCAGTTACCTGATGTATACTGACCCTGCATCTTGTTGGAAGCCTTTGCAATCCATGAAGGTGCTCCGATATATCCGACTCTCCAGCCAGTCATTGCATAACCTTTTGAAAAACCATTCACTGTCACAGTCCTATCAATCATGCCATCGAGTGCACCGATACTTTCATGCCGCGATCCAAAATTGATCATCTCATATATTTCATCCGAAATGACGGTAATGTCTTCTCTATCTCCAAGCACCTCTGCAATTGCGGTAAGTTCATCTCTCGAAAAAACAGAACCTGTAGGATTACAAGGCGAGGAGAAAATAATTGCCTTGGTCTTGTCTGTGATTGCTTCTCTTACCTGATCCGCAGTGGCTTTAAAGTCATTTTCGAATGACCCTTTTACAAATACTGGTCTTCCCTCGGCTAATAAGATCATGGCAGAATAACTGACCCAATAAGGTGTGAGAACTATTACCTCATCACCAGGATTCAGAATGGCCATAAAGACGTTCGCAATTGATTGCTTGGCTCCGTTTGAGACTACGATTTGGTCAGCGGAATACTTCAGATTATTGTCCCTTTCAAATTTTTCAGAAATTGCCTCTCTGAGATCTAAGTATCCATTCACAGGTGGATATGCAAAAAATTGCCCTGAATTAATTGCATCAATTGCACCTTGCTGGATGTGTTTTGGTGTTTTGAAATCAGGCTCACCCAGACTTAGACTTATTACATCAATCCCTTGCTGTTTCATCTCCCTGGCTTTTGCTGCCATGGCAAGGGTTGCTGACTCCGGAATACTTAGAATTCGATTAGATAATGATTGCATCTGGTAAAAAATTTTGGCTAAAATAGAAAGAAGAGTCATTTAATATATGACTCTTCTTTCGTTTCGTGCAGTAATTGGATTAATCCTTTCTAACCCTCATCTTGGTTTTGATCAAGATTGAAGAGCAGCGACAGTCTTAAAGTGTCTGCCAGTGGATGGTTTTGTTCCATCGGTATCAAATAGGAAAAGTCAAAACCAAAGATTTGATATCTAAAACCCGTGCCGAGGGTAAAGTATTTTCTATCTCCCTTATTTTCATGCTCATAGAAATATCCTGCTCGTACAGCGAACAAGTCTCGATACCAATATTCGAGACCAAAGCTGACCGTAATTTCTTCGAGTTCCTCTCCAAAACCACGAGGGGCATCCCCAAAAGAACCGAACGTCCCAGATAGTAATGAAGGATTATTGTTTGCGATACTATCCGGGGTCGGTACAAGAAGCTTGTTTAAGTCAAGAGCAAAGGTCAAAGTATTGTATGCATCAAGATCTGTTTTGAATGCCGTTCCTAGGCGAAGATTTGCAGGAATGAAATTCTCATTATTGGCGGAGCTGTAAGTAATCTTCTGGCCAATATTCGAGATGTGTGCTCCAAAGGAAATCTCAGAGTTTCTTCCAGAAAGAATCACTGGCTGAGTATAATACCAACCCAGATCAACAGCAACACTAGTCCCCGCCTTGGCATCAGGAGCTCCGGTCAGATCTCCGGCAATATTTGACCAAATAAACCGCATGGTTAGGCCGACACCCATTCTGTCTGATAGTTTTCTTGAATAGGTAGCATCAACTGCCAATTCGTTTGGGTTTTCGACTCCTTGAAAAAATGCTTGCTCATCATATTTCTGTATTTCTCCCAAATCGAAATACCTCAATGAAGCTCCAAAGGCCTGGGTCTGATTGATTTTTTTATAAAAAGAAAGGTAGTTGAGGGACATATCATCCACGATCTTCCCCAACCAAGGAGAATAGGAAAAAGAAAAACCCAGGTCGTTTTCTATAAATGCCAGTTTAGCATTATTCCAATGAATGCTGTTTACATCAGGGCTTGTTGCCACCCCGACATCTCCCATTGCAGAGGCCCTACTATCCGGTGCAAAACTTACAAATGGAACAGCTACGGTAATCGGATTCCTATCCCCCTGTCCAGTTAGAACAGCTCCAGGGGAGTTTTGCATGTAACCATCAAAGGCCAAAAAAATAAGTGAAATTGTAAAGAATATCTTTTGCAAGTGGTTCATCGGATGGTTTTATAATCGGGTGCTAACTTAAATATATTGACTCGTTCTCGACTGCTATTTCGATTAATTGGTCTCTTTTGAAGAGGCAGGTTCTTTTAATTAATAACAACGATCTTTTGCATTATTTCTTTTATTGCTCCGTCAAAATTACTTTGAATTACTAAACGATAATAATATATCCCCTCATTTACCATAGGGAGACTTTTTTGATCAATCTGCCAAGGAATTTCTATTACCCTTTCGCTATTCTCGTACAGTAGTTCATCCCTTAGAATGACTCGACCTTGATCATCATATAACATCATTGTTATCCTCATATCCTCATTTTCTCGGTCGTGTTCAAACCTAAAAACAGTGCCCTCATTACGTCTTGCGGGATTGGGATAGACGAGGTCATTATAAATAAATAATTCTTTGCGATCTGAAACGACAAACTCAATTGATTCCGTTCTGGAATTATTGTGGGTATCCCAAACTGTTAATGTAGCCGTGTAATTTCCTGACTCCAGATTCCGAATAGGGTACACAATACTCCCTTCTTGATAATTGTCTGCGGAAGCAGTGTAGTACTCATTTAAATTGATCAACTCTTCATTTAGTTCTAAAACAATCCCAGAAACAACCCCACTGCTTGCCGTTGTAATCCCACTTTCATCAGCTAGGTTAGCTATCAAAAGAGAATTTTTACCAACAGTGCCTCCGTTTACGAATGATTGATTGTTCAAAAACATCGAAATATCAGGTGGCTGATTGTCCAATTCGACATCTTCAAAAGTGCCTCCAATTACGAAAGATTTGGATGACCCTGACGCATCAATATTCCGATCGACATCAAGCGCATATAAGCTGATTTTTCCCCGCTCAAACTGGTACGAGATATTCTTGGGTACGATGAAAGAAAATGTAAATCTTCCATCAATTACTTCTGCCTCTCCTCTGAAAATGGCATTTGATCGTAAGGTGTAGGTATACGGACTACTTTCCTGCCCTTTCGTCTTAAATTTTTGATTGACATCGAATACAGTTGCAGACAATATTCCATTAAAATTCTCTTGAGTAATTCCGTTTTCGTGAATCCTCCCCGTAAGAAGAACTTCCTCCAATGCACTAATGGTGTCAAGCTCAAAATTTTCAATCAAGATTTCTAATTCAGGGAAAGATGGCATCAACATTGGATCTCCCAGGAGTGTGAAATTTCGGTTGACCGGGCCCGCTAGTCCGTCATTTTTAGTTGTCCTCATAATATCTCCCAATCGCTGTGGCTGGCCATTGACTCTTTTGAAAATATTTTCATGGAAAGCTTTGTTAAGCTCGAAATTGGTGCTGGCAAACACAGGTCTGGAAGTGGTTAGTAGTGCGATTGCACCACCTTTATCGCTCAATAGTAGCTCTTCAGCACCTGAAACCTGAAATGGATCATCATACCTTCCAAACTCACAGGTGGCAGTAACAAAAATTGGTAGCTTGTTCCGGTTGTTCATCGCTCCAATATCTGTTGTGGTAAGTACTCTCTCTGCTGTCCAAAGGCGTTCATTTCCGTGCCCAATAAAATTCACAATGAATGTCCCATCGTTGATTTGGGTATTTAACGATTGAGAGGCCCCAGGTGAGGTATCAGAGGAACCATCACTAATTTGGTCAAATGCGTCAAGCAATAGTTTATTGATTTCATATTGAGCATAGGCAGTATCTATTATTGCAGATAAGTCTTCGACATGTCTTGAGTGGATATTACCGTCACCATCATCTGCAAAATAGGTGATTTCATTTCTCCATTTTCCAAGTGTTTTTGGATTCGTGGCATAGTACATTATTTTATTGACCAATGTGTTGGCTTCCTCAATGGTTTTGACAGGTAACCGTCCTATACCAATCTCCATGGTATGGTCTCCAGATGAAGTCTCAGTCCACAAGCCTTCATTTTCCTCAAAGAACCCATAATAATCGTCAGATGAGTGACTGAAAATTGGATCAAAACTATCTCGTGATTCGTAAGTAGGAACAAAATTGGTGTTGTTCACTGTCCTATATTTATAATCATAAGAACAATCTCCAAACAAGAGGAGATATTTGAGCTCCATCCCTTGTTCAAATACGTGTTTGGCATAATCTCTAATTGCACTTACATCCTGCCTTCCAGCACTAAATTCATTGTATATGAGCTTAGGTGTCACGATCTTAATCGATAAACCATCATTTTCACGATGGAAATCTGCAAGTCGATGTGCTTCAGGAAGAAATTCTGGTGCAGAAATAATGATACCTTCATAATTGGTATCAGCACGTAAATTTTGATTTGCTATGCCTCCGAAAACAAATGGAGAAGGAAAGTCACTTCCTTCAAAAATAACATATTCTTCGATTGAACTTGCCTGACTGCGGAATATCGATTTTCCACCAGTGGTTGTAAAAGACTGTTCAAAATAATCAGCAGGCTCGCTAACATTCCATATGGTCGCATTTTCAGCATCGTCAATCTCAAATTGAATCACATCACCAGGATTGCCAATTACTCTGAAGTCGGTTTCATTCCCATATAGCCTCAGCTGTCGGGAAAAAGTAAGGGAATATCTGTCAAGGTAACCCCTAGCGTTTATGCCACTACTCTCGTACGAAATGGAAAGATCAAAATTCCCATTGGTTGAAAAGGTATAGCTATCCGAGGCTTGGCTTGCTTTTATTGCATAAGTAGATCCCTCACCGGTACTGATAGATTCGAGAGCAAATGATCCCAGATCATTTCCATCGACGGACACCATCATTTCGGCTCTTTGTGGTGACTGACTAACTCCGGTAAAAAAACCCCTAACTTCAGAATTTAAACCTTCGATCGAAAAGGACTGTTCAATTTGATCTCCATTTACCATTGAACTCCCAAACCAATTTCTGCCGGATGATATTAAGTTTCTTTCATCCGTTTCATAGAAGAAATGATCATTAAATGAAGTAGCTATGAACTGAGGATCTTGATCCAATGACGGTCTTGGAATAATTCTTTTGCCTTCGGCCGAGCCAATTCGCAGAAAATAGTAGGCTGTGTCTGCATACACATTCCTTTCATACTCAAAACCCAAAGTTGTCCACTGTTCTTTGTGAGGACTGACAGCATAGAAAAGAATATAATCGTCTGAATCAAAAACTCCATCTTCCTCACCAATTACAAGAATTGGATTCTCGATGAGGTCTATTGGCCTTTCGATTGAGTTTTGTTGAGGAAGTATTCCCCTTACACCATTTCCAAACATTTGGATCTCCCCCGGATTCGCAATGTTCCCTACCCCTAATGCATCTAGTGTACCTCGATCAAGCTTATAAATTCCGGACTCTACGACTCCCACCTTAAACCATGATCCTTCTGCTAGTACAGAAGATTGCGAAATCAATGGTAAAGAGATTCCACAAATAAGAATAGTATAGACAAATCCTCTCACAGCTTCTTCAACGTCCAACAAAGATCAAAAATTCTATTCACTTTCAGATTTCTTCATGCAAGAAAGTGCGGAAATTGTTAGGTACAATGGCACAATAAAGGGGACGAATGTCCACCCAAAGACGATTGCAAATCCCAGAACGGTAAAAATTAATACCCATCTAAATTCGTTGCCTTTCCATCGCAATGTTTCGAACTTCAACGCCAGTAGCGGAATTCTTGAGACCAATAGCACACAAGACAAAACAACAATCCCTACAAGAACTGCAGCAGTCAATTCAAAGAGAATAAACGAAAGACTCGTTAGCATGATCGCATTAGCAGGAGTAGGAAGTCCTTTGAAACCCGTTGACTGACTTTCATCCAGGTTAAACTTCGCTAGCCTTAATGCAGAAAAAACGGTTATGAACAGCGCAACCCAGAAATACTCTGTCTGCTGCTGCAACAATGTAAGAACATAGAAAGACGGGACTAATCCAAAAGTCACTAAGTCAGCAAGTGAATCAAGCTGTTTACCAAAATCTGAATTAACCTTCAAAACACGTGCTATCAAGCCATCTAATAGATCGAAGACTCCTCCTATCAGCACAAAATAGATAGCTTTCATCTCCGTTCCCATCAAGATGGAATAAATGCCGATAGTCCCGGTAATTAGATTCAGGCAAGTAATGAAGTTTGGTAGATGTTTAGTCATCCTTTAACGAAAGGGTTATTGAGTTTTTCATAGCCAATGGTAGTTGTTGGGCCATGTCCGGGGTACACAATTGCATCATCAGGGAGCGTATACACTTTTTCTTTAATATTCCTTAGCAAATCTGTGTGGCTCCCTCCTGGAAGATCTGTACGGCCTATGCTTTCCCGAAACAAAACATCACCCCCAATAATTACGTTTTCCGCGGGATTGTAAAAGATGAGGTGCCCTGGAGAGTGCCCCGCCACCTCGATCATTTCCAATTTCACTTCATCCAAACTCAAGGTATCGCCCTCAGCCAAATATTCATCCACCTCCGCATGCATGTAGCTTGCTATTCCCCATTGGGGAGCATACACAGGCACCGAGCCGAAGACCTCCTTCTCATTTGTGGGGATCTTAAGGGGGACGCTGTACTTATTCTTAAGATGGAAATTTCCAAGCACATGATCAATATGACAATGCGTATTAATAATACCGGTGACGACAAGCCCTTCATGAGTAATGTACTCCTGAAGTTCGGCTTGTTCGAAATCTTCATAGCAACCCGGATCAAAAATCAGGCAGTTTTTTTTTGCAGAACTGACTACGTATGTATTTTCATAAAAAGAATTAAAGACAAACGTTCTAATATTCATTTGAAACTAGTTTTGGATTTACCCTCTGTAAAGTTAAAATGCAGCTCACAAAAGTAGATTATATAATTGTAGGTCTGGGGATCGCTGGCATCTGGTTATCACATGAGTTGATCAGAAGAAATAAGGTCGTTCTTGTTATCGACCAGGGTATTGATCAGACGTCTTCAAAAAAAGCCGCCGGCCTCTATAATCCAATAACCGGAAGAAAAATGGTCAAAACCTGGAAGGCTGACGACCTGTTCAAAAAACTTGAAGAGACCTATCGGAAATTAGAAGTTCTTACAAATCAAACGTTCATACATCCTAAGCCAATATATAGACCGTTTCTGACCATAGAAGATCAGAACGACTGGCAAGGCAGAAAAGGTGACCCAAGTCTTGACGACTACGTTCAAAGTATTGAAATGCACAGCCAAAAGATCAAAAACATCCATGATCCGTTCGGAGGAATTATGATAAAACGCAGCGGTTATGTGGATCTACCAGGGCTAATTTTTGCTTATAAAAAGTACCTGACCAGTAAGGGAATATACCAGCAAGAACTGTTTGATTTATCAGCGATGGTTAATTCTGAGAAAGCAGTTACTTACAAAAACTGGAGTGCAAAAAAGATCATATTTTGTGGGGGACCCTACATCTCGAAATTGTGGGCCGACTTACCTTTCAAACCAGTAAGGGGAGACTTGATTGACATTGAATGCGATCTTTCGCAAGAGTACGTAATTAATCAGGGTGTTTTCATAATACCGAAAAAGGGATTCTTCACAGTCGGATCCACCTATGACCATGATAACCTATCATTTAATCCTTTACCAAGCGGCATTGAGAATATTGAGAAGCGTCTAAGTAAAATTTTTCTTGGGAATTACCGTATGTGGGATAGCAGGGCGGGAATGCGGCCATCTACACATGATAGAAGGCCCTATATAGGTTTTCATAAAAAAATCAGAACCTTAGGAATTTTTAATGGTTTCGGTACGAAAGGAGTCTCATTAACTCCTTATTTTGCCAATCATTTTGCGGATGTTCTGGAAGAGAAGGATGAGTTACAAAAAGAAGTAAATGTCGAAAGGGTTAGTTAGAAAAAGTGTAATTATAAGTTTTTGTATTTGCTGGACTTTTTGTATTCAAGCTCAGCATTACACTACTCCATTCGGTCAAAACAGAATTCAGTATAAGAACTTTGATTGGTACTATTATAGTACGAACAACTTTGATGTTTACTACTATCCGGGTGGACAAGAATATGCATTGGAGGCAGTCAACTTCCTGGAGGATGAATTCATATCACTCACCGATAAGCTTGGCTATGCACCGTACAGTAAAACCAAGATCTTCATCTACAATTCAATTCATGATCTACAGCAAAGCAATGTAGGAATCGATGGTGCCATTTATACGATTGGTGGTCGTACTGAATTTGTAAAACTTCAATTAGAAGTAGCATATCCCGGACAAGCACATAAATTCAAGCAAGAGCTGATTTATAAACTATCAAGCAACTTAATCGAGGATATGATGTATGGCGGAAGTCTGGCTGAAATATTCCAAAACAGCTATCTTTTGTCACTACCTGAGTGGTTCATCGATGGCGCGGCACGATACATCGCTTATGGCTGGTCCCGAGAAATGGATGATTTCTTAAGAGACTACATGTCTGGAAAAAAAATTAAGAAACTAAGCCGAATCAGAGGTGATCAGGCAGCCATTGTTGGGCAGAGTATATGGAACTACATCGCTGTAAAGTATGGAGAAAGTAATATTTCGAACATATTAAACCTCACCCGGATCATTAGAAAAGAAGAAAACAGCATCGCAAACACACTTGGGATATCATTTAAGTCTTTTTTAAATGAATGGCAAAATTACTATTTGCTCCAAAAAATCGAAGTTGAGGAGAATTACACCAAATCCTCTATTGACCAGCGGCTGGAGAAAATAAGGGGAATTAAGGAGCTGATCACCTCGTCACTTGTCTTTAATAAAGATGCAGACAAAGTGGCGTATGCTGTTCTTAAAAATGGGAAATACATCATCTATTCAAAGGACCTTAAGACAGACCAAACAAAAAAAATAACTGGTGGCGGCTATAGAATAAGTGGTCAAGATGTCGACAGACAACTGCCATTGCTTGATTGGCAGGACAACTCGACACTAGGAGTAATTTTATTTAGGCGTGGCTTTTTATATCTCAATACGTTTAATGTTGACACGGGTGATAAAAGCCAAAAACCTCTCACAAGATTCAGGCAGATCGAAAGTTTTGCCTTCAACGATAACGGCAGATTGGCAGTAATTTCAGGAGATATTGACGGACAGAATGATCTCTTCCTTACCGCCATGAATCGAAATGCTTTAAGAAGAATAACCAGAGACGCTTACGATGATCTTGATCCAACATTTGTTCCAGGGACCGCTGCGATTCTCTTTAGTTCGAATAGAGTAAATGACTCCGTAAGAGTTTCAAATGTACCTCTGACAAATCTGGATGATAATTTCAATGTATTTGTTTACGATCTCGATACCACGTCCAATAAGTTTTATAGGATCACAAATACATTAAGTGAAGACCGAAAGCCATATGCTAGAAACCAAACTGAAATATACTATCTAAGTGATCAAAAAGGAATTTCAAACCTGTACAGGTATTCTTTCCGAGATTCAGTACATACACAGATATCAAATTTTGACAAATCAATCTTAAGCTATGATCTTCACTTCGATCCAGACAAACTAACCTATTTGGCTTTGAACAATGGTGAAACCACCATTTTTATTGATTCTACTACGAGCCTCACCTCAAGCAAGTTTACGCTCGAAACACCCCGTCAAAGAAGAAGAAACGCTATCAGAGTCGTCAATAGAGTGCTGAAAAATAAAGTCACAGTGCCCGAAGAAAAACCCGAAATAAAGGATGTTTCCGATGCCGATGATTTCCTCTTTGAAGAGGATAATTCATCTGATTCTCTGACGTTAGGAGACCCAAATTGGATCGATACCGACAACTATGTCTTCGAAGACGAAACAGAAAATGCATACCAGCCAGAATCCTTCTTTAGCAAGTATCAGAGTTTTGAGCAGGAAAGTGAACGAATAGGGCCAATACCTTATCGTCCCAGATTTACCTTCAATAATGTAATCACTTCATTCTTATGGGATCCCTACAGAAATTTCATGATGTTACTGGAAACAGAGATTAATGACGTCTTAGAGAATTATAAGCTAAAGGGTGGGGCACTAGTGAAACCAGATCTTCGTCAAGGTGACATTTATGCAGAGTTCCAGTATCTCAAATATTGGATGGATTTCAAGTTTAGGATCGACCGTCGCACCTTCCTAATCGACAAGGCTTCAGATGCTAACTTTCTACAGAAGTATCAACTTAGTAGTTACAAACTGACTGCTTCTGTACCCATCACACACACATTTAGAGCTCAAGTCACACCATTTGTGACCGTAACTAACTTTACCAATCTTAATTTTTTAAGCGTGACTGGTCAAGCTACTGATCAAGCTAGAAATAGTGTGCAAAATTACTCAGGTGGAAGTGCAGCATTAATATTTGACAACACCATTGAGAAATCTTTCAATTTGTACCAGGGTACCCGTGCACTTTTGGAATTTACACAACATGTTCACCTTTCAGATCAGTCAAGAAACTTCAGTAACCTTCGTTTTGATTTTAGACATTACCAAAAAATCCATAGAGAAATAACCTGGGCGAATCGAATATTATACGGGAAACAAATGGGGCCGGCAAGGAAAGATTATATGCTTGGAGGAATGGATAATTGGCTTTTTCCAAAACGCGATGTTCAGGGCGATGAAGATCCACTGCTATTCGAAAATGATATAGATAACAGCGACTTGTTCTTTAATGAGTTTGTAACAAACCTTAGAGGCCTGGATTATAACGAAGCCTTTGGTTCGGATGCTCTTGTCATAAACTCAGAACTACGTTTACCCTTGTTCCAGTATCTGTCCAATGGTCCGATCAAATCCAACTTCCTGAGAAATTTTCAAGTAATTGGTTTTGTAGACATTGGTTCTGTCTGGACAGGAAGACCGCCATTCAAGGATGGAAGACCAATTACAAGAAGATTTGAAGGTCCCGTTCCATTTGAAGCCGAAATAGTGAAATTTCAAAACCCATGGCTCGGCGGTTACGGCTGGGGTCTTAGGACAGTTCTTTTTGGATACTATCTCAAGTTTGACGTTGCCACCCCATACTTAGATGGTGAAGCCCGAAGAAACAGAATTTATTTCTCACTAGGATTGGATTTTTAGATTGTAGGAGAATTCTTTCATAAAACCAGGGATTCTGTCTAGATCTAAATGTACATGTATTTTTGACTATGCAATATTCAATGACAGGGTATGGACGCTCAGAGCGGAAAGCTGAGCGGTTTCTAATAAAATGCGAAGTAAAAACCCTAAACAGTAAATTTCTTGACTTTTCACCTCGTCTTCCCAAGGAACTAGCAACAAAAGAGACTGCGATCAGAAGTCTTATTTCGGATGGGCTTAAGCGTGGTAAGGTAATGCTTACAATTGAGCTGGAAATGGATAGCAATGATTCCAACAATGTTCAAGTCGATGAAGTTTTGTTTAGAAAGTACTACGACAAGTTTCGTGAGCTTGCAAGGATGGTGGGTGATGAGAAAGAGCATCTTGTAAAGCTCGCAATCGAAGCTCCTGAAGTGATCAAGCAACAAGACCTTTCTGAAGCAGATATCCCATGGGGAGAGGTAGAGAACTGTATAAGCGATGCAATAGCGGAATGCAATGAGTTCAGAAAAAAAGAAGGAACAGCATTAGTCGAAAAACTGCATGAGTATATCACTAATATTGATGAAAGGCTGACTGAAATTGATCAATCAGATCATAAAAGGGAAAACAACATTCGCTCCAAAATTCAAAAGAGCCTTGAGGAGATCAAGGAGAAAGTGAAGGTTGATGAAAACCGATTTGAACAGGAATTAATTTTCTACCTGGAGCGACTGGACATTAGCGAAGAGAAAGTAAGATTAAAGCAGCACCTAGATTTTTTCAAAGAAATACTAGAAATACAACCTTCTGCCGGCAAAAAACTGGGTTTTATATCTCAGGAAATTGGCAGAGAGATAAATACTATAGGATCAAAAGCCAACGATGCAGACATACAGCGAAGTGTTGTGGTAATGAAAGATGAGCTTGAAAAAATCAAAGAACAAGCCTTGAATTTGTTGTAGCCCTCCGAGGAGGGCTTTTTTACTATTTGACAGTAAACTCTACTTGAGTCTGATCCCATGCTAATGTGACATTCCCACTGTCACTTATTTCAATCGTAAACTTCTCCACCACGTCGTCAATGGTTTCTGAAGGAACAGTAACTCTCAAGACATCATCATCTTGACTGTACTCATATGCACCCCATCCATCCCATTTTGTATTAAAAATGATTACCCATTCTTCTTTGCCGGGTATTGTGAATAACCCGTACTTTCCAGCATCGAGACGTTTACCTTCCACTTTCACAGTACCGGAAACTTCAATCCAGGATGTCTCATTCGCACCTGTTCTCCATACTTTATCATACTTCTCCAATCCTCCGAAAATCTCACGCCCCCTCTTTGAAGGTTGACTGTAGTCGATGGTAATTGTGGTGCCATTGATCGTTTTCGAAACTTGAGCGGGCGGACTCGGTCTTTTACTCTTATCTTTTTGAGCAATACCAGAAAGGGAAACTAACATCGCGACTGCTAAAATGGACAATGTCTTGAGTGATTTCATATTGAACTGATTTTTGTTTTGCCTTATATGACGCTAAATCCGACATATTTGTTCAATATACTTTACAGTTCGAGAGATTTTGTCTGTAACCGAAATGAAATGACTAACTTTCATCTACTAACCTTCAAAAAAATGAAAAATCTGCTTATTGTACTATCTCTTATTTCACTCTTATCGTGTGGTTCAGAAGTAAGTAAAGAGTACAGACAATTAGTGAATGCCATTGATCATAAAGTAAAAAGCATTGATCATAACCACCGAATTCAAATCATAGAGGATGATTTTGTGAGTGCGGATTCTTTATACAAAGTAAGAGGCTACTTCAGTGAGGGTCGATTACTTAAGCTTGTTGGTATCATTAAAACTTCCCATTTTGAACGAGATGATTATTTCTACTATGAAAATAATAAGCCCATATTTTCTGGTCATATGATCAATTTCATGGATGATCGGCTGGCAGAAGAATTCAAATATTACTATAACCCAAGGACCGGCATCATAGAGGAATGCCTTTTTTGGATGGACCATTACGAGCCCGGCAAACGGTTTCCACATGAAACTTTCGAAGAATTCCAACCAGACATGGACAGCCTCATGCTAGAGGAAAAAACAAGGATGCAATTCTATTTGTCGCACCTCGAAAAGGAAGGTTTTGAGATCAAGCATATCAATGAAAACCTCGAAGCAAATAGCGGCAGATGACCATCGAAGAGGCACAGAAGCTGGTCGACGATTGGATTAAAACTACAGGAGTTAGATATTTCAATGAGCTGACCAACATGGCCATTTTGACTGAGGAAGTGGGGGAGTTGGCCCGTATCATTTCGAGAACCTATGGCGAACAATCGTTCAAAGAATCTGATAAGAATAGGGATCTCGGAGATGAGATGGCAGACGTTCTTTGGGTGCTAATATGCCTGGCGAATCAAACGGGAGTAAATCTAACAGATGCACTACGAAATAACCTGGAAAAGAAAAACCTGAGGGATCAGACTCGTCATAAAGAGAATGAAAAACTAAAGAACTAATCTACCACAGCTACCGGTGCTTAGTCTAATTCTTCTCCATCATATAGTTTCTTAATCTTTTGCCTGTCTTCTTCTGGAATTGATGGGTCGGCCATCAGTTGCCATGCTCGCTGCCTCGAATCAATATCATATTTCAAAAGAACATTGGTCTCTTTCTCCCTTTTTCTAAGTCTCCTACCCATAAAGAACAATATAACCTGAAGTACCATGACTGCACCAACAAGAACATATACCCAAGTCATACAATCACCAATTCTTCATCGACTAATTGAGGGACTAATGAATACTCATTCATTTGCATGCAAAACTCGAGATCTTTCTCAATTCCAAAACCTCTCAAACGATCTGCATGTGCAGACTTAAGTGCCAGCCCATTTAAGTTTTCATGAGAAGAAATGAAGACCTGATGAGCAAGAAGCCCAGAATCTCCCAAGATTGTTAGCTCTTCCGCACATTCATCAATTAAGGCACCTGCATACAGGGTATCTTCAAGATTCGGTGCCCCCTTCCAACCTGCACAATGGACAACTACATCGTTTGGAAGCTGCAATAGATAGTCTGTCATTGCTTCCAGGTTTAGGAATGCTCCGATCACTATTTGTTCAGCCTCTTTTGATTTTATAATCGCTTTTGATCCATTAGTAGTGGATATTGCCACCTTCTTTCCTTGCACCATATCACCTTGATATTCAAATGGAGAATTTCCAATGTCAAACCCGTTTACTTTCACTCCTCCCCGTTCACCTGCTGTCAAATACCCTTCCTTGGCGAGCGCTAACGTCTCCTCCACCTCTGAGGTTGGTCGAATTGATTTTACTCCATGCGCAAGGCCAGTAACGATGCAGGAGGTGGCCCGAAATATATCCACAACGACAACTACCTTTTCTTTCAGAATGTGTTGATGAATCAATTCAGGTGTCAAACAAACTTCTATCGTTCTCATCTAGCTACGTCGATCACAATTAAGAGTAATTGAATTATTTGAGAAAAGGGGGCTTAACAATGCCTGCCCTAAGACTTTTATTTCTGATCTTAACGAAAATTTCGGTACCAGGAACACTCAATGATTTTGTTACATAGCCCAATCCGATCCCGACGTTAAGAGAGGGTGCCATTGTTCCTGAAGTTACTTCACCAATCACTTCGCCGTTAGCGTCTGTCAATTCATATCCTTGCCTTGGAATGCCTCGATCAATCATTTGAAACCCTACTAGTTTTCGATCAATACCCTCTGCTTTTTGCTGGGATAGACTTTCAGAATTAACAAACTCCTTTGTGAATTTTGTGACCCACCCAAGGCCGGCCTCTAAGGGTGACGTTTGATCTGTAATATCATTCCCATATAAACAAAATCCTTTTTCTAACCTCAACGTATCCCTGGCACCTAACCCTATTGGTTTAATTTCAAATTCTTCACCCGCTTCAAATACCTTGTTCCATACCACCTCGGCATCTTCCTTGTTTATATATAGCTCAAAACCACCGGACCCCGTATATCCAGTAGCAGATATAATCATTTCTTTGCCAGCAAGTGTGCCTTTTAGGAAGGTGTAGAATTTCACCTCGTTAAGATCGCTTTCAGTAAGCTTTTGGAGTGTTGCTACTGCTTTGGGTCCCTGAACGGCGAGCAGTACAATCTCATCAGAAATGTTCTCCATTTCTACACCCCATCTGTTTTGAGATCGGATCCAGTTCCAATCTTTTTCAATGTTTGAGGCATTGACTACCAGCATGTACTCCTCATCTTTCAATTTGTAAACAAGAAGATCGTCCACAATACCACCCTGATCATTCGGCATACATGAATATTGTGCCTGACCGTCTACTAGCTTAGATGCATCATTGCTTGATACCCATTGAATTAGGCTCAGTGCCTCTGGCCCTTTAAGTATAAACTCTCCCATATGAGAGACATCAAAAACGCCGACACCATTTCTTACAGTCAAATGTTCTTCTTTATCCGAAGAGTAGCGAACCGGCATATTATATCCTGCAAACGGGATCATTTTAGCACCTAGTTCCTCGTGAAGGTCGTTTAGGGGTACTTTTTTTACTTCCATTTTTAATCAGTATTGATCAGTTGTTTATTATCAATCCAACAGGACAATGATCAGAGCCAAAGTACTCGTTATAGATCATTGCTTCTTGCAGTTGGTCTTTCAATCGTTGGCTAGCGAGAAAATAGTCAATCCTCCATCCCACGTTTCTTTCTCTTGCTCTGTATTTATAATTCCACCACGAATACTTGACTTCGTCTGGATACTGCCTCCTAAAGGTATCAATATATCCTTCTCCGAGTAGATTATCCAAGCCGTCAATTTCCTTTTGGGTGTATCCTGATGCCTTATTGTAGTTCTCCTTTGATCTCGCGATGTCTATCTCAGTATGAGCCACGTTGAGATCTCCGCAAATAATCACTGGCTTTTTTTCCTCCAATGAGATTATGTACTCTCTAAATGCCACATCCCACTGTTCACGGTAGTCCAGCCTCTTCATCCCCTCTCCCGAATTTGGTGTATAGACTGTGACTACAAAAAAATTCTCAAATTCGGCGGCAATCACTCGACCTTCCTGATCGTGTTCATCTATTCCGATGTCATAAAACACCTCTAAAGGTTTTTGCTTTGACAAAATTGCCGTACCGGAGTATCCTTTTCGTGCTTTCGACGAATTCACAGCAACTTCATAACCTGGTAGCAGTTGCAGTGCGGTTTTGACTTCCTCCGGTTGCCCTTTGGTCTCCTGCAAACAAAGAATGTCTGGGTTCATTTCCTTGACATCTTTAATAAAATCTTTTTTCACAATAGCTCTGATTCCATTCACATTCCAGGAAACAAGATGTATTTGGGGCATATATTTTTTCTTATTTGGTTTAACAGAGGGCAAAGAAAAAGTAAAATGGTTACTAACCAACCTTTGAGCCGTTCATCGTTTCTCGCTGGGGCTTCAGCAGTACTACTTGATTCTTTTCATTGTAGGCGCCCATGACTAAACACTCGCTGAGAAAAGGACCGATCTTCTTTGGTGGGAAGTTGACCACTGCAATTACCTGCTCATTTTTGAGCCTTTTCTTATTGTAAAGCTCTGTGATCTGAGCACTACTCCTTTTTATGCCAATTTCCGGACCAAAGTCAATGGTAAGGATATATGCTGGTTTTTTAGCCTCTGGAAATTCTTCAGCCTTTAGTATAGTCCCAACTCGCATATCTACTTTTTCAAAATCACTCCATTGAATCATACTTGGAAGGGTTATCGATAGGTATAGTCGAAGCAAAAAAAATCCTGACACTGTCAGGATTCCTTATTATTTATCGTTTGCACAGAACTCTTTGAGACGACGATTTTTACTTGGTTCTCTCAATTTTTGAAGTGCCTTTTCTCTAATCTGGCGAACCCGCTCTCTGGTCAATCCCATTGCA
>CAZQDI010000044.1:0-26466 GCA_964591785.1 uncultured Roseivirgaceae bacterium
ACCTGACGGTCCACCCTCAACCCCACTTCTCTACCAGTAAAGTCTTTGAACTGCCAAAATCCGACCGCATTGGCAGAAGAAACTGCATCCGAGATGAGTGCACTCTCCTGGATGGCAAGAAACTTAATTTCATCAGGAACTCCCCCTTTTCGGTGCTCTCGCTCGATCAAAGGGAAGTATAAATTCATTCGATCTACCAGGATGTTGTAATACGTCTCGCTTTGGGTCAGGCGGTCTACGTCTTTTTGGATTTGCCTGCGGGCGCTTTCATTAATGTGCAACTCCACATCTCCAATCATTAGGCTGCCAGGCACTTGCTGTGCAAGCCCTTGCATGATGCTAAGCATGAAGATCACAGCCATCATCAATAGCATCCTTACTCCCTGGCCAAAATTCATGTCCCTCTCGGCTTGCATTCCAGATCTTCTCTCTTGCAATGCATTATTTCTCTCATGCAATAAACTATTTCTATCATACATCGAGCTATTGCTCTTCTGCAACAAACAATTTCTCTTCTGCAATGAACTATCTCTCTCTTGCATTATAATTTTTCTCTTTTGCAATGAACATCTTCTATTATGAAGTGGACTTCTACTCTTCCGCATTTCATTACTTCTCTTAATTGTTCCACTTTCTAAACTCATAGCTTCCTAAGCATCATGATGCCATCTCTGATCGGGAACAAAACGTTTTGAACCCGCTGATCCATATGTACTTTCGCATTAAACTCCCGAATGGCCTCGGTGGCAGGATCTTTTTTAGTAGGGTCGGACACCTTTCCGCTCCATAGTACATTGTCAGCGACTATGATGCCCCCGGTATTCATCTGGTCAATCACCAGGTCAAAATAATTGCTGTAATTGTTCTTGTCTGCATCGATGAAAACCAGGTCCCAATTTTCTTGCAGTGTTGGAATGATATCCAAGGCATTCCCCACTTTCATTTCTATTTGATCTTTGTAGGCGGATTCATTGAAATAGGACTTCGTACGTTGCGAGAGTTCTTCGTTGGAGTCGATCGTGATAAGTTTTCCCCCGCTTGTCAGACCTTCTGCCAGGCAAAGAGCAGCATATCCCGTGTAGGTGCCTATTTCCAGTACATGGGTGGGGTTTACCAGGTGACTGATCATTGACAAAACGCGTCCTTGAAGATGGCCGGAGAGCATCCGGGGCTTTAGCACGTGGAGATGCGTCTCTCTATTGATTTTTCGAAGGAGTTCGGATTCTGGTTCGGAGTGATCTTCTATATAGTCATGAAGGTCTTCTGGGAGGAATTCCATGTACGTAAAGATAGGCTTAAGTTAGGTGTGTTCATCAATCTCTGTCAGCAAATTGGTGGCTAAACTTCACGATCCATCAGGTCTGTCACCACATAGTACCTGGGGTCGTCAATGGACTCCTCAATGATGCCTTCAAAAATCGGACTGGCTTTGTAAAGCAGTGTTTTGCATTCGGGACTCAAATGGGTCAATAGGATTTGTTTGCCGGCATCCTGATACTTCTGTACCAGAGAAGAAATGGCCTCGATACCGGAATGATCACTCACGCGAGACTCGATGAAATCGATTTCTATCTGTGCAGGATCACTGGTAATGTCGAATTTTGAGTTAAAGCTCTGGACCGAACCGAAAAATAGGGGTCCCCATATTTCATAAACCTTGGTCCCATCTTCATTGACTTTTTTCCTGGCTCTAATCATGGTGGCATTTTTCCACGCAAAAACCAGAGCAGACATGATGACACCAACGATGACAGCGATGGCCAGGTCTTGCCAGACCGTCACGGCAGAGACTGTCATCAGCACAATAGCGTCTGCCAGTGGGATTTTATTGATGATGCGGAAACTACTCCAGGCAAAGGTGCCAATCACCACCATGAACATAACTCCGACCAGTGCTGCAATCGGGATCTGTTCGATTAGCGGTGCACCGAAAAGAATGAAGCTCAGAAGCGCGACCGCGGCCACCAGTCCGGATAGTCGGCCTCGACCACCGGCATTGACGTTGATGATGGATTGTCCGATCATCGCACAACCTCCCATGCCTCCAAAAAGTCCATTCAGAATGTTCGCACCACCCTGCGCCACGCACTCCCGGTTGCCGCTACCCCGGGTTTCTGTGATCTCATCCACCAGATTTAGTGTCATCAATGATTCGATTAAGCCAACTGCAGCCAGTAAGAAGGCGGTGGAAATCACCAATCCCCAATGCCCTGCAACTGTAGCTAGCAGGCCGATGATCTGAAATTGGAAAGTCGGCAGGCTTCCTTCCAGACCAGATCCGCCACCTTGTTTGATGAAAGAGCCTACGGTGCTAACATCAATCCCGCCAAAGATCGTGATGGCTGCCACTACCACAATAGCGGTGAGCGCAGCCGGTATTTTTTTAGTCACTTTCGGTAGTAGGAACATGATGGCCATGGTCAATGCAATCAAACCGATCATGATGGCGAGTTCCTGGCCTTGTATCCAGGCCATCTCACTTCCTACACGCTTCCTGAACATCCCCAGTTGAGAAAGAAAAATGACGATGGCCAAGCCATTCACAAAGCCCATCATCACCGGATGCGGGATCAGCCGGACAAATTTTCCCAGGCGAAGAAATCCAGCAGATATTTGAATGATACCGACGATCAAGAGCGTAATGAAAAGCCATTGAAGCCCGAGGTTGTCAATGGGCTGTGTCAGCGATGACCCTACCTCATTGCCTTTTTGAATAAGATGTACCATCACCACCGCCATGGCGCCCGTAGCTCCGGAAATCATGCCTGGTCTTCCTCCAAAGAGGGAAGTGACCAACCCCATCATAAAGGCACCATAAAGGCCCACCATGGGATCAATTCCGGCTACAAATGCAAAAGCGACTGCTTCCGGGACAAGCGCTAAGGCTACGGTGAGTCCGGAAAGGATGTCATTTTTAGGATTGAAGGTGAAGTTTTTGAAGATTTTCTGCATGGCTGATTTTTCAAACAGCGCGCAAAACTAGGCCATTTGTCTACATTCACCAGCTTTTTCTTGATTACTCAGGGAGGTAAGTCAAACTACTCATTTGATTGACCGGCATGTACGTTTCTGCCAGCTCAATTAGCTTGTGAGAGGTGATGGCATCAATTTTTTTGAAGGTGTTGTTAATGTCGGGTACTTTCCCCAAATCCAATTGACTTTTTGCCATCATAAGCATGATGGCATTTTTGTTTTCTTCAGACAAGGCCATCTGGCCCTTGATCTGATTTTTGGCTTTGTGCAACTGTAGATTGCCCAACGGCTTTTTCTTCAGTGTTTCTATCTCTTTTAGAACGATGCGTTGACTTTTTTTCAAGTTCATCGGATCGGTGGCAAAGTAGATGGCAAACTGTCCGGTCTCCAGGTAGGGGGCATAGTTCGCATCGACCCCATAGACGAGTCCGTGCTTTTCCCTAAGGCTAAGATTAAGCCTGGAATTCATGCTTGGACCACCCAGTAGATTCACGAGGAAAAAGAATGGAATTCGGTTCGAATCTTTGATGGAAAGGGAGGGTAATCCGACTGCAAAATGAGCTTGAGAGATCGATTTTCTTAATTCCCTTTTGCTGGGAGTATATCCTGCAAACCAGTTTCTAGGTGCCGTATGATTCTTATGCGGGATTGGCTTGAGGTACTTCTCTGCCAACCGAATAATCTTCTTTGCCGGATAATTTCCGATACTCGAAAGGATGATTTTCTCAGTATTGAGGTTTTTTTTCAGGAACTGCCTAAAATCATTCCGTTTGAAGGAGGTGACTGTTTCCGGGGTACCTAAAATATTTTTTCCAAGGGCATGGTCGGGAAAAAGCTGCTCGTCAAATTCATCCTGAATGGCATCTTCAGGGGTATCTCGGTACATGCTCATTTCTTCTAAAATGACCTTTTTTTCCTTCACTATTTCTTTTTCCGGAAAGGTCGAGTTGAAGGTGATGTCGCAAAGCAGCTCAACAGCCTTGTCGATGTGCGTGTCGAGCAAGGAAGCATAGAAACAAATCTTTTCTTTGGTGGTATACGCATTCAACTCGCCGCCAAGGGACTCCAGCCGATTGATGATGTGAAAAGAGTTTCTTTTTTCTGTGCCCTTAAATACCATGTGCTCAAGAAAGTGAGCCAGGCCTTGTTCGTGAACCTCCTCGTCCCTGCTGCCGACATCAAGCATGATTCCGATGTTGGCTATCTTGGTATGGTTAACTTCCTTATGGATGATTCGTATGCCGTTAGGCAATTCGATCAGCTCGTATTCCTTCTCGCTCATGGGGGCGCAAATTTAGAATAATACTTGCTGAAATCTAATCATGGAAGCACGCTAGTTGCTTCTTGTAGGAAGCTTCTTCATGGCCTTGGCGACCGCTTTCTGAATCATCACCGGATCATATTCCGGGTTAATATCCATGTATCGGTCTGCTGTACTTCTCCAAACGAGTTCAGATTTTCTTCGATCGATCACATCAATCACCAAACTTCCTTTAATGAATCGTTCATACTGAGGATAGAAGGAGGCGGAAATGATGTCATCATACTCGTCACTGATTGAGGTAGAGTCTTCTTTGATTACTACAAAGTAGTTGACCGCCAGATCCGATGAGTCGTCACTTTGGATATAGCCTTTCTCATACATCTGTTGGGCTATCACATTGGTGATCTCCTCCATGGTCCGTTGGTCATAGTAGTGTTCAGGGCCTTGATAGACCATCTCACAACCTCGGAGCCAACACCAGGTCTGGTACCCTTCAAAAGACTTTTTGGGGTCTTGGTAAGTTTTTACAGTGGCCACACATCCCACCAATACGATGCTGAGTAAGGGTACTAAATATTTCACGCGGTAAAGGTTGAATTTCTAAGGCGAACAACTGCTAAGATCGATCAATGAATCACATGAGATTCATCAGCTAGGCCAGTTGATTCAGCTTGTCAGTGAGGTAAGCCCTTTCTTTTTCATTTCTCGCGAAGGACAGCGCTTTTTCATAGGCTTCCTTACAGGTTTCCGAGTCGCCCAGATCCTCCAGGATTTTGGCCTTGATTGCAAAAAACAGATAGTATTCCTCAAAAAATTCAGTCGCCTCCAAACGTTCCATCTCTTTATAGGCCAACAGCGATCCATGAACTTTTTGCAGCGGAATCACACGATTCAATTCAATGATAGGGTTGTTGCTGATCTGCAGATGTAAGTCATACATTCGTAGGATGTTGTTCCAGTCGGTTTCCTCAAAGCTGTTAGACTGACAGTGCGTTGCCCCGATCGCAGCCTGGATCACATACTCATTCAATTCCTCGGACTCAGAGGCTCGCTCCAAATACTCCAAACCGAGATTGATAAGCTCTCGGTCCCATTTCTGCCGATCCTGATCTTCCAGACTGATGATTTGACCATTTTCATTCACACGTGCTTCGAAACGTGACGCCTGAAACAGCATCATGGACATCAATCCATTTGCAGCAGGAGTATTGCAGATTTCATTGTCCACGAGGACTTTATTTAACCTGATGGCTTCTTCACAGAGGTCCTCGCGGATCAGCGCAGGTCCTTCCGCGGCTTTGTAGCCTTCATTGAAGAGTAGGTAAATGATCTTTAGGACGATGTTTAACCGCTTCTCGATCTCATTGGCAGGAGGGAGGATCAGTTGGATTTCTTCTTGTTTGAATTTTTTCTTTGCCCTGGTGTACCCCTTAGCCACGGTTTCCTCTTTCTTAACCAGGGCACTGGCGATCTCCCTGACCGAAAGACCTCCTAATATTTTTAATGTGAGAATGATTTGGTATTCAGAACTTAGTGAAGGATGGCAGCAGGCAAATAGCATTCTCACCAGATCATCATTCATCGTTTCTAGTGAAATTTCATCTTTAAGCTCCTCTGAATGCTCAGGAACTTCTCGGGATTCGGTTTTTTGTTCTCTCCGCAGCTGGTCGATCATTTTGTTCCCAGCCACCCTAAGGATCCAGCCGGTTGGATTATCCGGAATCTCAGCATAGGGCCAGGTCTGCATGGCTTTTATCAATGCTTCCTGCACGCAGTCTTCGGCCAACTCCAGGTTTTTGGAGCCAAAACGGCTGGTAAGGTGTGAAACAGCTCTACCATATTCCGTCCGGAAAAAATGATCTACGAGTTGAGTGGCTTGCATAAACTTTGGAGATCACCGTGAACATCCGAGGTTACCTTCAAATGTTCACGATGAAGAGGTATGTTAATAATCCTGAATGATCTCTCGTACTTCGGTAGTGCCTCCGAATTCGAAAATGGGGCATCCCTTAGAGAGTTCGACCGCATGATCTAGATCGTTAGCATCCAAAACCACGTAGCCACCTACAATTTCTTTACCTTCCGTAAATGGCCCATCCGTGATAATGCTCCCTGCTGCACCTACCACTTTCCCTTCCGCCTGAAGTGGGTATCCTTCCGCTTTTACTTTAGCCATCCATTCACCCCATCGTTGCATGTGGGCTTGCATTTCTTCAGGAGATTGATTTTCAAACCCTTGATCACCACCTCGGAATACATACAAATACTTTTTCATTTTTTTCTTAGAGTTTTAGTTAAGATAAATATTTCCCTTAAGACGAGCCAGGCAGAGACAAATGGACAGACGTTGGAAAATTAATTCCAGAAAATTTCCAGGTGATTGTCCAGCCACAGGACGGTGGTGCTTTTTGCTCCCTTGATCTTCTTGATCTTATATTCTTTGCTTTTGGATCGCAGGGTCTCTTTTTCCAGTACCTTCCAGCCTTCTTTATGATAAACTACCACGTAGGGCACTTTGGAGTTAATGGTTAGTTTATGAGCGGTTTTCTGATGAATCACCTCTTTTCTGACTCGAACGTACGCTGGAGTTTCTGTCATTTTCAACGCCAGAGCAGCGTCGGGAACACCATATCCTGTATGATTGTTGGGGTGCTCAAGGCTCGAGGAATTTAGGATGATTTGTTTTAGTTCTTCACCACTCAGACTGGGATTTTTTTCGAGTATGCAGGCGGCAAGTCCGGTAATGACGGGAGTTGAAAAAGAGGTGCCTGATGAAGCAAAGCATGCCACTTCAGGCTTGACATAGGGCAGCCAACGGGGACCCTTCGAGCTGTAAGTCATGTCATCCCAGGTTTTAAACTTGGTAGCACCGACGGTGAGTGCAGAGGCCGCATCCGCTGGTGAATCGATGATTCTCCATCGTTTTTCCCCGTCGTTCCCGGCAGCAACGATCACAAGGATTCCATACTGTTTGGAGATACGATCTACAGCGCGAGTCAAGATGGTACTCTTACCATCCATCTGATGGGGTTGATAGTTTTCGGATTTATCGGTGTATCCGTAGTTATACCCCAAAGAAAGATTGATGATTTTTACTCCTTCTTCAGCCATCCATTCCATGGCCCTAATCGCATTGCGTTCTTCTTCCCTGCGCTCATACGCTCCATGGTCGGTTCGGGCCAGGTAATAGGTGGCACCGGTTGCCAGGCCATATTGAATGTCCTTCTCCTGATGATACCCAGCTACCATTTCCCAGACTTCGGTACCGTGCGTGTCATCGAGCGCCTTGCTACCTGAATAAGGAGCACTGAGTGAATCCAAATAATCCCTGTATTCAGCTACTAGTCCTCGTTCAAACAGATGGCCTAAGCTTGGGTTCTTATCTGCTTTGAGAAATCCGCCATCAATAATTCCCACCTTGATCCCTTTTCCGGTTAGCTTTTGGTCAATGATCTCCCGGGCGTTCAGTTGTTCCAGTGCAAAGCCTAATTGCTGACCGGATAAGCCAATAGGGAGAAAAAGAAATAGTATTTTTAACCTTTTAATCACCCTTAGATTTGAAAACATGAAAAAAATTGTATTCACCCTAGTTATTGCGCTCTTAGCCACAAGCTACACCAATGCGCAAATACGAATCAAGAAAAAAGCCGAGAAAAAAGCTGATCAGGTCATTGATGACTTTCTTTTTGGCAAGAAGAAAAAAAAGAATCAAGAAAATAGCGGCAATGAAAGTTCCACATCGGAGGCCCCTGCCGGTGGGAATTCCGGCGGCGGAGAAGTCGTCGATTACACTCCGCAGCCAGTAGATTTTGGTTCCCTGGACTTTACGAAGAGCATCAGCTTTAGAGTCCTGATGGATATGCTTCCCGAACAGACACAAGGATTTCGTAGGGAAGGAAAACCTCAGGGAGCCCGCTACAGTACGCAGGGAGTTTCTTACAGCTTTGCTTCGAAGGAGTACCGGAACGGAGATCGGGAAATGACTATTTCATTGAACGATTACCATGGCGCAGAGTTTATCGCTTCAGCTCAGTCTGCTCAGCAATTTGAGTATGAATCCACTGATGGTTATGCTAAATCTATCGAGGTTGATGGAATTCCAGGCTGGATATCTTTTGAATACGGTGATAATAGAGGGACCTTATTCCTTTATCTGGAGCAACGATTCTATGCGACAGTGCAGGCTGAAAATACCAGTGAAAGTGAATTGAAAGCGGCTGCTTCGGACATTAAACTAGGAAGACTTAAATCTGAAATTTCTGAGTGAGATACGATCAAATAAACAACAACCTCTTTGTAAAAAACAGGCAGAATCTCATCAAGAGGATGAAGCCACGATCTGTGGCAATTGTTCATTCGAATGACATTATGCCAAAGAATGGCGATGGTACCATTCGGTTTGTACAGAATAGTAACCTCTTTTATCTGACGGGTGTTGATCAGGAGGAGAGTATGGTGCTGATTGCTCCAGACTTCCCGGACGAAAAGATGCGAGAGATCCTATTTCTGCGAGAGACCAGTGAGGAAATTGCTGTGTGGGAGGGTCACAAACTCACGATGGAAGAGGGTAAAGCAACTTCCGGGATCCAGAATGTGAAATGGGTCAAAGACTTTGAGCGAATTTTCTACACCATTTTGGCAGAATGCGATCATATTTATCTGGACAGCAATGAGCATATTCGGAATGCCTCGTTAGTGGAGACCCGAAATGCACGGTTCGTCAAGGAGTGCCGGGAGAAGTTCCCATTGTATGGCTATGAGCGTCTTTTTCCCATCTTACAGGATTTGAGGTGTGTCAAGTCTCAGATTGAAATTGACATTTTGCAGCATGCCTGTGATATTACTGAAAAGGCCTTTCGCAGGGTGCTTAATTTCGTCAAGCCAGGAGTGCAGGAGTATGAGGTGGAAGCTGAGTATTTGCATGAATTTGTCAGCAATCGCTCCCGGGGCTTTGCGTATGAGCCCATCGTGGGAGGAGGAGGCAATGCCTGTGTACTGCATTACCTGGACAATAATCAGCCACTCAAAGATGGCGATGTGCTGTTAATGGATGTGGGTGCAGAGTATGCCAACTACAATGCCGATATGACCCGGTCCATTCCAGTCAATGGAAAATACACCCCAAGACAGCGAGAAATCTATGACGCAGTACTTCGGGTAAAAAATGAGGCTACCTCATTATTGACTCCTGGAAACAGGATTCCTGAATACCATGCAGAAGTAGGCAAAATTATGGAGAAGGAACTCTTAGCACTGGGGTTGATTGACAAGACTGATATTAAAAATGAGAACCCGGAGTGGCCAGCATACAAAAAGTATTTTATGCATGGAACCTCACATCATTTGGGAATCGATGTTCATGATGTTGCCTCGATCTATAAAGAGTTTGAAGTTGGGATGGTTTTTACTGTAGAGCCCGGGATTTATGTTCCGGAAGAAGGAATCGGGATCAGGATTGAAGATAATATTGTCATCACCGAAGGAGGCCATTTGAACCTGATGAAGAACATACCGATCGAAGCTGATGAGATTGAAGCGCTAATGAATGGTTAGAGAGGGGACCATTGAGGAAGTTGCGAAACTGATGCTTGCAGTTCCTGAATTTGACGATCCTTATCCAATAGATGAATTTTCAAAACGACTTACTGGTCACCCCTCATTGATCTTAGTAGAAGAAGATAGGGGCATTCTTCGAGGGTTTAAATGTGGATATGAGCGTACAAAGAATAATGGAAGTTTTTACAGTTGGATGGGGGCTGTACTGCCAGAATACAGAAGAAGTAATATAGCCTTGGTCTTACTCAAGGAAATGGAGAATTGGTGCCTGCAAAACGGGTATCGACAATTGACGTTCAAGACGTTAAACCAACATAAAGCCATGCTGATTTTTGCGATCAAGAATGGTTTTGAGATAACTGAGATAGAAAATGCAAATAGCCAGACCTCGAAAATTTGGCTATCAAAAAAGCTAGGATAATATGACATCACAAAAATTTGATTCTGAGAAGGCTCCGGAACCGGTAGGCCTTTATCCCCATGCAAGGAAAGTGGGCAACCTTTTGTTCTTATCTGGAGTGGGTCCCAGAGAGCGAGGCACAAAAATGATTCCCGGGGTTGAACTGGATGAATCGGGAAATATTGTCAGCTACGATATTGAAGAACAGTGCCATTCGGTATTTAACAATGTCAGATTAATTCTGGAAGCCTCCGGTGCGGAATGGGGAGACCTTGTGGATGTAACGGTTTTCCTGACCAATATGAAAGATGATTTTCAGACCTACAACCGGATCTATGCTGAATATTTTAAAGAAAACCAACCTTGCAGGACGACCGTTGAGATCAGTTCCTTACCTACACCCATTGCGATTGAATTGAAATGCATTGCTTCTATTTGAAGCGGTAGATAATTTATTATTTTTGAGGCCTTGAAATGAGTTTATGGAGCTAGATTACAATACGCAGCGCGAAAATCTGAAGCTGCGAGAGTACGGAAGAAACGTACAAAACCTTGTCGAACACTTAAAGACAATCACAGATAAAGAGGAGAGATCAAAGAAAGCCAGCGCCTTGGTGGAGCTGATGAAACTGATCAATCCTGATCTCAATAAAGAATCAACTGAAAACGATCAAAAAATTTGGGATGATTTACATATCATCTCAGATTTCGAGTTAGAGATTGAAAGCCCTTTTCCTAAGCCGGACAAGGAGGTTCTTGCTAAAAAGCCAGACCGGCTTAAGTATTACTCGAATGAAATCAAGTATCGACATTATGGTCGAAGTGTGGAATTGTTGATTGAGCAAGCGATTGCCATGGAAGATGCCAAGGAGCAGGAAGGTGCTATTGTCTCGATCGGTCGATTGATGAAAGGATTCTACCAGACCTGGAACAAGGATGCCATTGAGGATGAACAAATTCTCAAAAATATTAAGCAGCTTTCAGGTGGGAAATTGGACATCAACATCGAGACAGTGAAAGAACTAGGTCTTTTTGATTCAGAGAAAAAGGCAAGTTCCAGAAGATTCAATAACAACAAAGGCCGCAATAACAAAGGTGGCAAAGGCCGAAGAAGTCAAGGTGGCCGCAATAACAACCGTCGTCGAAATTAATTTGATCATTTGAAGATGGCATGAATGATTGATGCGTTGATTAGATTAGCGTTTAACAAATCGTACGCATCAATTTTATAACCTATGTCATCATTTCGAGTAGAAGGAGGTCATCCACTTTCGGGTGAAATCATCCCTCAGGGAGCGAAAAACGAAGCGCTTCAGATCATTTCTGCAGTACTACTTACTGATCAGGAAGTAGTCATCCATAAGGTGCCGCAAATCCGTGATGTATTAAAGCTGATCGATTTGCTTCAGGACCTGGGTGTGGAGGTGAGCCAACTAGATGATGAATCGTTCTCTTTTAGGGCTGCCAACATTGATTTAGACTTTCTCGATACCGCGGAGTTTAAGAAAAAGGCCGCTGCTTTACGTGGTTCCATTATGATTCTTGGTCCACTCCTGGGGAGATTCGGTACTGGAAAAATGCCAAAACCGGGGGGAGATAAGATAGGTCGTAGAAGGGTGGATACACATTTCATCGGTTTTCAGAAATTGGGGGCAGAATTTCACTACGACTCCAATACCTCTTTCTATACGGTTGATGGGAGAAATCTCAAGGGCACCTACATGCTTTTAGATGAAGCTTCCGTAACGGGAACAGCCAACATTATCATGGCGGCTGTTTTGGCAGAAGGAACAACCACCATCTATAATGCTGCCTGCGAGCCCTACATACAACAATTGTGTAAGATGCTAATACGGATGGGTGCAAAGATCGATGGTACAGGTTCTAACCTTCTGCATATCGATGGAGTAAAGGTTCTTGGAGGTACCGATCACACAATGCTTCCCGATATGATTGAAATTGGTAGTTTTATCGGTATGGCAGCCTTGACAGGGGCGGATCTTACCATCAAGAATGCACAAATCAAGGAGCTGGGTATCATTCCTGAAACGTTCAGACGACTCGGAATTAAGATGGAATTTAAGGGAGATGATATCCATGTGCCCTCGCAAGAGCACTATCAGATAGATTCCTACATAGATGGTTCAATATTAACGATTGCTGATGCTATTTGGCCCGGACTGACTCCCGATCTGCTGAGTGTGATCCTGGTGACTGCTACGCAAGCCAAGGGAACCGTTTTGGTCCACCAAAAAATGTTTGAGAGTCGGTTGTTCTTTGTTGATAAGCTGATCGATATGGGTGCTCAGATCATTCTCTGTGATCCGCACCGAGCTACAGTGATTGGACTTGACAAAGCTTATCCATTGAGAGGAATTACGATGACGTCACCGGATATCCGTGCTGGGGTTTCCCTATTGATTGCCGCCATGTCAGCGGAGGGCGTGAGTACCATTCATAACATTGACCAGATTGATCGAGGATATCAATTTATCGATAAACGTTTGAATAGCCTGGGGGCTAAAATCGAGCGAATTTCTTAGTTTTATAAACTAATCTCAACCACTAACCTGCTTGCCATGCTAAAACAGTTTTCCCATTCTGCTCTTAATTCCAATGAATTAGTAAAAACAGCGGAGCGACTTGTTCAATGTGTCACAAAATCAGAACATAAAAGTGTTCTGGAAAATCGTATCAAGAAAACCACTGATGCAGCCAATTACCTAAGCGATGCTTTGAATCAAAGTCTCTCAAGTGTACATGCATCCAAGGTGCAACAGGCTGACTTGGAGCGAGATGATGCTTTTCAGGCTTTCAAGTATGGAGTTTTATCAGCTTCGTTTAGAGCGGATTACCCGACAAAGAAGGCGGGAGAACAGTTGGTGGAAATCGTTAGAAAACACGGATTCAATTTGTACAATCTTGGGTATATCGCCCAGAGTGAGGCCATGAAAGGCTTGTTTGACGAATTGGAAATGAATCCGGATCAGATCTCCAAATCAGGGATGGCGGATGCCTTGGGGGAGATGGTGAATGCCAATGATGCCTTCAATAAAATCTACCATGACAAAGTGGTGGTCCACAACCAAGAGGAAACTCCGCAGATTGTGGTGGGTAAGGCGGAGCTATCTAAGCAGATTACCTTATTCCTGAACCATGTAGAACTTCTTGAAGAAGATAAGTTCGGTGGAGTAGCCGACCTCGTGGATCGGATCAATGCCGTTATTTCAGGGGTAATGAAGGAGGCCCGGGAGCGGAAATAATCCAGATCATCGTACAACAAGCTTAAATGATACCTATCATTTTATTGCTTGATGCGCTTCCCGATAAGCCGAGACGCTTATTGCAAGTAAAAAAGATACGTATCAAAAGGCCTCTTATCCCTCATGGTGGAGATTGAATGGCGATAGCATGGCATAGTAAAAAGCTTCAATGATGGTGTACTTTCTGTGGCTCTGCCTTTATCACGAAGGTATCAGCTGGCATCGCCTGTGAAATTCAAACTTCGGGGCTACCTTTCCGTTTTTTATCTCATGCGAGTTTTTCTCACAATTCTACTATTGACTGGAGGGCTACTAGCCTGGGTGATGATACCACAATCTTCACGCGGGTCGGAAAGAATCTATGGTGCCTGTGTAGTGAATCCACCGCAACCGATCGATAATGAAACTTTTGGCTCAGTGAAGCAGGTAAATGCGGAGTGGGTAGCGGTGATTCCGTATGGTTTTTCTCGCGCAGGACAGCCTGAGGTTTCGTTTGACCATTCCAGACAGTGGTGGGGTGAACGAACCAATGGGAATTGCATGATGATGCAATATGCCAAAGAAAATGGGTTGAAAGTCATGTGTAAACCCCACATCTGGGTGCTGGGGCAAGGATGGGCAGGAGATTTTAACCTGGAATCAGAAGCAGCATGGGAAACCTGGGAGGCAGGCTATACGAAGTACATCCTGAACCACGCGATCAAAGCTGATTCAATGGGAATAGAAATGTTCTGTATCGGCACCGAGTATCGTATCCCTGCCAGGGAGCGACCAGCTTTTTGGAGGGGCCTGATCAAGAAGGTTAGAAATGTTTATTCGGGGAAAATAACCTATGCGTCCAATTGGGACAACTACCATACGATTGAATGGTGGGATGAGGTCGATTACATTGGTGTTGATGCCTATTTCCCGTTGGCAGAGGGAGATCACCCTGAAATTGGAACGATAAAATCCGGTTGGCAACCTATTAAGAATAAATTAGCATCCTTGTCAAGAAAGTGGGATAAGCCGATTCTTTTTACCGAATTTGGCTTCCAAAGTATCGACGGTGCGACTGGAAACCACTGGGATATTGACAAGTCAACTGTCTCACCAAATCTGTCTTTGCAAGCAGATGCCTATGAGGCTACCTTTCAGGTTTTTGAGAATGAGCCCTGGTTTGCCGGAGGGTTTTTCTGGAAGTGGCATTTTACAATGAGATCCGGAGATCGATATGAAAAAGAGTGGACGCCACAAAACAAACCGGCTGCTGAAGTCATTGCCCGCTGGTATGGAAAGGAGTAATTTTACTATGTTGAATCTAATCTATTAGAGAAGAAGTATGAGCGAAAAAAAGAACGTTGAATCTATTCTGGCTGAGCTTGGTAAAAAGATTGATCACCTGATTGAAGAAACCAAGAAAGCGGGCAGTAAAGTCTCCGATGAAACAGAAAAAAAGATTGCGGAACTAAAAAAGCAGAAGGAAAAACTTGAGGAGGATATTAAAGACCGAGCTGGAGATACTGGAGAGAAGTGGGGACAGGCAAAAGAACATTTGAATGAAGCTGCTGAGGCTATGCGTAAGGCTTTTGAAGCCCTGCTCAAGAAGTCCTAGATTCTGTCCAAAGTTTTTTTAATAAGTCCGTCGATCACTCGGTTCGGGTTTTTTGAAAACTGACCCTTAATCCTGTTGGCCATGATTGCGTTCAGGCTTAGCACCTCATGTCCAAGAAGCTTCCCGAGGGCATAATAACCGGCAGTTTCCATTTCCAGGTTGGTAATCCACACATCTTCTTCATGGAAGTATTGCATTTTCTCGACGATCCCCGTGTACCGAATAGGTATTCGTATTTCCCGGCCTTGTGGTGCATAAAAGCCGGGACAGGTAATCGTATTTCCAATGATGGTACAATCTCTAAACTTATCAAGAAGTACAGTGGATCCTTTGATACAATAGGGAGAGTAATGGAGATCTAACTCTTCCTTTAGTTTCTTAATGACTCGTTTTTCGACTCCCCGATGTTTATAGTCATAAAACTGCATCAGGGTGTCCAGTCCGATGGCATATTCCGCGGCAATATGACTTCCTATCTTTATGTCGTCCCGAATGGTTCCAGATGTGCCAACCCGGATGATCTGAAGCTTCTTTTTGCGTTGTTTAGGTTGTCTTTTGACCAGATCTATGTTAAAAAGCGCATCCAGCTCTGTCATTAGGATTTCAACGTTATCTGTACCCATTCCAGAGCTAATGACCGAAATTCTTTTGCCTTTGTATTTGCCTGTATGCGTGATGAATTCACGCTTATTCATCTCAAATTCCACCGAGTCAAAATGGCGGGAAACCCGGTGGACTCTACCTGGATCTCCAACCACGATGATCTTATCTGAGACGTCTTTGGGTCGTAAACTAAGATGATACACGCTCCCGTCCGGATTGAGGATCAGGTCGGTCTCAGAGTAGGTGTGTGGCATAGTTGGAAGCTTTCGCTTCTAAAGGTAATTAGGAAACCTTTGCTTTCTTTCTTTTTGATCCTTTATATGGGTTGTACCCATTCATTTTTTTTTGATAAAAACCAGAACCGTCGTAAGGTCGCGCATCCGGATTTTTCATACATTCTTCTGAACAACACCCGTTGTAGATCTCCGCACCTTTTTGGCTCATTGGAATGTGTTTATTGCAATGCGGGTTTGCACAATTCACCATTCGATCGCTGGGTTCTCCGGTCACATAGCATGTTGATATGGTGGAAGGGTTGACCGTATTCACTTCCTTCACGATGCGATTGTCGAATACATAGCATTTCCCTTCAAAGTTCTCTCCATCTGCCTCCAGTCCATATTTGATGATTCCCCCATGTAATTGATGCACGTTTTCAAAACCTTGTTCGAGGAGGTAAGCGCTCGCTTTTTCACACTTGATTCCGCCTGTACAGTAGGTGATGATTTTCTTATCCTTGAATTGTTCCAACTCTGCGACTTTTTCAGGAAAGTCTCGAAAGTTATCGATGTCAAGTGTGACCGCATTTTTGAATTTTCCAATGTTGTGCTCGTAGTTGGAACGGACATCTAAAATGACCGTTTCTTCGTCTTCTTTGCTTAGAATTTCCCGAAACTCTTCAGGCTCAATGTATCCACCCGTCCTTTTATTCGGATCAATGTCATGAAGGGAGCTATGCACAATTTCTGGTTTTACGCGAACATGCAGCTTTTCGAAAGCTGGGGTATCATTCGTATCTACTTTAAACTCAGTCTTCGAAAATCGATCATCAGCAAGTAGTGCCTTCATATAGGCCTCGCAGGACTCTTTGGTTCCTGAAACGGTGCCATTGATCCCCTCAGAAGCAATGATTACCCTTCCTCGCAGATCAAGATCCAAACAAAGTTGATGATGAGTTTCCCTGTATTCCACAGGATTTTGGATGTAGCTGTAGCAGTAATACAGCAATACGTGGTGTTTTTCCATACTAACTAAGCCCTGTTTCAGCAGGGTGTTAAATGAACAGCAAAGTTAAAGTTTTTATTTCCCTACTTCAACCGCAGGGTTACCAAAGACTGTTTTCCCGGGTTCAATATCTCCAACAACAACAGATCCTGCACCAATTCGGGCCCCTTTTCCAATCTTGACTCCAGCGACAATGGTTACGCCTGATCCAATAAAAGCCTCATCAGAAATGCTGACTTTTGAGTTAATCACTGATCCGGCGCCGATTTGTACAAAATTCCCAATTTCAACTTCCTGCTCGATGACGACTTTTGAATTTACAATATTATGGTTTCCAATCTTGCTGTCGTTAGCCAGGACAGAACCCGCATTGACAAAGTTTCCATGTCCAATGGAAAAGGATTCAGAAATCATTGCAGACTGATGTATTGCATTGACGGGCATCACTTTTCTTGAATCTAAGAGATATTCAACATATTCTTTTCTCAGATCATTACTATCTGTGGCAACGAAGGCCTCACATTTTTGACCGATCAACTTGGTGTACCCATGGTCATCTGTACTCCCTAAGACGGATACGGTATTCAACTCATTGCCATGCGTTTGTTCATCATCATCCAGAAAGCCGTACACAATAATGTTGTTTGAATTAAATATTTCAAGAGCGGCTTTTGCAATTCCTTTTGATCCAAAAATAATTACCGGTTTTTCCATCGAAGATCTATTTTCTAATTATGAGGCGCAAAATTAGCAATTAGTAGGTCGATTTTGAAGTAAAGTATTGATAGGGTAAGATGGAGCAGAGTAGAAAGAAAAACGGGAGGAACGCATTCTTGTAACGCACCAAAGTTCCAAAGTTAGGTGTCGAGAGCGCAAGCATCGTAGCCAGCAAGATAATGGTTACCACTGCGGAAAGAATAAGGGGTACTTCGATCTTGGGCTTGATTTTGAAATACAGAATGATGGACAAAGCAAATAGGAAAAGCAACAATAAGTTTTCTAACCGATGAAGCCATCCCCATATGGTTGAGTGATCAAATACTGATGGCCTAAATAGACCTATTTGGACAGCCATGGGAATATGTTTGGCAATACTTTCTAATGCTGGTTTTTCAATTTCGAGGTTCAGCCTATTTATTGGATCCGATTTTTCTAAAATAGCTTGGTTGGTTTCATAAACTGTCAATGCAAGTCGGTCAAACCTTAAGTAGGGATGAACAAACTGAGTAGCTACAATAGCAAGAATACCAATACTGAAAGCAGTTATGCGACGAACTAAATTTGTTTCCTTAATCAATTTTGTAAAGACCACTAATCCCGCAAATACGATAAAGGAAATTAGGATGTAGTGCTTTACCCTAAAAAGTACGAACAACGCCACACATGCAATCAGCCATTCTAAGAGAGGTACTTTTTTGGAGTAGTACACTTTGATTGAGATAGCCACTAAGTACAGTAATGCGCCAAAGGTTATGGAATCTTTAAGGATACCTGATGACCAAAATACAATGGTAGGAATGAAAAAAAAGCAAAAGATCACTGGATTTTTGTTCGCAGGAGTGATGCGGATAAGCGTGGTCACCAGAAACCAGGATGCGAGAAAACTAATCAAGGACAGGTACAATGAAGCGAGCCAATAGGAGCCTCCCGTTATCAGGGTAAAGAAGGATAGCAACTTTGTGAAGAACAAGACACGGGGTCGATTTGATGTCAAATAGGTGGATGGGGCCCGCAGCGTCTCTACATATTCACTCCAGGGAAGTGATGCAATTTTTTTTGATTCCTCGAAAAATAATATTGTATCCCCTGATTGGTAATAGTTATAAAAGATCCAACCGACCATCATGCCTGCTATCAGTTTCATGATTAATGCTGAACCGAATATCCAAACGGACAAACCATGATTATACTGCTTATAATAAAGCCCTGCTGCAATGGCTATGATTGCAATATTTACAATCCAGTAGATCATTTGTCAAGCAATGATAAGCCAATGGAGCAAGACAAACATTGGCGATTGGTACAATAGGTGCTGAATAGTTCTATTTGCCCTTGTGAATCCAGAGCATTTTTCGGCTTTCGATTGATCGCAGACCAATGTCTGGTGACTTTATTTTGCTCCGGTGGTGTCATCTCCAGCAGCCCTATTGCATATTCCAAGAATTTTTGTTCACTCGAAAATTTTGAGTAAGCGATGAGCAATGGGACTAATGTATTAATAACAATTTGATTCTGTGTTTGGATTCCGATCGGATTTTTGATCTGCTTTTTCTTCTTACCGAAATCATAATGTTCATTCCAATAGGGAGAAAGATCAAAGTTCAATAGTTGGATGTATTCGCTTGTTTTTTCAAGTTCAATTAGCTGATCAAAAAAGTCAGGATGTGTGAAAAGTAAGTTGGCAAACTGAGCGATCCTAAGTGTTGGAAAGTTGGCAGGACGTACCCTCCCAAACTTCCACTCATGTCTGTTAAGTTTTGGTGGTAAGGGATATTTTTTGGAGAGAAAATCATATTCTTTCGAAAGCTCATGAAGGTAAGGATCTCCTTGTTGATCGAGGAAACCCGCCTGTCCGAAAAGTAGTGATTCTATTTTTTTTCTGGTCAAATTCTTTCTAAGAATCGCAAAAGGAGTTCTTCGACTCAATGTGGAGAAAGTATGCTTATTTGTAGCAAATCCAAAATTTGCTGCCAGTATTCTATAGCTTGTTTCATCCCAGTCATTTTTTGTCTCTCTTAGAATCTTAAAAACTTGTTCAGCTTTTGCTTCCATCCGCTGGACCATTGCTTTATCAAGCATAGATAGGTAGGCCATATCGAGTGATGAGGAATGCTGTGTCGCACAAAGAATCGGGCCCTTGGAGTTGATGTGCGCTAAGTAATCCGCAGTAAGTGATGGATCTACAAGTTTTTTCAACTCCAGTGTCGGAATTGGCCTCTGATCGATGAAAATTTCTCGATCATGCTCCCAGACTACATGAAGGATGACCGTCTCATAAGACTTATCTTTTGAGTGTTGATGATTGATCCAATCGGAAGATCTTATATGAATCTCCACGCTTCCTACCCATTCCAAGGGACCAATTTTCATTCTGGCTTCCTCGAAATCCGGACCGGAATCTTGGTTGTGGATCCCGGTATGATAAACCGTCAACTTTTGATGCTCATGTGTTCGAAGCTGCACGGAATTATATTTTTGATATTTCCATACATAGTGTAAAAAGTCCTCCTTCATTCTAAAAAAGCTGATTTGATTCCCAAACACTAATTAGAATGATTCCAAGTATTAATAAGAAATTAATTGGGTAACAATTTCGTCAACCATTGATCATTCATCGATAAAGCTGTGGTAATATCTGATCAGTAACTATGTGACATAATATTTTAAACCCGATCTATAATGCTAAAGAACTTACTCTTAAAGACATTTTCAGTTGCCATGTGCGCTGGAATTATTTTTTCAGGATGCGAGGGGCCCGAAGGACCTGCGGGAGCTGATGGAGCCACTGGAGCCACCGGAGCCGCTGGGGCTGACGGTTCCTCTGCCTTAGTAAACGTTACTGCAGAAGCTGCAGGTGATAATTGTGCAAATGGTGGATTCAGAATTGATGTTGGCGTGGATGCAGACAACAATGGAACGCTTGAAGCAACTGAAATTTCTTCTACCCAATATGTTTGTGGAGGATCCAATAGCCTTGTAAATGTTACTGAAGAACCAGAAGGTGACAATTGTGAAAATGGAGGATTCCTGATCGAAACGGGAGTTGATGATAATGGAGATGGAACACTTGATGCTTCAGAAGTTGACGATACGTTCTACTTGTGCGATGGCGTAGATTTTGTGAATGAGCTTAGGTCGACACTTCGACCTCTTGTTACCCTATTTGGTGGATTTAAAACTGTTTCTGCGGAGGCATTGGTAAGTTCATTGGATGTACTTCCTACTTCCTCTGGTGGCACCATGCAAATTGGTGGTTCTGCGGATGGTGCAGGTGCTGTCCTTAACTCGGATGGTGATCTGGAGTTGCTCGTCAACTTTGAGGATCATTATGCGGTTGCCAGACTTACAATCAACGTTGATTCACTTCGAAGTGACTATACAGCCGGTAGCTCAAGCATTAGAGGTAGATTAGTAGCTAGTATTATCGAAGCAGATTACCTCCTTAACTCAAGCGTAAGTGATTTTGCAAGACAGTGTTCAGGTACCATGTGGGAATCTGCAATCCACGGCGGTACTGAGGATATCTTCATTTCTGCTTCTGAAACTTGGAACTATGTAAACAAAGGAATCGATCCGCATGCCACTGCGATCACGCCTGACGCACCCGCAAGAAGATTTGATGCAATGGGTCAGTTTGGATTTGAAAATGCGGTGCCTCTGCCACAAAATGCTTTTGCTGGGTCTACCATAATCATCGGTGGTGATGATGATTATAAGTTCAATGCTGGAGGTGGCGGCAGCGTTACCCTATACTACAGTACAGGTGGAGATGCTGAGTTCGATAATGGAGACGCTTACGTTCTAAGACTGGCGAATGGCAATGATGGACAAATTGATGGGGCACCAGCCGATGAGTCTGATCTGGAGATGGGCGTAGATTACGCCGTTGAGTTCGTTACCGTTTCAGACATGCCTGATACCCTTGATACAGTGCTTGAGTGGGATGCTGCTTCTCTTGCAGTGAACGCTCTTGAGTTCGTACGAGTTGAAGATATTGACTACGGTAAAGGTTCGGATGCTGCTAACAGAACATTGTACATTGCTGTAACAGGAAGAGGTCCCGGAAGAGGTACTCCAAACGATTGGGGAACGGGCTATAAGCTGGTACTTGATCCAACGGATCCTACTCAAGGAACCTTGACTAAAATCTTGACCGGAAACCTTGATGAAAATGGTGCGCTAGCCGCTTTGCAGTCTCCTGATAACATTTGTGTCACAGAAAACTATATCTACTGGCAGGAAGATCCCAACTCCTTCGCGAGAGGACATCAAGCCTACATTTGGCAGACGGACTTGAACGGTAACAACCCTCAGGCGGTACTCCAAATAGATTTCGATGCAGCACTGGACGAAATAGAAGGAAGAGATTCTGATGGTTTCAGTGGTGAATTTGGAGCATTATTTGATATTTCGGATAAAGTTGGTGAAGAAGGTACTTTCATTCTTTGTCTACAGCCTCACTACTGGACCAACCCTGATTATGCTGGTATTGATGGTCACGACACTGGACTGGGACAGCCTTCTGGTTTTGCTCCTCGAGAAGATACACAAGGATCTCAGCTAGTATTGCTAAGAGGTCTTCCTAGATAATATTCATTCATTTTATACAAAGGGTCTTTTGCATAGAGAGACCCTTTTTTTATTGAGAAGCTGTATTGATCATGAAAATTTGCAAATATTTCGTTCTGTTGCCCTTTTTTATTGCCATTGCATGTTCCAAAACACCATCTTCCGAAGTAAAATTTGACCTTGTCAAAGAATACATTGATCATCATTTGGACGAAGTAATATCTAATGTTGTCCAATTGAACAGTGGATTGGAGCGGGAAGATGCCATACGCATTTTTGAGACAGCTCGTGCTGAATACAAGAAAATAGAAGCATTCCTTACCTATTTTCTCCCACGAAAAACCCATGGGGTAAACGGCCCACCACTCCCAGTCTATCGGGAGGATAGTAACAAAGTACTTCCAGCCATTGGATTCCAGGCCATGGACGAACAACTGTATTCAGATGAACCTATGGATTCTTCTTTGTTTGACTATCGAGTTTATATTTTGAAAGGATATCTAGAAACCATCAAAGAGCAAATTCAACCTATCGAGATAAATCCGAGAAGGTATTTTATTCCTGTTCATCAGCAACTTCTGGGAGTATTTGCACTTGGAACCATCTCTTTTGATACGCCTTCCAGCATGAGAGGTCTTGAAGAGTCAGTTATTTCCTTCGAAAGTATTAGAGACGTCTATACCTTGGCTCTTGCCGATACGATTACCTCCATTGACCCAGAGCTACACAAGGATTTTAATAAGAACCTCGACAATGCGGTAAGGTACTTGCAAGAAAATACTGACTTCGAAACGTTCAACCGATATGAATTTACCAGGGAGCATATCAATAAGCTCACAAAGAATTGGGTAGACATACGTAGGGCTACCCAATTGCAAGGTGCGCCTAAAAGTATTGCGATCAATATGGATGCGCCGACCTTCTTCGAAGGAAATTCCTTCAATGTAGATTACTTTTCAGGATTTAAGAATGCTCCTTCCAGAGATCAAGTATTATTGGGTGAAAAACTTTTCTTTGATCCCAAACTTTCCGCAAGTGGTACATTATCATGTGCTTCATGTCATGTCCCTGAAAAGGCATATCAAGATGGATTTGCAGTTGGGAAGGATAAGGATGGCAATGAGTTGCAAAGAAATACACCAACGATCATCAACTCAGTTTACCAAAGAAAATTCTTTTGGGATGGAAGATCAGACAACTTGGTTCAGCAAATTAATTTGGTTTTTGATAATGAGATGGAGTTTGGGCGTTCGTCCGCTCATGCGCTGGCAATTGTTCAACTCGATAGCTCGGAGTATGATAGCTTATTTGCCAATGTTTTTCCTGATACCAGGACGATCAGAAAACGATCAGTCGTGAGGGCATTGTCTGCCTATGTTAGTACCCTAAATGCAATGAATTCAAGGTTTGACAGAAATTTGAGAGGAGAACTTGACGATTTTACCGAACAGGAAGTCCTCGGTATGAATCTCTATATGGGTAAAGCACTTTGTGCTACCTGTCATTTTTTACCCTTAACTAGTGGGACGGTTCCGCCAGGATTTAGGGAAACGGAAAAAGAAGTCATCGGAGTGCCGGAAACTTCTGATAATTTAGATCTAGATGACGACCACGGATTCTATTGGGTCTTTAAGGAAGATATTCATAAAGGCATGTTCAAGACACCATCCATTCGAAATTCTGAGATCACTTCGCCTTATATGCACAACGGAGTCTATGAGACTCTGGATCAGGTGATGGACTTTTACAATAAAGGAGGTGGGGGTGGAATGGGCTTTGACTTGCCACACCAAACGTTACCATTTGACTCATTAAATTTGACTCAGCAAGAATTGGATGCTTTGGTAGCATTCATGAAAACATTTACTGATACCACGATCGAGTCATACTAGATGCTTCAACCTAAGTTTCAAAATCAGCAATATCGGATGGCATTGCTGATTTTCATTTTATTTCATTTTGGATTAATCGCCGAATTGCTCCTTATTGGGCACTATGAGTCTTTCTGGCAGTATTCACCAATAGTTTCTTTGTGTCTGGGGCTGATCAGTTTGCTGTTACCTTCAAAATCACTACAACTAGTGAAATTCTTCTATTTGCTTACCATTTTGAGCGGAGTGCTAGGAGTTATCCTACATTTGAGAAGTAATTGGGAGTTTGAAGTAGAAATGTATCCCGGGATGAAAACAGTAGATTTGATTTCAAAATCTATGACTGGTGCGATTCCTGCTTTGGCGCCCGGAACTTTGATCCCAATTGGCTTGATGGGATTTCTTCTGATTCAACTAAAAATAAAACACAATAAAAAATGAAAAAAATTGCTTACATGGTGCTGTTAAGCTGCCTGGTTTACAGCTGTTCCAATTCGTCGACCACAGCAGAAACGACCGAATCATCTACAGAAGTTGAAGAGACAGCAAGTGAAGCGGCCGCAGAAGCAGCCCCATTTCAAGTATTGAATCCGAATCTGGCATCTGTAGATGAGATGTATTCGCTGGGACTGCTGGATGAAGAGATCCAATCAATCATTGGTGGCAGGCCCTATTTGGATCCATTAATTTTTCTGGAAAAGCTCAAGGAAGTAGGCGGTGAATCAAAGTTTGATGATTTGAAGTCAAAACTATTCTTGTCCATGAATTTGAATACCACTGCTGAGGAGGACTTTAAGATGGTACCCAAAGTGGGAGATAAGATGGCTCACGAGTTTGAAGAATATAGACCCTATACTTCGGTGGAGCAGTTTAGGAGAGAGATTGGTAAATATGTGAGTGAGGAAGAGGTGGCTGCGTATGAAAATTATGTTTTCGTACCTGTCAACCTAAATACAGCATCCAAGGAGGAAATTCTGGCGATCCCAGGAGTTGGAGATCGTATGCTTCACGAATTTGAAGAGTATCGACCCTACGAAAGTATCGAGCAATTTAGAAGAGAAATTGGTAAATACGTTGACGAAAATGAACTCGCTCGATTGGAGCGATATGTGACTTTGTAAGTAAGTATTAAAGAGACTGAAGCATTTGGGCCATTTCTTGTTGTATTGACTTTGCTTGCCTGGATGCTTCAGTTGCAAAATTCTTGGAATCGTCTGCATAAATAATTCCCCGTGAAGAATTAATGAGCAGTCCACAATCACTGTTTAGTCCATTTTTGCAAACTGTTTTTAGATCACCACCTTGGGCGCCTACTCCAGGGATTAACAGAAAGTGCTCTGGGATGAGCCTTCTAATCTCCTTCAGTACTTCCGGCCGAGTAGCACCCACAACGTACATCATATTCTCTGCATTACCCCACTCAAGACTCTTTCTAATTACTTTAAGAAACAGTTTTTCATTTTCAACAAGATCATGTTGAAAATCGAGTCCGCCTGGATTACTTGTAGCAGCTAGCAGAATGACCCACTTGTCCTCAAAAGAGAGAAATGGTTCGACCGAATCAGAACCCATGTATGGCGCAACGGTTATGGAGTCGAATTTGAGTTGTTCAAAAAATGCTTTTGCATACATTTTTGAGGTGTTTCCAATGTCTCCCCGTTTAGCGTCCGCAATACTGAATAATTCCTTCGGCAAATAGTCAATGGTCCTTTGTAAGGTCTCCCAACCCTGAGGTCCCATTGCCTCATAAAAGGCAATATTTGGCTTGTAAGCTACGGCATACTTGTGCGTCGCATCAATGATTTGCTGATTAAAAGCAAAAATTGGATCTTTCTCTTTAAGGAGGTGTCGGGGAATCCGTTCAATATCTGAGTCTAATCCAACACACAGAAAAGAGTTTTTTCTAAAAATTTGGTCTTTGAGGAAGCTCTTGTTTATGGACATTAGATTAAAGCTCCTGGGTGATGGTAAAAAGTTCTGAAAATACCGTACAGTGCGGTAGGGTGAAAAACTCCTTTATTTTAGTTCGGGTAGTTTGTCGTTTACTACTTTTCCTTTCTTTACTTCTCCATAAAAATGTACATCATAAAGTTTTTCATACTTTTTGATGGATTGATATAATTCTGGAATCGTATCGCTCCTGAGCTTAATCCCCTTTCTCTCACCTTTATGTCTTAATTCAATATAATATCCGTCTTTAAGTTTGACGGGGGTTGTTGCAGGTCTTGCCAAATCGTGAAAATTTTATCAATAATAACAATTATATAAAACAATGCTCGGGCGGAAAAGTTCTGCCCGAGCAATCTATCAAAATTAAAATCCTTAGAATCTGCGGTCTGAGCCTCCTTTTGGGTTGGCTTTCTTAACAACGATGGTTCTGCCATCTAATTCTGAGTCGTTGAGACTTGAAATTGCCTCTTGTGCTTCAC
>CAZQDI010000045.1:0-26248 GCA_964591785.1 uncultured Roseivirgaceae bacterium
CTGCTGGATTCGTCGCATTAGGCATTGCTCAAGAGGTCAAGAGTCCAGTTGTATTGTGTTGCACATCCGGAACTGCCTTATTGAATTATGCTCCTGCGGTAGCAGAGGCTTACTATCGTCAGATCCCTTTGATTGTTTTATCAGCCGACCGACCACCAGAACTCATTGACCAAAGAGATGGTCAAACCATCAGGCAATTTGAAGCACTAAAAAATCATGTGAAAGACTCCTTCCAGCTTCCAATCATAGGTGATGATCACGACGAAGTTGTTTTTCAAGATCTGCTTATTGACGGGCTTAGGAAGGCTGTTTCACTTCCTGGCGGACCAGTACACATTAATATTCCTTTCCGAGAACCCTTCTACCCAACACCTTCTCAAGAATTGCAATTTCGTCCCATTCGTACTGACTTGGATCCTACCCCTCTTCAACCTCCTATCGACTTTGATTTACCAGACAGGGATAAAATATTGATCTTAATTGGTCAAGAAGAGTTAGACGATTCCACCAAAACACTATTATCTCAAATCTCCAGTGCCATACCAGTCATTAAATCTCCTTTAAACAATGTGGGTATTGGAGTAGCACATGTGGATGCTTTTGTTAAGAATCAAAAATCCTTGGTGCCAGAACTGTTGATCACGGCCGGGTTGTCGGTATTGTCCAAAAACCTAAAGACATTCCTTCGCAAGCACAAGCCCGAAATTCATCTTCATTTTGATCCTGCAAACGTTCCTGTGGACACCTTTCTGACTAACCCTTCAATTATTAAGGCCCCGATCCAAAAATGCCTGGAGAAACTCACTGGCGGTGACCGATCAAGAGCGTTCTTAAACGATTGGAAAAAATTTGAATCTTCAGCAAACAGTGCCATAGAAGAATATATCCTTTCCGCAGCATTCTCTGAGGCTAAAGCCATGCATTACATTCTGAGTCGCCTACCTGAACATATTAACCTTCACTTAAGCAACTCAATGCCTGTAAGGTATGCAGACTTATTTGACGTGAAAGCTAAAATACTATGCCGAAGTAATCGGGGAACAAGCGGAATAGATGGTTGTACCTCAACAGCCTTGGGAAGTACATTGGCATCACAAAGACTCAATATCTTAATTACCGGAGACTTAGCTTTCTTCTATGACCAAAACGCATTCTTTAATAACTATGGTGCCTGCAATCTTAAGGTCATTGTCATGAACAACCAAGGTGGTGGCATCTTCCGGCTAATTGAAGGCCCTTCTCAATTGCCTGAGCTCGAAGACTATTTCGAAACTCGCCATTATCGAACTGCCAGATATATTTGTGAGGAAAATGACTATTCCTATTATCCAGTAAAATCAGATGAAGAATTAAAGAGAGAATGGAATCGGTTCATCGGTAAATCTGAACGCATTTCAATCATGGAAGTGTTTAGCGATCCGGCCGTCAATCAAGAAACATACAGAGAACTTAGAACACATATCAATGAGCGAATCAATATCCTGGAGAAAAGTAGCAGACTTTGAGGACATCACCTATCATAAGTCTGGTAAAGTAGCACGTATTGCATTTAATCGTCCTGAAGTCAGGAATGCATTCAGACCCAAAACAGTAGCAGAGCTTTACAAAGCTCTTCTAGATGCAAGAGAAGATGTCAAAATTGGCGTGGTACTACTTAGTGGCGAAGGGCCGTCACCCAAAGATGGCGGGTGGGCCTTTTGTAGTGGTGGAGATCAAAACGCAAGAGGTCATCAAGGATACGTGGACGACGAAGGCATGCCGAGGTTAAACATTCTTGAAGTTCAGCGCCTTATTCGGTTTATGCCAAAAGTGGTTATCGCGGTGGTCCCAGGGTGGGCAGTAGGTGGTGGACACAGCCTACACACCGTCTGTGACTTAACACTAGCCAGTGAAGAGCACGCGATTTTCAAGCAAACTGATGCCGACGTTACCAGCTTTGATGGAGGTTACGGTTCCGCTTATTTGGCGAAGATGGTGGGCCAAAAGCGAGCAAGAGAGATCTTCTTTTTGGGAAGAAACTACACTGCTCAAGAGGCGTATGAAATGGGAATGGTCAACGCCGTAATTCCGCACAATGAACTGGAATCCACAGCATATCAGTGGGCACTTGAGATTCTGGAGAAATCACCCACATCGATCAAAATGTTGAAGTTCGCCTTCAATCTGACTGACGATGGCATGGTGGGACAACAGGTGTTCGCAGGAGAAGCAACCAGACTAGCTTATATGACAGAGGAGGCTAAAGAAGGCCGCAATGCCTTTCTTGAGAAAAGAAAACCCAATTTTGATAATATCGACTGGATACCATGAACATGTGATTTAACATCCTTTCCCGGAGAGAATCACTTGCTTGTCTTCTATTTCGACTTCGAGATTGAACGTTCGAGCAATAATTTCGACTGCATCCTTTGCCTTTTTCTTACTGATTTTAGCGGTGAGTTTACAGTTGCTTAAGGAAGGATTATCCATTACGACTGTAATCCCATACACATCTTCCAGCACACGCTTTACCTCAGACAACTCAGCATCTTTAAATGTGATTATTTTGGTTTTCCATGCGAGGTAGTTTGGATTCTCGTTTATCTTCTTAATAATTCCTTTATTCACGTCAGAAACAAGGCCCATCTCCCCTTTTTCAAGCTCTACGGATAAATCCCCATCTGTCTTGGTTAATCCAACTAAGCCAGTCTCAACACACACCTCCGTGTCACCATCATCTGAATCAATTAAAAAAGTGGTACCCAAGACTTCTATTACTGCATTGTCTGTATGTATAATGAATGGTCGCTTCTCATCTCTTTCAATATCAAAATACGCCTTACCTGTCAACCGAACCTCACGAAGTTGGCCATCCATGGTCAACACCTCAACTTCTGAGTCTCCGTGAATTGTGATTTCACTTCCATCGGCCAGGGACTCAACTCGAAGGTCAGTTTTAGTTTTGTTGAGCAGAAACAGCAATCCCAAGGCAAGTACCAGGACTGCAGCAGCAGCATATTTGACCCAGGTAGAGCCAAAACTCAAATGCATGCTCTCTTTTTCAGAGGGACTCTCATCTAGTATGGAGGATAACACCCCCTGATACGATGCCGAACTAACGTCTGCGGACGTCCAAGAGATTTTATGCTCTAAAAAGTCTTTGGCGTTCTGTTTTGATTCGGATCTCCACGATTCAACCAATGATCTTTCGCTTAATGTCGCTTCACCAGAAAAATATTTTGCTAGTAATTCTTCCATTTCTATCTTAATGTCTGACAATAAACAACTTAGGGTCTACGCTACCCTTAATTTAATTTAAAATTTATCCCATTTTGGTTCATAATTTATTGGAACCAAATCCCCCACTCTTTCCCAAGACCAATAACCATACGTCGACACTGCAAATCTATCAACAATTTGGCCAGTAGGATCTATTCTTACAGGAGATTTCAGCAAACGAATGACTGAAATCTGATTACCTGGGTCTTTCACCAAAAAACCATTCTTAGTGATGTAATCTTCATAATAGCTTCCAACAAATTCGTTCTCATTGAGAAAATCTGAGGTTTCCTTTTCCTTGCGGTATTCGACAATCAAACTATTGGCAAAAGACAACTCGTACCCATCTCCCTTGTAAACCAAAATATCATTCTTGGTAAGTTCTTTCTTACGGCTACTTTCCTTGATTGCAGTCAGCCGATTACAACCATACATCCTAAAACCTTGCTTTCTCAGATCATCGGCTAAAAGTGATTTTTTAAAGTGATTGAATGAACCGCGATAGCTAATTTTTCTGTTTTTTTTCCACTCTCGCTTTTCCTTCGAAGAAGCTGGATTTTGATTCCTAAATCGCATCTTTCCTCTGAACCTTAAGTCATCTGCATTTCGTTCAAATGATTCGAGAAAATAATCGATGCGATACCCTAAGGCATCATTTCTAATAATGATTACATCATCTGCCTTTGCGATTAATTGGTCTCCCTCCCCCACGGTGAAGCTGATCACTTCCGGATTTTCTATGACACATTGGTCAGCCACCCAAGATTTACCTAAAACTTCCTGTTTAAAAGCTTGATAGTAAATGTTCCAGTCTTCCTCATTCATTGAGGTCCTTTTGGCCACCACATTTACTTCTTCCAATTCCTGAGGAGAAAAAACAAGTTGATGGTTCTGGATCCTGGATCCGCCATTATATTCGGTTAAAGAATAGGATGCATTTTCATATCCAATGTGAGAAAATACCAAATCATAGTATCCCGGGGGTATGGATTGAAGCATGAAATTTCCGTCGATATCTGAGAAAGACCCAATACTGGTACCATCGAGAAATATATTTACTCCGCTAATGGGTTGTCCTTTCTCGTCTTGGACTTTGCCCGAAATAGTAAAAAACTTCTTTTTGCGGATCACCTGTTCTTCCGGAGGTTGGTAATTGAGGATAATCTGGTCTTTGAAAAAAGAGTACTTTAAATCAGTCCCGACCAATAATCGCGATAGAAATTGATCGACTGGTTCAGAATCCGCGTCGATAGTATACCTGCTCCCCTTTGGAAAAAGTTCAGAATTATAGCTGAAAAAATAATTTGTCTGCTCACTTACGCTATCCAAAATCGCCTCAAGAGACATGTCTTCGACTTCGATGGTGACCAACTCATTCTTGGATTTCTGACCAATCACGCAAATAGGAATTAGCGCTATGATGAGAAATCTAAACCTCATGTGTAGCTCCCTTTAAATCCTGGAGTGTATTTCTAAGAATTTTTAAAGCTTTACCCATTTGCACCTCTACTGTTTTCACAGAAATATTTAAATGCTCAGCAATCTCCTGATACTTAAGGCCCTCATATCTACTCAATTTAAATATTTCACTGCATCTTGGAGGCAGCTTATCTATTTCGTCTTGTATTCTACTTCGTAAATGGTCTGGATCGTTAAATTCAACATGATCAAAATAGGTGGATTCTAGAAAATGGATCACATGTTGTTTATAGGCATCTTTTACTTTTTCGTGCTTTATTGCATTCAAGCAAGAATTATGGATGGATCGATATAGGTAGCTCTTAATCGAAGAATCTGGGGATAACGTATCGCATTTTTCCCAAAACTTCACAAAGACATCCTGGGCAATTTCCTCGGCCTCTTCTTTGGTATCCATGAATCTATTGGCATAAAGTACCATGATTCCAAAGTATTGATTAAAGACTTGTGCAAAGGCATTTTTATCTTTGTCTTTAAGTTTTTGAACAAGTATTTCCTCGTTTTCCAATAGTAGTGATTATAGAGTCATCAAATTTCAAGCTAAAATTAGAAGATTTTCAAAAAGAAGACTCAATTCCCCTTCTAACCAGTGAGACCGAAAAAAAAGTATTTTGGTTGGTTACTAAATGGATAAACGGAGAAAAATCATTCACGTTTCATACATCAGGGTCGACGGGCACAGCCAAAGAAGTCATCATAAGCCGCGAGAAAATCATTACTAGTACCATCAACACCTTTAGCTACTTAGATAAAGAACATAAAATTCGTAGTTCTTTACTTTGTTTAGACCCACAGTTTATTGGCGGAGCGATGGTGGTTTTTAGAGCACTCATCAAAAACCTCAACCTTTACATCACCAATCCAAGCAGTGATTTTGTTGACCACTTACCACAGAATCATCGATCCGACCTGGTTTCTGTGGTTCCGCTACAATATCGGCAGATGGATGGAAATGATCTTCGCCGTTTCAAAAACGTATTGATAGGTGGAGCCCCGATAGCAGGGCACCAAGAGAAAATCAGCGATACGGCAATATACGCAACCTATGGAATGACGGAAACCGTCTCTCATGTCGCATTAAGAAAGGTTGATGAGGAATACTACCAAACCACTGGCGATACAAAGGTATCATTAGACAAGTCCGATCGACTTCAATTTCAAGGTACAATCACTGATCATAAATTACTTAAAACCAACGATATAGGTAGTGCCATTTCTGATCATAAATTCAGATGGCTCGGGAGAAGTGATTTTGTGATAAATTCAGCAGGGATAAAGGTGAACCCGGAGACCGTTGAAAGGAAACTAGATGAACAGATTATCAATTCTAAATTTATGGTAACATCCATACCAGATCAGAAATTGAATGAAAAGGTCATTCTGGTGGTGGAAGGAGCACTTAAGTCTCCATTGGATTTTTCTGGATTAACCAGATTTGAAAGACCCAAAGAGGTTTATCAAGACCAGAAAATCCTTCTTACTTCTTCTGGAAAAATAGACCGAATCGCAACTCGCAAAAAATTCCTCGACAGCCGTAAAGATGAAAATACAAATTAGTTACCAGACGCAGGACCTACCTCCTCCTTTTGCTTTTGCTGCATTATTTGACGTATCAATCCAAAATGAAGCACTGGATGTGAATTTCAGTTTACACTATTTGGAACGAGATCAGATTTCAGGCAGTGAAATTCTTGCCGAAGGCTATACATTAGAAGATGACTTTGAGTGGAAGGGTCGGTTAGGTCGAAACTGGATCGATCCGGTAAAAAACTTAGTTTCGACCAGATTTCTCTCTGAACCTAAGGAGTCGTTTTACATTCACATCATAGCCGATGAGAAAAAAGGATTCCCAGACCTTTCCGATGATGTTGTCATCCAGGAGCTGATGCAGGCGGTCCTCGAAGCATCAAAAAGAGAAGCGCCACTTTCATTTTTGCTATGCCAGGAATTTGATCAGGAGATGATGCAATTTGAGTTTGCAAACCGAAGCGTGTTGATTGATAACAGAAGGTACGACTGGGAGTCCGCTTATAAATTGATGGTATTGCTATACTCAATCGATCTCGATGAGGCCTCGGCATCGAAGAGTCCGCTAAAGAATTCCGTTTCCATCGAAGAAAACAGGTGGATTTCAATTGACAATAAAGAGTTTTGGAACCTATACACAAACCTCAGATCACAAGGAAAATGATTAACTTCCACATAGATTTAACCAATTCAATTAACCCAGTATTATGAAAAGTTTAGGATTTATTGGCAAATTAATGTTTGCAGGCCCTATGGCAATGTTTGGTATTTTCCACTTTATGGGAGCCGATAGCATGACTGGAATGGTGCCTGGTTTTCTGCCTGCCCCCATCGCTTTTGTTTATCTGACCGGTATTGCTCTAATCCTCGCAGCAGTCGCAATAGTTACAGGTAAAAAAGCTAAACTTGCCACACAACTTCTGGGACTTATGCTGGCGCTTTTTGCAGTCCTTATTCATCTTTCGGGTTTCATGAATCAAGATCCTGTTAGCTCTTCAATGTTCTTAAAAGACGTTGCCCTAGCGGGAGGTGCCTGGTTCATGAGTGCCCATCTTACAGACTAACGTTGTGAACAGGGTTTCGATTCTGAAGTCTCGAGCCCCTCGCTAAGACCTCTTTGGCAGTAGGATTTTATCGGGAATACTGTACCCTGAAGTTGCTTAAGTCAGTTCCTTCTTCATGAAATACGTTGGTGGAGTATTCGGGTGGAATCTATGCACGTGGTAGACGGAAAAACCATGGTATTCATAAGCCTTCTTATTCTTTTCTATCGTAGTCTCCAGCAAAATTGGTAATTGCAATTGTTCGGCCTGATCAAAAACCCATTTCTTTAGTTCTTTGATACAATTCCCACCCCTTTTTGAGGTTTCGACCCCAATAAACCAAATGTAAAAGAAAGGCTCTTGTGGCCTTATTTTTTTTCGATATGCTTCCTTTTTCAACAAGTACCCTGCTCGTTCGACTCCTGCAACTTGCAAAATCAATTTCGTATTCCACCAATGGTCTTTCAGGGAGCGCTTCATATCCTCTACGTAGCCAATGACAATGCCATCACGATCAGAGCTCAAGTAGTTAGCCTCTCTTCTTTCACCAAATTGAAAGGCATATTCCGCCAGTCTTCTGATACGTGTGGCTACCCTCCTATCTTGTTTCACCACATCGAGTACCGATGGATTGCCCTCAAAAGAATCAATGATGATTTCAATAAATCTGTCCTTATAGCTCGTATAGTGATCATCCATTGGATCGTCAATCAAGGATAAAATTCAAACAGACTGTAGAATCTAATTAGTCTTCTTTCTTCAGTGCAACGGCATTCATGCAGTATCTAAGACCGCTTGGCTCAGGTCCGTCGGGAAAAACATGCCCTAGGTGAGCATCACAGGTATTGCAGGTTGTTTCTATTCTCGACATCCCAAATGACCGATCTTCGTGGTAAGCAATGGCATTTTCTTTTGCAGGTTGAGTAAATGAAGGCCAACCTGTGCCGCTCTCAAATTTCTCATTGGCATCAAAAAGCAAAGTCCCACAGCAGATACATCGATATTTCCCGGGATCAAATTTGCTACAGACATCTGAACTAAAAGCTCTCTCGGTACCTTTTAAGCGTGTTACCCTATATTCCTCATCAGATAGTATTTCTTTCCACTCTGCATCAGTTTTCGCAACTTTTCTGTCCGGCTCCAGATTTCTTTTTCCGGCATATTGTAGTACGTCTTTCCACTTTAGCATATCAATTAATCACTTCGTCTTTTAGCCTGTCCTTATACTTTTTCTTCAATTTATTTACTTTAGGACTAATGACAAAGCTACAGTAGCCTTGCTCCTTATGTTGGTTATAGTAGTTTTGGTGTTCTTCTTCAGCAGCATAAAATGCACCTAACTTCGCAAGTTCGGTCACGATAGGGTCGTCAAATACGTCTTTCAGCTCCATGAGGGTTTCTTCTGCGATACTTTTTTGTTTCTCGTCATGCCATAGGATGATGGATCGATATTGGGTTCCCACATCTGCCCCTTGCCGGTTCAATGTCGTGGGGTCATGAGTGGTCATAAAAACCGTGATCAAATCTTTATAGGAAATGATGCTCGGATCAAATGTGACCTGGACCACTTCCGCATGACCAGTACGGCCGCCACATACCTCTCTATAGGTGGGATCCTTGACTTTACCGCCGGAATATCCGGAAGTTACCTGCGTTACTCCTTTCAGGCGTTGTACTACTGCTTCAACACACCAAAAACATCCACCACCGAACGTCGCTTTTTGCATTTCACTACTCATTGAAAATTATTTTATGCTAAGTAAACGCAGTTTATCAATTAAGAATTCCTAATGGGAATTAAATTAACTCGATTTATCCCTCTTCGTTTAGTAACCGGAGCTGTTCTTCAAGGTACATTTTGGCTCGAACATAACCAGGGTTTAAGGAGCGATTAAAAGATTTGAAGTATTTGGACTTACTGAAATAATAGAATCCAAACGTCAAGGGCCCTACCACCATAAAGATGACCGGTTTTTCTATGGTGGTTTCGACCGTCCATCCCTGATAAGCCAACCCTAGAAAGAAGCCTCCTAAAAAACTTGCTGTCATCAAGACGGAATGATATCTGCATTGTCTTTTATGCATGGTCTTCGTCGACTCAAGCACCTCCGTCAGTACCTGACGCATGCTTGTGGAATAGTCTATTTTATTGAGCGACTTAGCCCCAGCCATCACATTTATTGCCAAAAAAAGAAAACAGCTTGCGATTAAGATGGAAGGAATCAGAAAGCTAATCGATTGATTTTGTAGGTACACATATATGGTAATCGAAAGGAATAAAAAATTAAGAAGTATGGCCTTGTAATTATTATTGACTAGCACCTTAATGTCCCTGCTGACCCTAACATCGGTATTTTTCGAGATGGCCATTTTGGAAAAATCAATTTCTGAGTCTTCCCAGTGACTATTTTGAAGCAAGCTCTTTAATTCCATAACTTTCTAGTTTTTTTCTAATTCTATGAATTTTGGTACGTGCGTTCCCATTGGTGATACCAAGGATTTCTGCAACTTCAGATTGGCTATACCCCTCTACTAACAGTAGTACCAAGCTTTTCTCTATCGGATTAAGTACAGCAAGAATGGTCTCCAGCAATTCTGTTTCAGTCGAATCGCTGGTTTGATGTTGACCCTCCATCCTATTTTTAACGTCTGTCTGTTTCTTCGATTTTTTGAGAGTCGAGATCGCTGTATTGAGAGCCACTCGATACAGCCATGTGGAGAATTTAGCCTTCCCTCGGAAGGAACCAATGGAACTCCAAGCCTGTCCGACAATCTCTTGCTGCAAGTCCTTGCGGTCTTCCTTATCATAAGCATAGAGAAAAGTAATCTTATTTATTAATCCCTTATGCTCCTCAATAAGACTTATAAAATCATCTTTATGGATCAATGAACTACCTCTTCTTAAGGTGTTGGTCAATTAAAGATACTCTACGCCTGTAATCAATCCATGAAGTCAGAAGTAAGCTGATGATTACTCCCACATACAGTATAATTATGGGCATACTCATTTTCGCAGTGATCAACGTGATGATTAACGCCACCGACCATAGAATTGATGACGTCAAATAAAGATTCAGTAACGACGACCTTCTCCTCTTTAGTTCTTCCTCTGTAAGTGATGCATAATTGATCGCAGGGTTGTCTGATCTAAAGCTGCATTTTAGTGATCTAGCAATTCTCATTTTCATACCATTTTAAATGGTAGGTATAGGAATCATGAAAAGTGTTACAGTGAGAAAGAAGTTTATTTTAGAAGAACTTTCCGAAAAATTGGATTCCCTACCTGTTCCAGATTCAGTTCCTTTTCATTTGAATATGCAGCCCAGGGACTATTTGCGACATAGTAAAACTCGGAACCTCTCAGGAATCCTAACGTCGGCTCATTCATTTCGGGAAGTGCCTTTTCGATAAATTGGTAGTTCTCAATTCGGGAGAATGTCAAATCCAACTCATAGCGTACAATCCTGAAAGGCCTCAATCCATTGTGAATTGCAATTAAGGCATTCTCATGGTAGTAGAGTCCATCAATACCTTTTAGCGGGTGAATTACCGTCGATTGAAGTGATGCGTACTCCTGCAGCTCTAAATTGTATTGAAACAAACCGTGTCTGTAATCCGAGAAGAACAAGGTAGCATCGTCAGGACTTAACGTGACGCCTTGAATGGATGCGAGTTCTGTAAATTCAAGTAGAACCTCCAATGTATCACTTTGACGATTCACCTGATAAATGGATGGGTTCTGCGCACTGCTGTTACTGACGTACACATCCCCTTTCGCAGAGATTGCTAAATCACCTAACCAATCACCCAATTGAGGGGCCTGGTGTCTTGATACAATTTCATATGTGTTTAGGTCCATACAGAGGACCTCGGCTTTCAATCCTTCCTGGTAATCTTTCATTTCGGTGGCTGGTGTCGAGCAGATCCAAAGCTGGTCTTTAGCCTCATCCACCTTAAGCCCCATGATTGACATAAAACCTGGTCTTTTGATGGTATTGACTATCCTACCATCTTCTGAAAGCACCAATATTTTCGAATGCCGTACACTGCTCACAAAAAAGGTTTGGTGTTGTTCGCTGTAAGCAATTGCTTCCGGATGAATCGACTTGTCGGCCAATTCAAACAAAGTAGTACCACCCCTGATCTCCTTGTTTAAAGTTTCTATTTCCTTGACCAGCATATCAAACCGAGCCTCTCCTTTCAATCCAGAAAAGTCTTCATTTTGGACAAATGGCAGGCTAGCATTCATCCAGAGGGCCCTTCTCAAAGCATGGATCGACAAATCATTTTGATGAGTAAGGGCAAATCCAGCAGCAAGACGATAAAGAATGGTAGGATGGTTGGGTCGAATTGAATCAGCTTGCTGCATGTACATCAAAAATGAGGAGTAATCCCTCTCCTCATAAGCGAATGTTCCTTTTTTGAAGATTTCCTGAAGGCTCTGGGCTGATGCGGGTTTACCCAAGAAAAAGCATATCACGAGAAGCAATTGGGTAAATTTCATCGACACCTATTCAGCTCTTGTGTAAGTAATGCGCCAGTTTAAATTCCAAGACTCCCCGGCATCACTCGATGATTCCCAGTCCCATTTAAAAGAATCTTCCCTGATCTCGTAAAACACCATTCGCTGAACAATGGTCTTCCCATTTACCTCGCGAGGGTGGGTTTGAAACATGCGTTTGTCGCCCTCAAAGGTTCCGATAAAGTCGAAGTATCCACCTTGACTATCAGCCCAGGCCTGCCTCCAGGTATTGGTCCTGGGCTGAAACACGGTTAATGATCCTCCTAAAAAACCTTTGGACTGTCCTTCGTGAATTTGGAAATTTTCCTGCAACACTCTTCCTCCCATGATCCAGGTAAGTTCATTAGTCCCCTTACCGAGTTTGTCTCCTTCGGGCCATGTTGCATCCCACTTCCCTTCCCAGAAATCAAAATAATCTGCAGAGTCAAGGTCATTGAGAATCAATGACTGACTTTGAACATTAAGCACCAATAAAAGCATGCTGAACAACGTTAGGTTTTTTGGCATAAGATTGGCTATTTAGTAGTTAAAACAATTAAAAATGCCCTTCCCTTATTCCGGAATACATTTAGAGACCTTAACTTGAATTAAAATAGATCATTATGAGGCTACTAAGGACCGTTTCTCTTGCAATCCTCTTTGGATGCTTAAATCAATGTACATCTGTCCCTATCAGTGGAAGATCACAGTTTAATGTGGTGGGGAATGATAAAATCTTTCCGATGAGCTTTGAACAATATGAGTTGGTAAAAAAGGAAGGTGATATTCTCACAGGTACCGACGAATCGAGAATGGTGAAGCGAGTGGGTACCCGCATACAGCGAGCTGTAGAGCAGTATTTTCAAGAACAGGGACAGCTTAGTTATCTTGATGATTATCAATGGGAATACAATTTGATCAAAGACGATAAAACTGTAAATGCCTGGTGTATGCCTGGTGGCAAAGTGGCCTTTTACACTGGTATCATGCCGATTTGCCAGGATGAACTTGGTGTAGCGGTGGTCATGGGTCACGAAATTGCACATGCCATTGCAAATCACGGGAGTGAACGTATCAGCAATCAGTATGCTGCGCAAACGGGCTTAGGGATCGCTAGCATCCTCTTAACGGGAGGAAATGCCCCAACTGTTTCGTCTGAATTAATCCTTCAAGGAGCAGGTGCAGCCACCTCCCTTGGAATATTAGCATTTTCCAGAAAGCATGAGTCGGAAGCAGATAAGTTAGGCTTATACTTCATGGCAATGGCTGGATATGACCCGCAGGAAGCTCCAAAGTTTTGGGAACGTATGTCTTCCCTCAGTGGAGGCGAGGCACCCCCGGAATTTATGTCTACTCATCCATCCCATGATACTCGTATTTCTGATTTAAACCAGAACATGCCAAAGGCGATGGAATACTACGAGAATAGCAAGTAGCTCAGTCTGGTTTTTTGAAACCATGAAAGCTTTGAGAAATGAAATTTTCGGGAAATTTCTCAACTCCTGGAAATCCTAACTTAATATCCTTGCCGTCATGGGGGATGTAATTGGTCTTAAATAAATAATCCCAAACACTGAGGGTGAGACCAAAGTTTACTCCAAATTTTCTCTCTTCCGGAAGATGATAGGCATGGTGCCAAATATGCATTTGTGGATTATTGAATACATATTTTAAGAATCCAAGCTTCAACCTAAAATTTGAGTGATTGAAGTGTCCAACAGCCAAAGTGAAAATGTGTATCACAAAGAAATCCCTCAATCCAATTCCGATCAATGCTAATGGTAAATATTCTAAAGATCTATACACCACGTTTTCCATCCAATGATAGCGCAAATGAGCAGCAAAACCCATCTGCTGTACTGAATGGTGCACTTTATGGAATTCCCAAAGAAAAGGAATCCGATGAAGCAACCGATGCACCCACCATTGGATAAAATCACGTAACACAAACCCAATCAGTAAATGAGCCCAGACTGGCCAAGTCATTACCTCAAATGCGAGAAGGTTGGTGACTCCAATTTCTGCAAGTAGCGAGTTAAAGAAGTTAACCACCACATTAGAAGCAGCATTATAGATAATTAGCGAGAAAAGAAAAAAATTAAAGAACATGTAGAAGAAGTCGAGCCAAAAGTCTTTTCTAAATTTTGGCTGCTCTTCACGCCATGGACGCAGTAATTCAAGGCCATAAAACAAAACAGAGATTCCTATTAGCCAGTAGAAATAATTGTGCCAAGACGGATTGGTTAATTCTTGCCACAAATAACTCGCATACCCCTCATAACTGTCGAAAATAATCTGCTGATAATCCATCACTGATCCCTTAGTTGATACCACTCTATATTTTCAAGATTTTTTCTTCTCCCAAATGAATCTGGCCCATAGTTTAAAGCCAGATACTCCAATATTGTTTGCTCGTTTTCCCCCAAATCCCATAAATTTTGGGTTTCCTGCATCCACCTGATAGTGCTTTTCCATCCTTCTAACTTCATTTTATTCTGAATAATCAATTGTGCAGAATGGCATGTGGTACAGTTGTTTATCACCAGCGTTACACCAGGGCTATCGATCAAGCCAGTCTCCAGATGGACGCCGTCCACTACTACGAACTCTTCCTTTGGTGACTCTGAATAAACCATTCTCTGACTTCCACTGAAGAAAAGCGAACCCCCAAGAATTACAACGATGCTCAACAAAACCAACAGTACCCAAAAAATGGACTTAAGAACCAAATAGACACTATGCAGTGTATTAATGAGTTTTTCTTCTTTCATGTTAGGTGACCTTTACAGCAATTCGATGGCATGCATTGTTAAGGTAACCTTTTGGATTCCAGCCCGGCAGAATCATCGGTTGCTGCCTCCCCTTCTCATCAGTAGCTTTAGCCCACACCTCATAGTATCCTTTTGTCTGAAATTTAACCTTGGCAAACCAATGTTGCCAGGCCAGTCGATTGACGGGATCGCTAAGTTTACACTCCCTCCAGGTCACTCCAAAATCGATACTGTAGGCTACCGTACTCACCTGGAGTTCACCTGCCCAGGCATGGCCTCTGATTTCAAGAGATTGGCCGCTTTCAATGGTCGCTCCGGTCCTGGGATAGGTAATCAATGATTTTACCGGCATGGATTCGATGATGCACATGTCTTCATCCAACACCTCTGCTCCTGGCTGTATTCCTTCGCATGGAACCCGATAAGAGGAGCCGCCCATCTTAGCACCATCATGGACTTTATTTCGAACACTTAGTCGATCGATCCATTTTCCGGAAGCAGAGGCGGGCCAACCACCAGCAACCAATCGCAGTGGAAATCCATGCACCATTGGAATCGGTTCATGATTCATTTCGTAAGCCACTAAGGTCTCATCCATCATTGCTTTTGAGATAGGTACGCCCCTGGAAATCGGATTCTTAGCCAAATCACCACTCAAATGAAGGTCTTTACCGTAGTAACCGATATAAACTGCATCGCTACCAATTCCTACGTCTTCAAGTAGATCTCTTAGCCTCACTCCTGTCCAGTTTGCACAAGAGACCGCTCCAATGGTCCACTGATTTCCTTTTGCAGGCGGATCAAACTCACTTCGACCATTTCCACCACATTCCAATGTTAGCTGATAAGTTTGTTTTGGAAACTCCTTAAGGTCTTTTAGGGAATACACTTTCTTTTGCAGCGTTGATTCGCCATCAATCGTTAGCGTCCACTTGCTTGCATCAATTGATTTCGGGATTAATCCATTGTTTCTTACAAACATTCTTGAAGCGGGAGTCACTTCATCGTCCAAGATATGGGCGCTTGCTTCTGCATTCCACGGCCTGTTATTCAGAATAACCATTGCACGGTCCTTCTCAAAATCCTTATAAAAGTCTTGTTGTTTGAGTGCAACAGGAACGTAGTCCTTTGGCATTAGCTTCCCGAAGACAATCTCCGTACCAAGAGCCAATGAAACCACAGCTAATGAGCTTTTTCCAATAAATTCTCTCCGATCGTATCGCAAAGCGTTTGTATTTTTTTCCAATTTACAAAAGAGAATTCACACTGCTTGTAACCTCTGTTACAGGTCCGCCTAAGAAGACTTGCGGACTAATCCAAAAAGATTAGGGTTTAAATCCTATGACCATCACGTCGTCATTTTGACCTTTCACGCCTGACCAGTCATGTAAGAACTTTTCAGTCAGTTTCTTTTGATCAATCATTGCTTCCGGTCTTTTTTCCCTCCAGAAGCCACCTATATCTTTCACATCCAGTTTTCTGAATTCCGGACCTCCAATAAGATTAGTAAGCCCCGAACTGCATAGGTAAAAGGAAGATTCGTTTATATTTTCTATTGAAATTGATGGATAGCTAAACACTTTGTCCGAAGTTTCTCCCACTTGCTGCTGCTCGCCCTCAATCATTTTCACTCCAGACCTTTGAACCTGGAATAGATTCATATTGGCTCCAGCAAATTCCATTTCTTTGGACTTTAGATTCATTTTGACAATCCCGACATTCGCGTTGGTATTCAGCAAGATGTTGTTTTTATCCTTGAATCGAGCTAGTACCTCCCGATGCAAAAATTGGAGAATCGATCCCGGAAATTCAATAGAATACCCATCCACCATCTTCTTAAGCGCGTTCATGTAGATCCTGATCATCATACTGGCAAGATGACCTTCACCAACACAGGTAAACAGGGCCAAAAAGGCATCAACTCCGTTGGTATGAAACCAAAATCCATCGCCACCAACTCGTCCTTTGGGATTATTAATTACGAAGGCTTCGGAGAAGTACTTAGCTAACTCCTCCTCATCTGGAAGCACTGAAAAATAATTCTTCCTGGCTACATCTTGAATTTTGTCAAGGTTGTCAAGCCAGTTTTCATCGGAGGTTGATTTTGATTTACTGAGCTCATACATGGACAACCCTTTCTTAAATTAATCCAGACCAATCACTACGAATGCCTCGTGCCCTTTCCAACTAATTGGTATGACATACACAGATACGTCCTCAGGAATTTCCAATTCATCAGGCATTCCCTTAAACACTGTTGGTACAGAAATCATAAAATTAGCACCCAGGTTTGCGCGTACATTCCCTGCTACTACGTTCGAAATCTCACCAGCCATATCCAGGATATCTTCGTCAGAAGGGTCTTCAATACCAATGAACATATTGATTAGATCTGCAAACATTTCCTTATCAGCGGATATGTAAACAAAACCTTTTCTTCCTCCCGAAATACCGATCATTCCAGTAAAATCTTTCAACACCAATCCATTGGATTCTTTGAGATATGGCACTTTCATGTCTGAATCAATCTCAGTAAGGTGTTTAAAATAATTGCTTACCGAATTGATAAAGAGGTTGCAGGTTGATTCAAATTCTTCTTTCCTATTGTCCATTTCTTTTCAATAGTTTGTCGAAAGCTTTTGAGAGGTCTTCAGAATTCACTGGTTTGAACATAAATCCTCTTGCGCCCTTATCCAAAGCAGTTAATCCGGTCAATTTATCTGACAAAGCAGTAATGATCATGACTTTTGCGTCAGGATGAATTTTCATAATTTCCTCCAGGCACGCAATACCGTCCATTTCAGGCATGGTAATGTCCAATGTGATCACATCTGGCATTTCGTCCCTCACAATATCCAATGCCTCAACTCCATTTGATGCTTGCCCAATAATCTCCAGGTCATACTCCTGAAGGTTTTTTTCAATTGTCCTTCGCATTACGGAAGAATCGTCCACAATTAATAACCTCTTTTTCATTCTTCCGAATTTGGAATTTCTTCTATTTTTTCCTCTTCAATGTAGGGGAACCGAATGGTGATTTCGAACAGCTCTCCCTGAACATGATTGATACTGAATGATCCATTGCTATCAGCGATTAAATTGCTGACAAGCTGCATACCCTGACCTCTTCCAGAGTGCTTATCTGCTTTGTCGGTCGTAGAGAAACCTTCCTGAAAGATCATCTTTTTCAAGTCGTCTTCGGTGATATCCTTTAACCCCATCTCTGTCACGATGCCGTTTTCAACCGCCTTCATCTTAATCTTCTCCAGATCAAGTCCCCGACCATCATCTGAGTACTTGATAATAAGATCATGCTCATCGCGGTGCATCTCTATTCGAAGCATTCCCACCATCACCTTACCTCTCTCCATTCTCACATCAGGTGGTTCAATGCCATGGACGATTGAGTTCCTGATCAGTTGGATCATGATATCTCTGAATGGCTCCACATATTCCTTGGCTAGGACGACATCTTCTTCATTTTGAAATACCAACTCTACATTCTTACCCATCTCTTTACTAAGGGTCTCAGCTCCCTGTTCCAGGGTATTGACCAGCATCACCCTATCTGCATCATCGCCTTCAGCGGGAACTTTCTTGTAGATATTAACGATCTTATCAAGCATTTCAGATATTTCTGCGATCATTCGATCGGCTTCGTCTACTTCATAAAGTACTGCCAAAAAGTCCTTACCTCTAACTTCCTTCGACTGAAGTTTCGTGATGGCATCTTCAATTTCATGGAACTTGTTACCCATCAGTTCCATGCCAATGACAACTGCGTTTCCTTTTAGATTATGTACGGTCTCAAAGGTGAAACTTAATAGATCAGTAAACTCATCGGAGTCATGCTGTTCGTATCTCTCGGAAATGCTCTTGAGCATTTTTTTGGAATTGTGCAGAAATCCTCTGAGAACAGAAGGATCGATCCTTAGAATACTCAACACCCTTTCTGTCTCGAGTTGCTTCTTCTTCTCCGCTTCTTCAAGGTGTTGTTGCAACAATACAGACTCGGTCTCATCAGACACGGTGACCATAATGTTAGTAATCTTGTCTTTCCTAAGAATTCTGGTAAAATCAACCCGTATGTATTTGGTCGCAACAATTCCATCACGTTCGGTATGAATCTTTACCTGATCTATCGGATTCAATTGATTCACCACATCTTCATCCATTTCCAAGTTAAAAAGATGTCGCATAAACATCTCTAGTGCCTCCAGTTCTCTTGGAAGTATCAGCGGCCTCATAAAATTGGTGAAGTTCTCTCCTGCTATCCGTTCATTATTGAAAATTTCATTCATTGCCTTGGAATGAAACTTCGAAATTTTAAAGTCTTTATCGAGTAGAAAAATACCTTGTTGAATATTTTCAAATACGACAAGCGATACTCCATAAATATTCTTGTACATGAAGTTGGCCTTGTCCCGTTGCTTTTTCAACTGAAAATGAGACTTCCTAATCTCGTGGACCATTTTGTTATAGGTCTTTGCATATTGGCCCAGTTCATCTCGGGTTTCTATCTGCACTTTTTGCGACAGATCTCCAGAAGAGATCTTTCTGGTAAATGTTTCAAGTAAGCTTACGTTTTTCAAAAGGTTCGTAACAATGCTTGTCATCAACCAAAATGCCAGCACTCCAATGGTGATATCTAGGACTAAAAAAGTCCAAAAACTTGCCACAGACCTGTTTTTGATTTGTTCGACTGAAGTCTGAATTTTATCAGACATGTAGTCTTCGACTCGCTTTATCTGGTTGATTTTATCAGTACTCACCTCGTACCAGTGATCAGGGCTCTCCAGTAAGGTATCGTTCTGAAACAAGACTTCCCGCATACGGATTACTTCCTCCACCGACTCTCCATTGACCATCTTACCATTGTAGTTAACAAAGTCTTGATTGGCAATAATCCTAAACGCGTCCAAGTAAGAATTCTGATTCGCAACAAGGGTTGTGAACTTATTGTAAAGATCAAAGCCCAAATGATTCATTGAGAAGGCTTGTGTCCCTATTGCACGCTCGATGCTGGCGTATTCCTTAGACTTCAAAAAATAAATGAGCGCATGTACTTGTTGCGCTACTTCTTTATCTCTTGTTTCATCAATCAGTTTAATAACGGTGTTTAAGGCTGCATCATTGATTGCAGAAAACCGATCAATGGATTCCTCTGAAGAAATCCGACTCTGGTCAATCCCAGTCCTGAGTGTTTCAAGACGTTGGAAATAGGTATTCAACCGATCGAGATCTTCCCGATGCAGTTCCAACAGATCATCCAAATGATCTCCTTCCAATTCCAGGAAATACTTATTTAAAGTACTGTCTGTCCGTCTCCGTTGCGCAACCAGTTTCCGATCAAAAGACTGCCCCTGATTGGATAAATAACCCGAAGAGATACTCCTTTCCTTTTGGATTTCGTGAACCACATGGTTAATCTCAATTCCGACGACAATTGCCTTGTTCAGACGCACCGAATCTGTGTAATCCAAGAAGTGGTATCGTACTTGCAGGTAGTCAAATGCTACGATCACCACAATCAAAGGGATGATAATTACTGCAAATTTTTTGCGTATTGGTAAGTTGTGAAGTCTTTTGATCATTCCGATAGTCGGGTTAAGACATAACCTTCTCTACTACTTTCAGTAGATCTTCTTCAGTAAAAGGTTTTACAATATATTCTGCTGCACCTAAAGAAATGCCCTTGTTGACAACTGTCTGCTGACCCACTGCACTGATCATGATCACCTTTGATTCTACGCCTTCTTCTTTGATCACCTTCAGAATTTCAAAGCCCATCATATCAGGCAAAATATTGTCAAGCGTGATCAAGTCCGGCTGTAATGAACAGGCAAGATCAATGGCACTTTCGCCATTTTGTGCCTCTCCAACCACCTCATAACCAGCACCTTCCATTGCAGTCTTGATTAAAGACCTCATATAGATCGAATCGTCTACTACTAAAACAGTTTTGCTCATTTTATTTACTTATTTGGTTGTTGGTTAATTTATTACTTGGCGACAAGGTCTTTGATCTTGTCGACAAACTTGTTGTGAAATACCCAGATAAAATCAGGGCAGATGTCTAGTTCTTTGCCTTCAAAAACAGCCTTAAAGTGGATAATCTGTTCTAATTCGCTGCTTTCTTCTATGAGGTAATCATTGATTTCTTTCGGCTTGATCACCTTAAGTGACGGAACATTTCCGTAGATCTCGACACCAAGAAAATTGGAAAACTCGGTGATTACCGCGGCCGAAACCATGTTATCAATTTCGGTAAGGAAGCCAAGTTTCATGATCGTACTTTCCTTGGAATCATCCTCAACGATGTTTTTTGGAAGTGAAGATTCATAAAGCTTCTTGACCTCTTGCTCTGAGAAAATAAGATGACTGGTTCCTTTCAATTCGCCCAATAGTTCGGTCTTTATCACGTGAACTTCAGAGTCATCCCCGCCAAAGCGATTGATGTCCATGTCTGATGTCCCGTATTCGATTTGTTCAATATTGATTGGGCTTTGTAAAATTTGCTCCATCGAAGCCTTCGCCATGGACAAGCCTTCAAATATCAGCTTGGTGGCGACTTTTAGTTCACTGTCATTCAAATCGGGTATCATTTAGTTTTAGTTGGTTGTAATATGAGCATTAAAATACGCTAATATTTAGTTAAAATTGGTCTTTTTCGTCCAAATCCTTTCATTTCGAATCGGCCTCCTGTAAAATTTCTACCAAATAATTGTGATCGATCGGTTTTATCAGGTAGTGGTGTACCCCTAGTTCATCTGCATTTGCTTGTGTAGATTCCAGTCCGATCGCACTGATCATGATCACCATTGCCTGGTGCTTATTTTTTTGCAGTATTCTCAGAATATCAATCCCTGTCATATCCGGCAGGATATTATCCAATGTAATGACATCTGGGTTCAGTTCAAGGGCCATATCAATAGCTTCCTCCCCATTTGCCGCCTCGCCCACCACCTCAAAATCATGCTCCGTAAGGGTTGTCTTGATGGTATTTCTTATGTAAGTGGAATCGTCTACAATTAGTACTTTCATCGGCGTTTCATTATTTGGATTTACGCTTATAGATTCTGGTCTTTACATCATGAATACCAAAATACTCTTTTCCAAAATCCGGCATAATATCATAGTAACCAATAATCAAATACCCATCCGGTTTCAAGCATTGGTGCAACAGCTTTAATACCCGTTCCTTGAGCGTATCATCAAAATAGATCATCACGTTCCTGCAAAATATGATGTCAAATTTATCTGCCATCGGATCCGCGACCAGATTATGCTTTTTGAATACTACATTGGTTTGATACCTGGACTTAATACCTGCATAGGTATCATGAAAATCAAAGTAGTCCTCCATCCCTTTGTTAGGAAAAAACTTCAGAAACGGAATCAAGTACTGTTTGAGGAGCAATAGGGAATATTCCCCTTTAATTGCCTTACTGAGGGCAGTGGTACTTAGATCGGTAGCTGTCAATCTTGCTCTAGACAGCATATTCATCGATTCCAATAGGAAAGTCATGGTATATACTTCCTCACCAGTGGAACACCCTGCATGCCAAACACTGACTTGCTTGCCTGCATACTGCTTCAGAACATCGTCCCGTAGCCTAATCCAAACATCCGGATTTCTGAATAACTCTGTCAGATTGACCAAAAGGTCGTCGATGGCATTTTTAAAAAACTCGTTGTCTTTTAAAACCACACTCCACAACTCGATGATCGTTTCCATCTTGTGCTTCATCATCAATCTGATGATGCCCCTCTTTAGTGAAGAGTGTTCATAGTTTGTGAAATCAAGTCCATAACGATTATTGATGGCCTGCATCAATGCCGTCAGTTCTTCATCACTGATAATATCTGTGGAAATCGGTGCTATACGGCTTGGTTTTTCAGTGCTGATTGAAAGTAAATATCCATGATGGAAGCAATATCAAGAACCGGACACACATTTCCTGATCCCAGAATTGTAGAACCACTAAGGAGCTTCCCTGAATCCAACGGTTTCGGCAGCTTTTTCTCAATAATTTCCTTTTGACGCAACAATTTATCAACCACCAAACCAATCTTTCTTCCAGAGTGCTTTGCCATGATCACATTAAGCACTTCCTGCTCCCCGATGGCACTCATTTGATCCTCAAAAGTAGCTTCGAGGGAAAAGTCCTCCCGAACGCCCGATGAAAATACATCTCTTAGGAAAACCAGTGAAACGGAAGTATCATGGTAGTTAACCATCAAATTATTACTCAGATTATGAATATCTGACTTCTTGATGTAACTGACCGAATCAATGTAAGTCAGTGGAATGGCATATTCCTGCTCCTCTACTGTAAACAGCAATGCCCCTTTCAAGGCTAGCGAAGAAGGAAGAATTAAATGAATGGACGTGCCGGACCCAATTTCTGTATCGATCAATACCTGTCCCCCAATGGATTCTACAGATCTTTTCACCACATCCATACCAACTCCGCGCCCGGATATTTCTGTCACCTTCTCCGCACTGGAGAAACCTGGCTCGAAGATGTATCTGATGATTTCCTTATCTCCAAGCTGGTCAGCAGCATCCTTCGAAATCAGCTTCTTTTCAATGACCTTTCTTCTTATCACGCCTGCATCTATGCCACGTCCGTCGTCAGATACAGTCAATACCACATTGTCTTTTTCAAGGTTAGCCTCTAAAGTGACAGTCGCAGTAGGCGGCTTAGTTGTTTTCGCTCTGTTTTGGGAGTCTTCAATGCCGTGTGACACTGCATTTCTTACCACATGAACGAGTGAGTCACTGATGATCTTAAGAATGTTGCGGTCGATTTCTACTTCAGTTCCCTTGAGATGAAGCTGAACATCCTTTTGTTCTGCTACCGCTGCATCTCTTAGTACCCGGTGAAACTTATTGAACAAAAACCCCATTTGTACCATCCTGGCATTCATAATACCATAATGGAGGTTCGCAGAGATCCTTTTGAGCCCTTCAAATTCAAGCGTGCTGTTGGAGTTTTCACCAAAATAGGAGATCAACCGGTCTCTTTCAATGACAAGCTCGCCAACCATATTGAGTAATTCATCCATTTTCTTTACTGGAATCTGTACAATCTCAGCAAAAGAAATAGACGATTGATCCCCTGCTCCTTCATCACCGGCTTCCCCTTGCGGTTCCTCCTGCACTTCCGATGCCACCTCATTGGCCCCCTGATTATCAGCCACTTCCTTCCCTTCTTCTCCTTCCTCGCTGTTGGCGTTTCTTTCATTTTTTAGGTAGATGGCCAGTTTTGTTTTAATCCCCAGATAACTGACCTTCTCCCCTGTGTTTAAACTATTAATTAGCCCTCCCAACTTATCGTTGGCTCTGAATAAGCTATTGACGAGTTCACGTTCTAAGGAGATTTCACCCTCTTTAATTGCCCCAAAAACATCCTCCATCACATGGGCCAATTCAGCTATTTTATCATAGCCCATGCCCATGGCGTTGCCTTTCAGCGTATGAATGATCCTAAATATATTGGCAATCACTTTCCTATTGCCGTGATCTTTCTCCAGGTCAATGAAGAGTTTATTTAATTCCTCAAAGTTCTCCAATGCTTCAGAGAGGAATAACTGTCGATATTCGTCTTCTTTTGATTTCACGTCACTGCAGGTTGATTAGATGGTTTCCAATTTCTTTTATGTCCAGAGATTCTTTGGCCAGACCCGCGTCGGCCACAACCTTTGGCATGCCATAGATAATGCTTGTCTCTTTATTTTGTGTGATGGTGTAGCCCCCGTTCTTATGAATAGATCTCATACCTTCCAGCCCGTCTTTGCCCATCCCTGTTAGTATAACACCAATGGCTCTTTTTTGAAAGATCTCTGCAACACTTAACATCATGGCGTTGATGGAAGGATTATTATACTCACGAAACACTTGATCTGTAAAGTCGACTTTGGGCACCCCATCAATCTCGTTAAAAATAAGGTTGGCATGTCCAGGACAAAACATAATTGTCCCCGGAACCGGCTGCATATCCTTCGAAGCAGCCACTACGTCAAGTTCTGTCAGGGAATTGAGTCGCTGGACAAAAGGTGGAATAAATGATTGTGGCATATGCTGACAAATTACCACGGGGATGCTAAAGTCTTTTGGCAGGACCGTCAGCACGCGCTCGATCGCAGAAGGACCTCCCGTAGAAGCTCCAATTGCGACAATATCAAATTTTCTACTTTTTCTTGTGTCTTTCTTGCTAATGCTTGAAGTTTTAATAGCGAGCGGTTCCGCAATTTTACGTGGCTTCGCTCGTGCTGCACTTTTGACCTTTTGCACAAGCTCATCACTGATTTCACGCATCTTAGACTTATTGCGATTGGGCTTATTCATATAGTCAACTGCCCCGTGCTTCAGCGCATCAAATACCGGTTGCAAATCCGTATTTCCGACCGAACTTAAAATAAGAATGGGAGTAACTCGCTCAGCCATAATCGATTTTACCGCATAAATACCATCGTACTCCGGCATGTTAAGATCAAGGATTACTACATCCGGTTTTAATTCGACCACCTTTTCCTTTGCCTCTAGTCCGTTCACAGCAGACCCAATCACTTCAATCGCACTGTCCTCGGAAAGTAGGTCAGAAATGAGCAACCTCATAAATGCAGAATCATCTACAACCAAAACTTTGAGTTTTCCCGTCACTTCTCTTCAACTAGATTATCAGGTATCACAATCGCTTTATCATTTTTTAGTAATTCGACTATATCCATATAATAGATCAGTTCTTCCTCATTCCTAATGATTCCCTTGATATAGGATGCATCAATTAATGCGTTCTCGATGGTTTGAAGAGAATGCGATATTTCATTTCCATTGATTTTGAAATTTGTCGGCAGGGTGCTCAACGGAATGCCTGATTTTAATTCTTGACTTGAGAGCACAAGCAGGTACCTCGGAACTTCCTGGCCAATGATTTGGAACTTCGCTGCAAGATCAAAAACGGCGTAGGTAGTCCCACGAACATTCGCCACTCCTTTGATGTGCTCAGGGGTATTTGGCGTTTTCGAAACTGTTGGGATTGGAACTACTTCTTTAACGCAGTCGATATCCAGTGCATAGCGTTCGGACCCGATCGTGATTAAAATAAACTGAAGTGACTTCCCTTTGAGTTCAATTACTTCTTTCCGATACCTCTCTCGCAGCGATACTTTCCTCTCATACAGTTCTTGAGCAATGTAGATCGAATAGGCTGAAATAATCTGATCATGGCTGGTGTTTTGCACCGGCTGGTGTTGATCTCTTGCAAGAGTAGTCTGCGCTTCTATTGTTTCAATACTCTTTGGAGTTGCTGCCGATTCTTCAACGGTAGGAATTACGTTTTCTATGATCTTCTTGGGTTTTGGCTGTGCTTTAGGAGCCTCCACCTGTTGGACTTCAGGAGCTTTTTTTGTGGGTGTTTTTTTGGTTTCCTTCTTACTGGATGGGGATTGCTTGCTCTTGGGTCCGACTGCTGCCTTTGCCGATTGCCGTTTAGCAGACGGCTTACTACTTGATTTTGCGGTTGCTTTGACTTTTGCCCTTTTCCTTGGTTTGTTTGCCAACTCTTCAGAGGGCTCCTTATCTGTGTTCTCCTTGCTCTGCTTGGAGTCGGGAATCAATTTCTTCTTTTTTTAATTTTTACCTAAAGCCATATTTCTACTAA
>CAZQDI010000046.1:0-25963 GCA_964591785.1 uncultured Roseivirgaceae bacterium
AGGCTCACCAGTGATCCGGTCCTGAGCTATCACCATTTGGGCAAAAAGTAATAGACTGAAAATGGAGTAAAATAACTTCCTCATACGATGTTTAGGTTTTGTGTAATCTACAAACTACTTCAAACACGATCTGGTTTGCCAGACTTTTTTTTGGTCCGCAACTTGACGAACCTCTACGAAAGGCTAGCAAGCAAAATTTGACCTTCTATGTAATATCAAATTGAATTGGAATGAGTCTGACTTAGGTTCGTGTGATTCCAAAAATCATAAATAATGAGAATATCCTCTCTTTTTCTGGCCCTCATTTCCCTTTCAGCGATAATGACTGGGTGTACGCAGCCTAAACAGACAGCAAGTCAAACTGTACACACCTTATTTTCAGATGTAACCAAAACCCACCTACCTTATGCTGATTTACAGCAACTCTCCATGGATGCAGCAGTTGCAGATTTTGATCAGGACGGGGACTTCGATATCCTCATTGCGAATGAACACCGCCCGAACATCTTGCTGATCAATGACGGAACTGGTCATTTTACCAATGAAAGTACTCGTAGAATTCCACAAGTGGCCCATGATAGTGAGGATATTGGAGTTGCAGATTTTGATTTGGATGGCGATCCTGACATTCTGATTGTTAGCGAGGATGACCAAACAAACGAATTATACTTAAATAATGGCGATGGAACTTTTTCTGATGGGGGTCATCGCATCCTCGTAACAGGAACGTCAAATTCTGTCGTAATCATTGATATCAACAAGGATGCTGCACCAGATATTTTGATTGGAAACAATGGACAGAACTATGCTCTTATCAATGACGGAAATGGATATTTTGTTGATGAAAGCATCTCACGGCTCGGCGCTTTCAATGATGTAACGCAAGACCTAACCACTGCTGATCTTGACGGTGACGGTGATCTTGACCTATTGGTTGGCAATGAAGATGCCAATCGAATTTTGATCAACAATGGTGAAGGTTATTTCGAAGATCAATCCGCCCAGCGTCTCCCCTACCGAGATTCACCGGAAGAAACCCGGGAAGTTGACGTAGCCGATATTGATGGAGATGGAGACTTGGATGTACTATTTGGAAACGTTCAGGCCTTTGTTGAAAATGCCGAACGACAAAACCGGCTACTACTCAACGGTGGAAAAGGTTTTTTTTCAGACATTACTAGCACACATCTCCCAAAAGACGACAATCGCTGTTTTGGCGTTGCATTCCTGGATATCGACCAGGATGATGATGTGGACATCATCACTGGAAATACGAATGGGCCAAGATTTGATGGATTGACTCCCTTCAGTATCTATCTCAATGATGGAAAGGGAGTATTCGTAGAGGCAAATGTGCCGATACTTCCGGACCCGGTTAAGGGTCGTGGATTCGATATTGATGTTGCCGATTTTAATGGAGATGGCCTCAACGATCTATTTCTAAGCAATCGGGGATCACAAGATTTTTTACTCTTTGGCACCAAACAGTGATCGAGTCTCCAATCCAATAAAAAAGCCGATCCAAGTATGGATCGGCCTTCCTGTTTTCTTAGTAGGTCTCAATGGGGGGTGCTCCAGCCGCTTCCATTGCCTCTTGGAGCTTTGGCATGACATTTTCCAAAATATCATCCAGCTCAGCTCTGATGGAAGCAAGTTGTTTTAATCCAATCTTCAAACTTTCTTTATGCATCTCCGTCGGTCCGTGGGTCGTACTGGCACCTCTGGCTGCATAGAAAAATCTGCTCCGAGGGGTTGGGATTGAAGTTTCGTCGGCTCCAATGGCATTTTTTGCCTCATTGCCTCGGACCTGGGAGTTTAGGCGCAGCAAACGCCCATTGGCCGTATGCAATTGTTTAACTAGTTCAGCAACTGGTCGATCAGCCCTGGAAAGAGCTGTTTTCATTGCCTTAGTTTGCTTCATCGCATTGTCAAGGTCCACTCCTGTTTGGCTCATCGTCAACCGATAGGTTTCAAGCGATGAAAGGAATTCTGCAATTTCATCATGACTCGCAGGAGGTAAGGCTGTTTCCTTCCACAGTGGTTTGACTTCAAACGCTTGAGGACTGGATAATTCAGTCATTATTCCATCTACAACTTTATTCAGGGTGACGGTGTAGTTGCCGGGGATTGCAGGGAATTCCCAGTTCGAGTTATTCCCTTCAAGTTCAATCACGCTTTTTGCTGCAACACTCAGGTCCCAACTTACTCTGGTGATTCCGGATTTATTTTTTCCCTCAATACGATTGACGACAGTGCCCTTACCATCTTTCACCACCAAAACGATCGATGGTTTTTCCTGCCACCTCTCTTCTTCCAGCGTCTCCCATCCGGGAAATGGCACATTGCTTCCTTTTTTGTTAAGTTCCTTTTCTTTTTCCCTTCTCAGTGCTTTGTTGGTCTTGATTTTTTCTTTTAAGTAGTAAGTGAAGGTTGCGCCGAATGGAGGATTCTCAGCCGAATAAATGGATCCCTGTGACCCGACTGCAGAATATTCATCGTACCAATAAGCATCTCTTACAGAAAATAATTTTGCTTCAGCATCGGCGTCTGATTGTGTCATTTCTCGGATAGGTGTAATATCATCTAACACGTAGAAACTCCTTCCAAAGGAGGCACCTACGAGGTCATTTTCTCTTCTTTGGATGGTGAGGTCTCTAAAGGAGATCGTGGGTAATCCACTTTTTAGTTGGTTCCAGTTTGTGCCTCCGTCTTTGGTAAAGAAAATACCAAATTCAGTCGCTACAAACAGTAGATTAGGATCCACGTGATCTTGCACCAACCGCCAGGTCAGATGTTTGTCCGGTAGGTTTCCACTCATCAAGCTCCATGATTTGCCCTTATCCTCACTCTTCAGCAGGTATGGCTTATAATCACCATACTTATGGTTGTCTAATGCAGCATAAACCACGTTCGCATCAAAAAGGTCGGCCCTGACATCATTTACAAAAGGTCTGGAGGGAACTCCTTTAATAGCTCCCAACTCAAACTTGGTCCAAGTCTTACCGCCATCTTCTGTAACTTGAATAAGTCCGTCGTCTGTACCTGCATAAATCAACCCTTGCTGCTGGGGTGACTCAGCCAGGGAAGTAATGGTGCTATAGTAGGACATTGCGTATAAGTCCCATGGATTTTCATAACTCTGCAGTCTCCCCATGATTGGAAGTGATATTCGTTCCTCCTGCCTAGTCAAGTCTCCGGAAATTGCAGTCCAATTATCTCCTCGGTTCTGAGAAGTCCAAACTCTGGAAGAAGCATAAAAGATAGTAGCCGGATCATGCGGGCTCACAAGGATCGGTGCATCCCAATTGTATCGCTCCTCAGGTTCTCCCTCGCCTGGTTGGGGTGCAATGTAGATTTGTTCACGGGTAATCTGATCAATTCGATGAAGTACACCGTGTTGACTCTGTGCATAAGTGATTGCCGGATTACCGGGCTCTATGGCCGACTGATGACCGTCGCCTCCAAGTGTTTTCCACCAATCAGAATTTCGGATCCCGGTAGAATTGGGCGTTCTAGAAGGTCCTCCATGAGACCCATTATCCTGCGTCCCTCCATAGATATAGTAGAATGGCTCAGAATCATCAACGGCTACCTTATAGTATTGCGTAATGGGCATGTTATTAATGAAATTCCAGTTTTGGGCCAGATCGTATGTCTGATAGAGCCCGCCGTCCGTTCCTAACAAAATGTAATTGGGATCATCCGTGAATGCGATGGCGTGACTATCTGAGTGTACCCCTTTTCTTTTCAGTGTTCGATAGTTTTTGCCATGGTCGTCTGAAACTAACATACTATTGTTTGCCAGGTATAACCTTCCCTCCTGATGGGGTGATGCGTAGAGTTCCTGATAGTAATGCGGCCCAGTACCTCCAGAAACAGCGTCTGATTGTTTCTTCCAGGTTTTTCCTTTGTTGACAGACATGTAAATGCCTCCTTTTCGCAGATCTTCCTCAATGGCAGCGTAAATAACATCTGAATTGAAGGGTGAAATAGCCAGACCTATTTTCCCAAGATTGGTTTTGGGAATTCCTGAAGTTAGCTTTTCCCAATTTTCGCCACCATCTGTACTTCGATGAAGCCCGGAACCAGGCCCGCCACCCATGTATGCGGCAACGGTACGATGTCGATCCCATGTAGCAGCGTACAGCCATTCCGGATTGGCTGGATCTATGACTATGTCAGTCACCCCGGTCCACTCTCCTTCTCCAAGTACCTTACTCCAGCTACTTCCACCATCCACGCTCTTGTACAACCCGCGCTCACCTCCACTCGTCCACAAAGGGCCTTGTGCAGCAACCCACACGATGTCTGGATTGTCCGGGTGCACAATGATCTTGGAAATGTGGTTGGAATTGGACAAGCCCATATTTTTCCAGGTTTTGCCATCATCTTCACTTTTATAGATTCCGTCACCAAAACCGACGTGTCGCCCACCTACATTCTCTCCAGTACCGACCCAGATCGTATGAGGATTGTTTGGATCTATTGTGATGCAGCCAATGCTATAGACTGGCTGTTCATCAAATATGGGGGTCCAGGTAGTCCCTCTGTTTTCAGTCTTCCAAACTCCGCCAGAACCTACTGCGACATACCAGGTATTTTCATTGGTGGGGTGAATGGAAATGTCTGAAATTCGTCCGGAAGTAAATGCCGGTCCGACACTCCTAAACTCGAGACCGGAAAAAAGTTCATCATCAAATTGTTGTGAAAACGAGACCACTGTCAGTACTGTGGTCATGGCATAAAAAAAAATCCTCTTCATGTTATAAATGGTTAGGCAGTCAAATTAGCCCAACTAAGAAGGGAATGCAAGCAGGACGTGTTCAACAGTAAATATTGTATTTGAGCTGCATATTGAAGGCAACGTGGAGCCTTATGTAGCTTGGCGGAGCTTATTCTTCATCATCTTGCTGCAATCCCATCAACACCAAACCTTTCCCTTTTACCCACCAGCTGAATCCAAAAAAAACAAGCATGATGGCTTCCATAACGTAAATGAAATTGAAAAATAATTTATCAGGTATCGTAAAGTATAAGCCCCCGGTAAGAATTAATGTAAGCAACATTCCATAGCCACAGGTTCGATAAATTCTATTTCTTAAGATTTTATCCCTACTGGAATTTTCCGATCCTCTAGTGAATCTGAAGATAGATAAATATCCCATGCAAGCAAAAAAGGCAACCGCAGAACCAAAATGAACGGATCCCCATCCACTTTCACAATGGCAAATGGGTGTCACATCACAACCAGAAAGACATTCCCCGATGTAGGGTGTAGGAACCATGGCTACCATCACCAAGAAGAACCCACCTAAATTAGTGATGATGTTGTCTGTCAGTTTCTCGCCCTGCCGCTGGTGACCTCGATAAGACATCAGAAAAACCCCTGTCAGGATCAATATCCCAGTAAATAGAACTCCGCCTGAGGTATAATAATAATCACTTATGGAAGGTTGCCAACTTCGATCAGCTGCAGCCACTATGAAGGGAATCGAAGCACCGAGAAATCCGATAATTTTCCGAAGCCGGAAGTAGGAAAGATTGGTATTGACAGCTATGGACATAAATAAAGAGGGTTAGGTGAAAATTACGAAACCATAAAACTATTTGAATTCCGCTTCTTTTCGCAATACCTATTTTTAGGCATTTTCTAGTCAATTACCTGTATAATTGAAAAGCCTAACAACTGACTTGACTTGAAAAGAACTTTTCTCCTCGCATTAAGTACCTTATTACTGAGCCATGCATTCCTGACTACTGGACAGCTACCTACACCCTACTTTGAGCCGGTGAAGTTAGATAATGGCCTTTCAGTTTCTTCAATTATCCAGGATAGAGAGGGATACATCTGGTTAGCTACATTTACTGGACTCTTACGGTTCGACGGTTATTCCGGGAAGTACTATAAGGCGGGACCAGATAGTGCTTCACTAACAGATGGCCGGGTTCGATGTCTTTTGGAGGATTCTAATCAGAACCTGTGGGTTGGAACGTACTCCGGGGGTCTAAACCTTTTTAACAAAAAGACCGAATCGTTTTCGGCCTTGAGAGAAGACAAAAACAATCCATTTGCATTACAAAGCGACGGAATCCTATCCTTATATGAGGATCGAAATGGTGATATCTGGATTGGAACGTACGGGGGAGGCGTATCAGTCTTAGAGAAAGAGGAAATAAACTCAAATAATCCCAAACTTATCAACTATCTACACGATCCGGAGGATGAAAATTCACTAAGTGACAATACCGTCATGTCATTCTTGGAAGATAGTTCAGGGAGGATGTGGGTGGCCACCTGGAATGGAGGAATTAACCTGGTGAACCGCGATCAGTCTGAATATAGATTTCAAAGATTCATGCATGATCCAAAAGAAAAGTCGAGCCTTAGCAATAACACGACGTTTGCAATGATTGAGGACGCTAAAGGAAGAATTTGGGTTTCTTCATGGGGAGGCGGTCTCAATCGAATGATTGAGAGCAGCAAAGGGGTTACGTTTCTTCATTATAGACACGATCCCAACAATGTAAACAGCTTGAGTGATGACGTGGTATCTGCCATATTTGAAGACTCAGACGGAGTCTTTTGGGTGGCCACTTACGGAAAGGGCCTCAATCGTATGGTCAGTGATAATCCTGAATCGAAGCAACAGTTTATCCGGTATAATAATATTTCAGGTGGGCCCTCGGGTCAGGTAGAAGAAGAAATATTTTGCCTTTATGAGGATAACCAAAAAAATTTATGGATAGGGCTTTATGATCTGGGGGTAGTCAAATTGGATATGAAAGCCTCGGTGTTTGGACTAGTAAAAGATCAACCCGGCAATAAAGAGTCATTTGCGTCCCGCTCAGTTACAGACATTTTTGAGGATACCTCCGGGAACCTTTGGGTTTCCAAGTCAGGCGGAATTCTTGACCTTTATCCAAAAGGGCTCACCCATACCATTGCATCAGAAGTGGTTCGATACCGATACAATCCCAATAACCGAAACAGCCCTAATTCCAATCCAGTCTACGACATGGTTGAAGATGCGCAAGGCAGGATTTGGATGTCCACCTACGGTGGTGGGATTACAAGAATTACACCAGGTCCAGAAATTTTATTTGAGCACTACTTATATGATCCTCTAGACAGCTCGAGCCTGAGCAATAATATTGCGCTTACGCTTCTCTATTCACAACAAGGAGATCTATGGATTGGAACCCAAGACGGCGGTCTAAATCGATTACCTCCTGCAGAGCAGGACAAAAACAATCCTCAATTTATCACTTACCGTCACGACCCCCAAGATGGTGCGAGCTTGAGCCACAACAGCGTCACCTCCTTGAATATGGACTCCAAGGGCAACTTGTGGATTGGAACTGATGGTGGGGGATTGAATAAACTCACGAATAAGAACATCCAACAAAATAAGATCGAGTTTGAACATTATGTACACGATGATGAGGACATTTCAACGATTAGTCACAACGTTACCTATGGATCCTTTGTGGAAGATTCTGAAGGCAATCTTTGGATAGGCACCTGTGGAGGAGGCCTCTGCAAGCTGAACCCAAAAACAAACTCTTTTTTATGCTACGATGAAAACGACGGACTCTGTGGCAACATCATTTATAATGTCATTCATGATGATTTAGGGAAGCTCTGGATTGTCACCAGCCTCGGTGTCTGCAGTTTTGATCCTGACCATGAGACCTTCTCGAGCATTTATACAGAACACGACGGCATGCAAGGTTATGATTACGCGGATTACTCAAGTCATAAAGGAAATGATGGCCGACTTTACTTTGGCGGTCGCAATGGATTTAATGCCTTCTTTCCCGATGAAATCAGTCCGAATGATTTTATTCCACCAGTGGTGATTACGGATTTTCTCTTGTTTAATGAACCTGTTAATATTGGTCAGGAACTTCCTCTGGCTCTGGGAGCCATTGATGAAATCACACTGGATTACGCTCAGAATGTTTTCACCTTTGAATTTTCAGCCCTTAATTACCGCCAGGTGCAAGAAAATCAGTTTGCCTATCAACTGGAAGGATTCAATACTGATTGGATCCATGTATCTGCACAGGAACGAAAAGCTCATTTTACCAATATCCCTCCCGGTTCTTACAATTTTAGAGTCAAGGCGTCCAACAACGATGCCAAGTGGAACGAAAATGGTACCACAATTAAGCTGAACATCTTACCACCATGGTGGAAAACGTGGTGGGCACAGGTACTTTTCTATTCTTGTGCATTCCTGGTTGTTCTTTCAATCATTCAAATCCGCTTTTCCGTCATCAAGAAACAGAAGAGAAATCTTGAGCTGGAAGTAATATCAAGAACCCGGGAGGTGCAAGAACAAAAAAACGAATTGGAATTGCAAGCTCAACACCTTGCACAGCTGAATAGTCAAAAAAACAGGTTACTCTCGATAGTATCTCATGACCTAAGAAACCCACTTGCTTCTTTGCAAGGAATTGCATCCATGCTTGATCCCGAAATACTGACGGATAAGGATTTACTAAGCAATTTTCGAATTCACATCACAAATCAGATCAATCATTTGGGGGCCAGCATGATCAATCTTTTAGATTGGGCCAAAAGTCAAATGGAAGGAGAAAGTATTGCGCCGGAACTTATTGATCTTCAAAAAGTTGGTACCAATATTCTGGAGTTGTACGCCAATACGGCCGAAAAGAAGAATATTACCTTACGTAACGAGGTCAAGAAAACTACCGAAGTCTTTGCTGACCCTAATCATGTACGGGTGATTCTTAGGAATTTAGTAGGTAATGCTCTAAAGTTCACAACTGAAAAAGGTCAAATTATTCTTTCAGCAGCTCAAAAAGAAGATGAATTTGTCATAAGCGTCAGAGATACAGGCAAAGGCATGACAAAAGAAAAACAAGCCACTCTCTTTACAATTGAAACCAATGAATCTACAACCGGAACATCTGGCGAACAAGGCGTAGGCCTGGGGCTTCTTTTAGTCAAAGAGTTTACCGAAAAGAATGGTGGAAAAATATGGGTAGAAAGTGCGCCTGAAAAAGGATCAACTTTCTACTTTACTTTGCCGGTAAAGAAGATTTGAATTTCAAATGAATCTCCCTACTTGATAATCACCACGCCAATCTCATTTTCCTCCATTGCTGATTGTAGTCTGGTGATTTCTTCCGCTTTTACTTTCTCCCAGGATCTCTGTACCTGCTGCCATTCTTCATGCAGTTTTTCGTAAACTTCGTGGTATTGGTCAGCGGGCTTGAAGTCAGCGATGGCAACAGTTCCTGCCAAGTAATTAAGTTTCTCCATAAGCATACCAGGTAATCGGATTACATCCTGACCTTTTCCAGTATGTTTTATCTGAATCACTTGATTTTCGACAGCAGTAACTAGACTGTCTAACACGCTTACTTGCTCAGCCAAGGCACTAGGCATCAGCTTAACCAGGTCTTTTAGCTGCCGTCGAACGTTTTCTGTTTCATTGACAGTCAAGGACATTTCTTCGTAGTCTATACGAATCTTATCTAATAGTTCTTTTTGCATTCGAATATCGTCTTCACTGCCTTCAGAATTCGGATCCTTGATCAATCGAAATTGTTGAGTTTGCGACTCCATGCCATTGCCAGAAAGCGTGACATTATACGTTCCAGGCACAGCCATCAGTGACATCGGCGGCACCAGCGCACTTCTGGTACGATCTTCATTCAATTGGAACCATGGGGCATAAAGCGGCTTTGTCCGCATCACCAGTTTGGTCGTGGGATCTTCCATATAGTTCCACCATACCCGGTTGATGCCTGGTTTACCCAAGTGTTTGATCGTTCGAACTGTATCACCAGTTTCATTTGTAATGGTCAGTTTCACACTATCCATCTCCGCAGACTGCCAGTAGTGAAGTGACGTACCTGCCGGTGGGTCATCACCGAAAGAAGGCTCTTTGAAGAATTGCATGACCATTGAAACTGGCTGTAAACGGTAAGCGTCCTTCGGATCGAAGAGGTAAACAGATGACTTGGCTACTTCCGAATTCAATTGCTGGATCGGCGTGAGGTCGTCGAGAATCCAAATCCCTCTACCGTACGTTCCAACCACCAAATCATTGAAATGCTCGGGAATATCCATCCAGTACATTGGACTGGAGGGCAGATTGGTCATTAGTGATTGCCAGTTGCTCCCTTGATCTAATGAAAAGTAAAGTGCATTTTCAGTACCCAAGTACAATACGTTAGGATTGACCGGGTCTTCCTTGATCATTCTACAATAACTTAGAGGGCTGTCTTCAATGCCATTAACAATTTTTTTCCAGGACTTCCCAAAGTTGGTAGTGACATAAACATATGGCTTAAAATCACCCATCTCATGTGCATCTACTGTGAGGTAGGCCGTGCCCTCTTCATATTTGGAAGCTTCAATATTCCTAACTGCCCCATAGGTAGGTATCTCCGGAATTCTTGAGGTAAGATTCGTCCAGTTAGTGCCATTATCCTGACTAAGGTGCACGAGTCCGTCATTTGTACCTGCCCAAAGTACTCCCTGTTTTATCGGTGACTCCTCCAATGCATACACCACATTTGCGTATTCAACACCAATATTGTCTCCCGTCAATCCACCTGAAAATTGTTGTTTGGATGCATCATTAAGACTTAGGTCAGGACTTACTATTTCCCAGCTTTGCCCTCCATTGGTGGTCCGATGTACGTATTGGCTCGCTACGTATACCGTGTTATGATCATGTGGGGAAATCAATAAAGGAAATGTCCATTGAAAACGGTATTTGACCTCGGCAGCTGGTGTACCAGCTGTCAACTCGGGCCAAACTTCGACTTGTCGAAACTGACCGGTTTCTTCATTAAACCTAACCACAACACCACCCAGCGCCCCAAAACCTGATGCACTTGACCAAACGATGCTTGGATTTGTAGGATCTGCAGTAGCAAATCCACTTTCTCCCCCTCCTACATCATGCCAAAGACCCGTCGGAATAAATCCACCAAAAAAGCTCTGCATGCGACTCCGACTAGGCCCTTTCATGGAAGGGCCATCCTGTCGATTGGTCAATACATTGTATGGAATCTCTGTATCGGTTGTCACGTGATATAATTGCGCTACCGGCAATTGCACTCTGTACCAGGATTTTCCTCGATTGTGACTGATGGACAACCCTCCGTCACCCACAACTATTTGTCTGTTTCCATTTGTTGGATCAACCCACATTTCATGATGATCCCAATTTGGTGCGGTACCTGGTGCAGCCAGTGTCGCTGTTTTTCCTCCGTCGATGCTAGTAGCGTATGCCGCGGAGAAGAAATAGATTTCATTCGCATTGTCGGGAGAAGCTGTACATCGTGTATAATAGGCTCCTCTTCCTGTAAGGTCTCGATCTGAATTTACCAATTGAAAGGAGGTGCCTCTGTTTTCAGACCTCCAAAGTTCTCCGGTATTGGTGGGTTTACCATCCAATGGGATGCCATCGCCTGTTTCTATTAAAGCATAGAGTCTTCCTTGTTTGGCTGCCGTCATAGCCAATGCCACTTTACCCACTTCTCCTTCAGGAAGTCCATTGCCCTCGAGTTTATCCCAGGATTCACCTCCGTCCAGTGAGCGATAGATTCCTCCTCCTTCTCCGCCACTGGTCCGTGTCCATGGCCGAATTTCCAAAGACCACATTCCCGCAAACAAGATGCGAGGATTGAAAGGGTCCATGACCAGATCGGAAGCACCTGTATTGGCATCCACATGCAAAACCTGTTTCCAGGTGACACCACCATCAGTCGTCTTGTAGATTCCTCGATCCTTCTGTGGCGTATACCCATGCCCTAATGCAGCTACATAGGCAACCTCCGGATTGGTCGGATGAACTACAATTCGACTGATCCGACCAGTATTTTCTAAGCCCAGGTGTTTCCAGTTTGTTCCGCCGTCCGTGGAACGCCATACCCCATTCCCTATGGATACATTCGAACGTATAAAAGACTCCCCAGTGCCCGCATAAATAATTTCTGGTTCGCTTGGAGCCAGGGCCAGGGCCCCGATCGAGTGAGCTCGTTCTTTGTCAAAAACGGGTGCCCACTGAAATCCACCGTCTGTAGTTTTCCAAATTCCACCTGAAGCGGCACCAACGTAGTAGATCATGGGGTCCTTAGGTACACCAGCCACAGAAATAATCCGATTGCCGATCGGGCCGATGTGGCGAAACTCCAATTGAGCCATTTGCTCCTTGGTCAGAGTCTGAGCCTGTACAAAAAATGTAAGAACCAGAAATAAAAAAATCAGGAAGTTAGACGCATATCTGTACATGGATCGATGAGGTTGGTTAGGATTTGTAAAATATTGAATTCCCACAACATTAGGAAATAGAGTCGCAGGTGAAACGGTTCTGAAATCTAATTCAAAAAGCCATCATCTTCGAAAATTTGGCGACCTAAGCATCGCTTAATAATTGCATTACCTAAGCATCCAATTTTCTAAGCTCCTTCTTAAGTATTTTGCCAGTAGCACTCATGGGTAGACTATCAACAAATGAGATGATTCGAGGATACTTATAGGCTGCAAGCCTTTCTTCCACAAAGCTCCTTAAACGACTTTCATCTACCTGCTCCCCTTCTTTCAGCACCACAAACGCTTTGATCTCTTCTCCCATTTTGTCATCAGGAACGCCAATTACAGCCACCAGGCTAACTGCCTCATGCTTCATTATGACTTCCTCTACTTCCCTTGGGTAGACATTCAAACCACCTCTAATGATCATGTCTTTTGTACGATCCACAATGAAATAGAACCCATCCTCATCCTTAATGGCAATATCTCCTGAATGCAACCACCCATCAGTGATGGTCTCTGAGGTAGCTTTTGCATTGTTGTAATATCCTTTCATCACATTGTGACCGCGATACCACAATTCACCCTTTTCTCCATCCGGCTGCTCCTCTCCTTTTTCATTGACCACCTTTACATCCACTCCCCAGATAGGAAGTCCTATCGAGCCCGCTTTCCGTTGATCTTGACTGACATTGAACGTTACTACTGGAGATCCTTCCGACATTCCGTAGCCTTCCAGAATGGAAACTTTAAACTTCGCCTCGAAGTCTTCTAAGACCTGTAATGGCAAAGATGCACCTCCGGAAACACTCATTCTGAGGTTGCTTGCAATTGATTCTAAGTCAAAATCATCCGCCTCATAAGCTGCAAGTCCCCAATACATGGTAGGCACCCCAGCAAAAATGGATACCTCATGCTTCTGCAGCAGGCCCATGACGGTAGCCGCGTCAAACCTGGGTAGCAACACACTTTTACAGCCTGCAAGCAATCCGGTGTTCATGAGCACAGTCATTGCAAAAATGTGAAATAGCGGCAGAACGATGAGCTGAGTATCCTCTTGGTTGGTCCCAAACAGCTCTTTGCAAACTAGTGCATTCATTAGTAGGTTCGAATGGGTAAGTTCGGCTCCTTTTGGATAGCCAGTCGTGCCCGAAGTGTACACAATGACAGCAGTATCTTCGCTGGAGGTCAGCCGAGTTTCAAATATTGTCGGCTGTTTTGAGACCAATTCTCCAAAGGAGAGGCAATTGGGAATCGAAGAGGCCATCTCAGGCTTCGGCATGATGGTAACAAAGTGACTACACGAATCGACCTTTTCAAATCCCTGATGCCCCATCTTAGCCATAGGTAGCTCCTCGGTACCGTGAAAACAGAAATACGCTTTAGCATCACTGTTGGTAAGATGATACGCAATTTCATCAGCCTTCAAAAGCACACTTAATGGGACAACCACGGCTCCGGCTTTGAGAACTCCAAAGTAAATCATGGGAAAGTATGGCAAGTTGAAGCAACTGAGAGCTACTTTATCTCCTTTTTGAAGACCTAACGACACAATTGCGTTCGCTACTTGGTTAGCGCCTGCATTAATTTGAGCATAGGAGTATTCAACGTCATTAAATATAAAAGCAGTACTCCTTGGATGTTTTTGAGAGGAGGATTCCAGAAGTGTTGAAAGGTTCAGCATAAAGATTGGTAGGTTAATGTACTTCTAATTTAAAAGGAAAGTACCAATCATCAGCCTATTACAAACATTCTCTACTCGATCATCCGCTTAGGCACGGGCTCATCAATGTAGATACTACCGATCTTAATTTTAGTGACCTGGTCGTAAACATTTAGATAAGTCCAATCAATCTTGTTGCGCTTTAAAAAACTCACGTACTTCTGCAAGTCCTTGACACCTTTCATCCGATTGGTGATTTCATTGTTGGTGAAATCAACCCTGTATTTGGTAGTCAGTGCTTTTAATAGACGTTCATATGGAGAAGCGGCATATGTGAGCTGAGAAGATAACAATACGTTCTCGACTTCCAGCATCAACTTACCGGGTCGGAAACGCTCAAACATAATTCTTATTTGAAATGGTTTAAAGCCCATCTTATCTAGCTTCTGAACAATGTCTTTGTCCATTTCACGCTTGGCATTAAATGGCTCCATATTTTGAAAGTGAGCCACAACGATGTAAGGGGTATCAAAATTTTCTCCTTCCACTTAGGAAATTATCATTTGTTAATGGTGAATGCCCAAAAATAATGCGCAACAGGGGAATCTAAACATCTAAGCATCGATTTTGATTTACTCGCCCTGGATGAGAAGTGATCCCGATTCATTGAGTCTCATTTTTTGAGACTACCAAACGTTAGCTTCGTGATCTAACCAAAAGACATACGATGTTAGTTCCTATTCAACCACCAAAAAGAAACCGACTGTTTATCTTACTCTCACACCTCTTCTTAGTTGTTGCATGTAGTGAAACCAATGATGAAAGGAAGTTGATGACCGTTCAGGGAGAAATCTCAGTGGAAGAAATGGGATTAGCTCTGGTTCACGAGCACATACTTGTAGACTGGATTGGCGCAGATAGTACCGGCGATCATCGATGGGAGAAAATTGACGTGATTCAACGTGCTTTACCATTCTTAATGGAGGCCAAAGAACTCGGAGTTCATACGATGTTGGAATGTTCTCCCGCCTACTTAGGACGCGACCCACTGATCTTAAGAGAGCTTTCCAAGAAAACGGGCATTAATATTCTCACAAACACTGGCTATTACGGAGTGGTCAATAATAAATTTATCCCGGCTCATGCTTTTGCAGCGGAATCGGCTGACCTGGCAAACGTGTGGATTGATGAGTTTAACAACGGGATCGACGAAACAGGCATTCGACCGGGTTTCATCAAAATATCTGTGGATCGCGAAGGTGACTTATCGAGCATGCATGCAAAACTGGTTCAAGCGGCAGGGATTACTCACTTGAACACGGGACTGACGATTGTATCGCATACCGGGCCGGATGGACCTGCATTTTCTCAACTTGAAATATTAGATTCCATGGGTATCTCGCCCAGTGCATTTGTCTGGACTCATGCACAGCAAGGTACTTTGGAAGGACAAATAAGAGCAGCAAAGAAAGGAGCTTGGATTTCACTCGATAATGTAGGCCAGACGTCTCCGGAACACCCCCACAAACCTCTGAACATTCGATGGTTTGTCGACCGTCTGACTGCTCTCAAAAAAGTAAATGTGTTGAATAAGGTGGTTATTTCTCATGATGCAGGGTGGTATAGTGTGGGTGAGGAGAATGGGGGAAGTTACAGGGGCTACAGCGACCTCATCAACTACTTGATCCCGGCATTATTGGAAAATGCCTTCACGCAGGAAGACGTTGATCTGCTGTTGATAGAAAATCCTAAAAATGCCTATGCATTACAGGTAAGAACTATGACCGACTGATATGGTGGTCAATCTCGCCGTTCATGCTTGACCCAATCTACTTCCATAATCCACTCGCCTTCCATCGGTGAATTGGTGATCTTGGCATAATTAAGAATGGCAAACATAGGTTCTGGATAATTGTCTCCCTCCCCTTCATTCCGGTACACCTCTACCCCATCCAGTCGATAGACAAGATCACTTTTCTCCCACTCTACTGAATACTCATGATAATCCTGTAACGTGGTACCTAAGTCAGTCCGAAAGCTCCACCAGTCTCCCTTATCACATTCCCCAAGACTTTTAATGGCTCCCGCGGTATATCGATTATCAAGATGGTCTCCATGATGTTCGAAGATGTCAATCTCTCCGGAACCAGTAAGTGGCCAGCAAACATTTTCGTTCTCCTCCTGTACAGGCGCTTCGTTATTTTGAGCCCCAAGGATCCACCAGGCTGGGAACATGCTCTCCTCACCTTGTGTAACTAGTTTCAAACGGGCTGTCCACTTTCCCTTTATGAATTCTTTACGATTTTTAGAAGCTATTCTCCCTGCCGCATATAGCGTGTTTGGATGCTGATTACCATGTTTGTCCACGTTATCACATGAAATACTGTCACCCACATTTACCACCTTAAGCTTTAATGTGCCTTCACTCACCTCACGTGTTCCGTACTGCCCATCAGCCACGTAGCAATGAGTCTCATTATTCACCCAAATGCGCTGATCCTGCCAGTTTTCTTCATTGAAGGTGTCAAAATCATCAAAAAAGTCTACCTCCCATTCATCTGATTGTTGCTTATTGTTGGAAGAACAAGAGCTAAAAAAGACGACAATAGTAAGAGAACTTAATACTTTGATGAATAATTTGCCTTTGTCTATCATTTTCATTGGTTTAGGTGGAGTTGAAATAAACGCTTATCATCTAAATTAATTGAAAGCATTGAATTAGCCAGACAATAGCAGGAAATGGACCAGTCATGTTTGCCGTAAATTTAAAGCACTCAAAACCTTAACCCATGAAGAGAATCTGTGTGATTGGCGCTGGGCCGTCTGGAATCACTGCAATAAAAAATTTGATTGATGAGCAGCTAGAGGTCGTTGCTTATGACTTCAATAGTGATGTGGGTGGCAACTGGATTTACGCCGAGAATGAAAGTCACTCAAGTGTATTCGAGACCACTCATATAATTAGTTCCAAGTCACTTTCACAATATGAAGATTTTACGTTTGACGATTTTGAAGAGGGAATTCCAGATTACCCATCTCATGAGCAATTGAGAAGGTATTTTCAGGCCTATGCAAAGTACTTTGGACTATACCCATATATTCAATTTAACACGCTTGTTAAGTCGTGCACTCGATTGGATCAGAACAACTGGGAGGTCATCACAGAACAAGAGGGCCAAATAAAAAAAGAGTTTTTCACTCACTTGATTGTCTGCAATGGACATCATTGGTCACCTAGGATGCCTGAATATCCCGGCACTTTTAGCGGCGTCTACATTCATTCACATCAGTACAAAAAAGCTGCTCCATTTAAAGATCAACGCATTTTAGTCATTGGGGGAGGAAACTCAGCCTGCGATGTGGCTGTAGAGACCAGCCGGGTAAGTAAGCGGACCGCCATCAGTTGGAGAAGGGGCTATCGCATTATCCCAAAGTTTCTGTTTGGGCAGCCTAGTGATGTCGTGGCTGGCAGCATGAGCTTTCTTCCCAACAAGCTAAAATACTTTCTATCTGAGCTAACAGTAAAAATCGTGCAGGGCGCAAACAAACATTATGGACTGCCAGAGCCACAACAAGGCGTAACAGGCACCCACCCAACCATCAATGAGGAGCTACTTTACAAGATCAGACATGGAAAAGTGATTCCCAAAACTGATATTGATCAATTCGAGAATCATAAAGTGCATTTCAAAGATGGCAGTACTGAGGAATTTGATGTGGTCATTGCATGTACTGGATATATTCTATCTCATCCGTTTTTCGACAAGACCTTCATCGATTATTCAAGTGGACCTGTCCCACTTTATCTTAAAATGTTGCATGCGGCATATGATGATCTCTATTTCATTGGCATGTTTCAGCCACTGGGGTGTATCTGGCCAGGCTCAGAACTTCAAAGCAAGATTGCAGCTCGAGAGATTGCTGGAAAATGGAGACGACCTGCTAACATCCGTGAAAAATGTTTGTACGAAATGAATAACCCTCATTTTAAGCAGGTAGATACACCGCGACATACCATCACAGTTGATTACCGAATCTTCATGAAAGAACTCCGGAACCAATTACCTAAGAACTATCTGAGTAAACTTCCTGCACCAAAGGTCGCAGGGCAGAAGTAATGTTCTAAGTTTTGAACTTAAGTAAGAGTTTGGCAAACTGCTTGTCTATCAAGCGCGGCATCCATTTTTTGATCATGTAATTGCGTCGTGCCTCTTTTGGATGGATCACTTGAAATTTTCCTTCTGAAGCCTGCTGTAGCGTAATTCTCGCCACCTCATCAGCATTCGTCGTAGAATACTTCATCTGTTTATCAACAAAGTTTTTGAATATCACAGGCCCGGTCGATTGACTCATTACATTTGTTTTGAAAAAAGTAGGTGTCAACACGCAAACATGTACCTGATCTCCCTTGAGTTCATGGTACAAGGTTTCTGAAAGTGAGTAAACGGCCGCTTTAGAAACATTGTAGGCAGACATCCCTGGAGCATTCATAAAACCAGCCGCACTGCCAATATTTAGAATCAGACCCTTTTGATAGTCACGCATCTTAGCGGCAAAAAAATGACAACCGTAGTAAGTTCCCATAAGGTTGACTTGAATCATTCGCTCCCAATCCACCATCGGGTATTCGTGAAAAAGTGAGCCATCCCCAATGCCAGCATTGTTAATAAGAACGTCAACATACGGAGTGACTTCAAATACGGTTTTGACTACATCTTCATAAGCTTTTTTGTCAGCTACGTTGAATTCATGCAGATGCAGCTTCTCCTTATCAAAAGAATCAACTGACGAAGTCAATTCCTTTAAATTCATATCTGTCAAATGTAACGTCCAACCATTTTCATAGAGCAATCGTGCGAAGGCATGCCCAAGTCCCGAGGCAGCGCCAGTTACAAAGGCTGTCTTATTCGGATATTTTTCATTCAATAATTTCAATTCCATGAATTGCCGTTTATTTAGTCTGCTTCATCACGTTTTCACAAGTCTTGATCAAATACACTGAGATCATCCAGAAGTTTTTGAAAACCTTATTGGTTGTGTATCCTTTGGAATATCGGTAGTAAATCTGCTGAGCGATACCTGCCAGTCTGAATAATCCATAGATTCGATAAAAGCGAAAATCATCAATCTCTCTACCTGTTTTTTGTGAATAATAGTCAACGATCTCCTTACGTCGAAGCATTCCAGGCATATTACTAGGCTGTCGTCGTATCGACTTAATGAAGAAGTTTTCGTCTTCTTCGACCCAATAGGCCAGCGAGTTTCCCAGATCCATCAAAGGATCTCCGATTGAAGCGAGTTCCCAGTCAAGAACACCCAGAATCCGTGAGGGATTTGTATGATCCAGCACTACATTGTCAAGCCTAAAATCATTATGTGTAACACATAATATTCCCTCTTGTGGCATATTTTGTTCCAGCCATTTCATCACCTTTCTGCCAGAGGGAACATTCCAGGTTTTTGCATTGGCGTAGCGCTTGCTCCACCCAATAACTTGCCGCTCGATATAGCCTTCCCCCTTTCCTAAGTCACTTAGCCCTTTCTTTCGGTAATCAATCTGATGCAAAGCAATCATCTTGTCCCAGAAGGAGAGGCAAATATCCTTCACTAAATGCGGATCCCAATTGATTTCGGCCGGTGGGTTCTTTCTCAGAATAATCCCCTCAAGCCGCTCCATAATGTAAAAGGTGGAGCCCAACACTTCCTCGTCTTCACAGACCGCAATCATCTCAGGAACATAAGGAAAATGCAATTTCAGTTTTTGTTGGAGAAAGAACTCTCTGGGCATATCATGAGCCCCCTTAGCTTTCTTACCGAGAGGAGCCCTTCTAAGTATCAAATCCCGATCCTTAAATCTTAATCGATAGGTCCAGTTGGAAGCTCCCCCGGAAAATTGGGTGACTTCCGGATTCCCTTCCAAATCGTCAATTCGTTCGGCCATCCAGGGCAACAGCCGGTCCATGTCCAACTCTTCACCCTTGCGCTGAGGTTTCTCCAAATCCCTAAGTTGTGTCATCACTGAAGATATTTTTTGAACTCCAGTCTGGAAATCATCCTCATATGAACCTCATCCGGACCATCTGCTAACCTAAGTGCCCGGGCTTGTATGAAAAAATTAACCAACGGAAAATCCCCCGAAAGCCCGGCACCACCATGAATTTGCATGGCCATGTCGGTTACGTCCTGAAGTAACTGAGGAGCAATCACTTTGATGGCTGAAATTTCCGTCATGCTCTGCTTAACTCCAACCTGGTCTATTTTCCAGGCGGCATATTGTGTCATCAGCCTGGCCTGATCGATTGCGACGCGCGCCTTGGCAAATCGTTCTGCATTACCACCTAATCTTGCCAACTGCTTTCCAAAGGCTTCTCTGGTACCGCTTCGAACGATTGCTAGCTCCAAAGCCCTTTCAGCAGCACCTATGCACCGCATACAGTGATGGATTCTTCCAGGCCCTAACCTGCCTTGTGCAATCGCAAACCCTTCTCCTAATCCTAATATGAGGTTTTCTTTAGGAACTCGTACCGAGTCAAAATGAATCTCTCCATGGCCTCCTGGTGGATCGTAAGCTCCAAAAGTGCTCTGCATGCGTACGATTTTGACCCCAGGAGTGTCAAGTGGTACTAAGACCATACTGTGCTGCCTATGCCGATTTGCCTCTTGAGTCGATCTACACATCACTATAGCTAACCTTGTAGCAGGATGTCCCAACCCGGTAGACCACCACTTCTTTCCATCTATAATCAGTTCGTTTCCATCTTCAACGACGGATGTTTCAATATTAGTTGCATCGGAGGATGCAACTCCCGGCTCGGTCATGCTAAAAACTGATTTCATTGTGCCCGCCAACATGGGTTCCAACCATTGTTCCTTCTGTTGGGGAGACCCGAAATGATAAAGCACCTCCATGTTTCCGGTGTCAGGGGCATTGCAATTGAAGATTTCGGCAGAATTATACACCCGACCCATCTCTTCAGCAAGAGGCACATAATCCAGGACACTTAACCCTTCTCCAAGTCTACTATCTGGCAAAAACAAGTTCCAAAGACCTTCCTTTTTAGCCATTGATTTCAATTCCTCAACTCTTGGATGTTCTGTCCATTTTTGCCAGTTCCCATCTGGATTATTGCTGCTATGAAAGTCAAGATATTCTCGTTCAAATGGAATCACATATTCGTTCATGAAGGCTTTCAACCGAGCAAGGTAATCTTGAGACTTAGATGAGGGAGTAAAGTCCATAACTAGAAGTTTTTCAACATTTTAAGTGTCATGAAGCGCATCAGCTGTCGAAAGAAAAACCAAGGCCAAAACGGGACATATGAATGTGCTTTTTCCCTGTTTATTGCTTTCACCAAGAGTCTGGAACCCTTGTTCAGCGAAACCATGAATGGTGGCGGCTTACCGATTGAATCAGTCATTTCGGATTGTATATATCCAGGGTAAATGGAAGAAACTGTAATGGGCTTGTTCATCACATCAATCCTTGCTCCTTCGGCAAGGCTTCTTAATCCTGCCTTTGTAGCAGCGTACACTGTCATCGCTCTTGGAAATCCACGAAAAGCAGATATGGAGGATATCGCCACGAGGTGCCCATGATTCTGTTCACGGAAAATTTCCATGGCAGCCTCCATCTGGCTAATTGCACCGCAAAAATTGGTTACTGCAGTTTGCATATTTTGAGCCGCATAGCCCTTTCCGAACGGTGCTCCCTTTCCCATTCCCGCATTGACGATCACCCGATCTAAATGTTCTCCTACATTCCTGAAATCATCATTGAAGGCACGAAAGACCTCAAAAACTTCTTCAGCAATCGTCACGTCAAGCGTACGCGTAAATACGTGAATTTCAGGGTTCAGCAAAAAAAGCTCAGCTTTGAGCGATTCCAGGTTCTCAATCCGTCTTGCACACAATGCTAAGTTGCAGCCTTGCTTTGCAAATTCAATGCTCATCCCTCTACCCAAGCCAGAACTCGCACCTGTAATTAGAATATTTTTTCTCTTCAAATGATTAGGTTTTAGCAAGAAAGATAACAGAATCTAATTGGAATCGGGCGTAGATATCTGATCGACTTCTCTATCGGCTAAACCGCGCCACCAGGTGGCCAAAGAAGATCCAGTGATATTCATCATCGGTCCAAAAACCGCAGGAGCCAACCCCATAGTTGCCACTCTACCCATTTCCAAGGCGATACCCGAGGCCAGCCCTGAGTTCTGCATGCCCACCTCAAATGCTATGGTTCTTGATGATTTTAGGTCCACTCCAAGAAGTCGACAAATCGAAAATCCAAGGAAATATCCAAGTACATTGTGTACCAAAACCAGAAGGATTAAGGTAAGGCCTATAGCAAGTAAAGCATCTCTCCCTGCCGCGGTGATCACCGTAATGATTAAGGCAATACTTCCCATCGAAACCATTGGCATGGCCCTATCAAGCCAAGGTACTTTGCCGTGAAAGAAGCGATTAAAGAGCAAGCCGGCAATGATAGGCAGAATCACGATCTTTAGGATACTGAAGAACATCGTGAGGAAGTCGATGGGAACTAGTTGGTCCGCTAACAGCTTCATGAGAAAGGGCGTAATGAAAGGCGATAGAAAAGTTGCAATAGCCGTAAGCGTCAAGGAAAGGGCTAAATTAGCTTTGGAAATGTAAGACATAACATTTGAAGCCAGACCACTTGGTGAGCATCCGACAAGAATAATTCCTGCAGCGATATCGGCTGGTAAGCCAGATAAATAAGCCAACCCAAAACCTACAAAGGGCATAATACTGAACTGACATACCAGACCAACCAGCACTCCTTTTGGCATTTGGATCACCCCCTTAAAATCCTGAAGACTCATGGAAGTTCCCATCCCAAACATGATCAGGATTAGCAACGGAACAATTAAGGTTTTCATCTCAAACCCGCCTATTTCAGTAAAAAATGTTGGATAGAACATCGAAGCCGAAACCGAAGCAAAAATTAAGATCGTAAAAGAAAACCCCCTGAGCAATTGATGAGCACGCATAGCGACCGAAAGGAGTACAAAAAAGCACACAAGCAGAATTCCGGAATATTCACCATATCCAAACAAAACCATGAACAAAAAAATGAGGATAGATAAACTACCTAGATAAAAACTAACCTTACTAATCATACTTTTCTGATGACTTAAATATCAATGCACTAGTTGATCGTTAAATCTAAGTAATTATCCATTCGTTTAACAAGAGATAAATAGTTGAGCTAATTTCCACTATCAAAAGATGAACAAGTCAATTAATGAATTAGTATCCGCGGCAAAAGAAGCATCTTTAAACTCATACTCTCCCTATTCTAAGTTTAAAGTAGGTGCTGCCCTGGAAGAGGAAAATGGAAAAATCTTCGCTGGTTGCAACGTAGAAAACCTGGCTTTTCCATCCGGAATATGTGCCGAGCAAACAGCAGTATGCAAAGCTGTTTCAGAAACTGGTCCTTCCATGCGAATAAAATCGTTGGTGGTTTACACCCCAACGAGGCAGGTAACCACTCCGTGCGGATCGTGCAGGCAGGTCATCAATGAGTTTGCCCGGCCTGACACCCGAATCATCTGCGTTTGTGACTCCAGTGAAATTCTGGATATTGCATTTAAGGACCTCCTTCCAGAATCCACTTTTATTGATAAGTTAGCTAAATGACCACAGCAGAAGCGTATGAGTTCGAATCAATTCGCTACTTCCGATATGGCTACAGTCCGATAGGAAAACCAACTCTGCTGACCCACATCTTCTATGTTGATGGTCTACTAATCGATACTGGGCAAAATAGAGCGGAAAAAGAGATTCTGGACACTGTGCGTCAATTATCTATTGATCAGCTTTTTATAACGCATCATCATGAAGATCACACTGGTAACATCGCCCCAATTGTCAATCAACATAAGTGTCCTGCATACGCTTCTTCACGATGTTGTGAGCTGATGAAAAGTCCTCCTCCCATAAGCTTGGCTCAAAAGCTGGTTTGGGGTGATCGGCCAACTTTTCAAAGACTGCTTCCAATCAATCGTCAAATAGAAACAGCTAACCATGTTTTTAAACTGATCGAGATACCGGGACACGCTGAAGATATGGTTGCTTTGTACGAACCTGAAAGAAAATGGCTATTTTCTGCGGATCTATACGTCAACAGTTATATTGGGTATTTCCTTAAGAATGAGAGTATTTTACAGCAAATTGACTCAATAAAGCAGATCCTAGAATTGGACTTTAATGTGCTGTTGTGCAGTCATAACCCTCAACTTACAGACGGCAGAAAAAAGCTACAAAGCAAACTAAGATATCTTGAAAAGTTCTACCATGATGTTATCCTCTTGTACGAGAAAGGCTACAATATAAAGGACATCTATAAGCAATTAAATCTCAAGGAGCACGGGTACGTCTATCTGCTATCACATGGACAGCTTTCGAAGAAAAACATGGTACGCTCTGCAATAAGAGACTTTGATAATATAAGTTCTTAATTCCTGGCAGTTAGCTTAAATCCGCTGACTCAAGTAGTTGGATGACATTTGCTACTACCGGATTCGCGTTATTAGGATTCCAAACAGCAGAAAGTGCCGCACGCTGCTTAATGAATTTCAACTCTACAAATTTCACTTGTAAATCGTATCCAAACTGGAGTGATGTAGGCACTATAGCCACCCCAAAACCTGAGGCAACCATCCTGAAAATCGAATTGGCATGGATGCTGTGATGCGCGACTTTTGGTATAAAACCAGCGTCATCAAAAATTGACATCACTTTTCTGTAGTAAGATGCACTATAGGAGGATTCAAAAAGGATGAACTTTTCATTTTTCACAAGAACCAGATCATCGATACTCTTTTCCTCAATTGGATGACCTAAAGGTAAGACTAAAGAAAATGTGTCTTCAAAGACCATCAAAGAACGTAGCGGGTTCGGAACATGCTCCATCCTAACAAACCCAAGATCGATCTGGTGATGAAGTAAGGATTCCACCTGTAGTAGATTTCCCATTTCCGAAAGATCAAATTGAATGTCACTAAAGTCCTTATCGATTGACTTCATGAGCTTGGGAATGATGTTTTGCATGGCAGAACCAATGTAACCAATCCTCAAATTGCCTTTATGTCCTGAATGCACCAATCTAACCCCGTGGATCACTTCCTCCATTTGATTTTCCATTTGTATGACCCGATCAAAGAGGTAAGCACCAGCAGGTGTCAACGATACCGTGCGCTTGCTTCGCTTCAAAAGGTCTACTTGAAGACTATCTTCTAAGGACTTGATCTGTTTGCTCAGTCCAGGTTGAGAAATAAATAACCTGTCCGCCGCTTTCCGAAAATGTAACTCTTCGGCAAGAATTCGAAAATAATGCAAATGTCGAAGTTCAATACGATAACTCATAGTTATTAATAGCTAAACTAAATCGTCTTTTTGAGTATTAAAAGTAAAATTAGCTTTGTTAGAAACATCGCAAATCCATGTTCAATTACGGAGAAGATCATCTTACTTCGAGTAAAGCATTGCAGCTATTGAAAGGAGAGCTTGTGGGGAATGTTACCGGTCAAACGGCCTCTAAGGTGGAGGAATGCAATGCAAAAGTACTCAGCATCGCAAAAGGCAATCATGCCGTTTATGGCATAAACACTGGCTTTGGACCCTTATGTAATACCAAGATTGACTCAAAAGAAACGGAACACTTGCAAAAAAGCTTGCTGCTTAGTCATAGTGTAGGTGTCGGAAAACCCATTTCAAAAGACTTATCCAAGCTGATGTTGATCCTTAAGGCGCATTCGTTATGTAAGGGATTTTCCGGCATTTCAATGGAAATTCTCGATCGGATACTTTGGCACATCCAGGAAGATGCTATTCCCGTAGTTCCTGAGCAAGGTTCTGTTGGCGCATCCGGAGACTTAGCACCACTTTCCCATCTATTCCTACCGCTACTTGGAGAAGGTTATTTGCACTTTGAAGGTAAAGTCCTTCCTACGAGAGAAGTCTTAGAAGCTAAGAATGTG
>CAZQDI010000047.1:0-25833 GCA_964591785.1 uncultured Roseivirgaceae bacterium
AGAGCGGGTAGATAAAGGATATCATCAACACTTGAAACAAGTGGATGATGCAAGGATAAGTGAAGAGGTACTAATTGATTTAAGTAAAAAGTTTAAGATAAAAGTAGTGGGGGTGTATAGCACAGTTCTACTCAATTTGTCTTCAATTCCTGGCATTGAATTGGTGAACATTTCAGAAGTAAATTTAAAAAAGCCCACCTCAGGGTTAGATAAAATCTTTAATGACCTTGGTATCAAATCAACCCAGCTTTAAAGTACGCCCTGTCGATTTTTGGGCTACAGTAATCTATTACTTGACAATGCTTTTGTTCTTTTTTAAGGCAAGTTGGCATTCTTACTATGATAGTACTGGGTTGAGTGAGTTTACCTTTTTCTTTGTTGCAACCTACCTGTATGTTCATACTAAATATGGCCTATTCACAATCAATAACTATATATCTGCTTTCTTCTTTTATTCCTTTTTTTTCTGGTGGTTGTCCTTCTACCTACTTCTATTGTTTTCTCCCTACGTATTAAGTGATGAGATATTTATAATGTCGATCGTATCTTTTTTCACCATCGTTGGGAGTTATGATTTCCTGAACACCTTTTTGCCACGTATTAGTACGGAAAAATTCAAAAAGCAAACGATATTGTTAAGAAGCTACTATTTGAAAAGAAAAACTTATTACGACCTTCTGATTTACGTAGGTTTATTTCTTTCATTAGTCTTCACCACGTTGTTTTTTGTCAAGGCAGGAAGTATACCGCTGTTGGCAAGTAACCCGGAGCAAGCGAGAGTTGATGCGATGAAGGGATCCGGATTGATTCACAGGTTTTCCTATCTGACTTTACATTTTAGTACTATTCTTTTTGCTTTTTCTCAATGGGCTGCCCCAAAGAAAACTGGTTACTATGTTCAAGTTCTTATTATAGCTTTTCTGGCCTTTTACAACATGTTGACAGGACCAAGAAGTTATGCACTTTATACTTTCCTCTATTTGTTTTTCACAACACAGTTAGTCCATTACGGTCGCTTGAAGGTCATGAAAGCTTTTTTGCTTGGTGTCGTTCTACTTGTTGTTGTTGCAATTATTGGGGGAGTAAGAACTACAGGGTACGCTAATTTCAATTATACAGAGACAATGATTCGTTTTGTTAATAGAATTTACATGAACCCAGTGAATGCCGACCGTATATATAGAAACTATCAGAACGAAACGATTAGTAAAAACTCCTTTTTGATTGACCTTGAAGTGCTATTGCCAGGGACTCAACCAGATTTAGGAACATTCCTTAAAAATGAATTGGGAATAGAGTTTGACGGAGGAGGTATCACTGTTCCGTTACCTGCCGAAGGTTTTATGAACTTTCATTTTTCAGGTGTTGTGGGTTACTCAGTTTTTTTTGTTTTGGTTTTGAAGTTTTTTGAAGTTTTTCTGCTGTACAACAAAAGGTATCCATTTCTTTTTATCCTCTCTATAATATTTCCACTTCAGTGGATGGGAACCATTACTATGGGTATATCAGGTATTTTTGTGAAAACGATAATACCTACTATTATCATATTCATTTTTCTAATAACCCTTGTGGAGACGCTAAGAATAATGAGGATGTCAATTAAATGAGCAATCTGCTAATACAAAAAATAAAGAGTACAGCTACCTTTAGTTTTGATCACGGGTCCCTAATTACGTTCGTCAATCCGTACTCCTACATGCGGCTAAAAAATTCTACGGTTCCATTGGATCAACTAAGCCAAGTGCATGTTGACGGAATATCCATGATTTGGTTGTTGAAAATCTTTAAGATCAATAAAGAAAGACTGAGCATGGATATGACATCCCTAGCTCCAGTATTATTCAATCTAGCTACAAATGAAGGTAAGTCGATCTTTTTTATGGGATCGAAAGAAAGCGAAATTGGTCAATTTATTGATGTTTTAAAGGTTAAATTTCCCGACGTACCAGTCAAGGGGTTTAGATCAGGTTATTTCGTCAGCGAAGAAGAGTACCATACTTGCTTGGAGGAATTAGCAGCAGAAAAACCCGATATTCTTGTCTGCGGTATGGGTACTCCCAAGCAAGAGCAAGTTTTGATTGATCTAAAATCAAAAGGATGGGATGGTATGGGGATCACATGTGGTGGGTTTATCCATCAAACAGCTAGTTCTTTTGACTACTACCCCCGTTTATTCCAGAAATTGAATATACGATGGGTCTATCGGATAATAGATGAGCCTAAGTTATTTAGAAGATACTTTATCGACTACCCTCTAGCTTTTTTAATCATCATGAAAGATATCATAAGGGAAGAATGAGAAACCTTAGAATATGCACATTAGTTTTTCTTTTTAGTTGCTCTTCGGGAGAAGATGTACTAACGGAAGAAACCAGTTATTACTACCAAGTTGAAGTAGGGAATATTGAGGGATCTCTAGTGTCTGCTGCACATACTTCTGAGGGATTCTTAATCAAAGATCCGATCAGCGATGAGATTATTCATTTTTATCGAAAAGATTCTTCTAGCACTTCGAATCATATCGGGAATGGGGGACATTTGGTAACGAGAAGTTCTCCTGATCAAGGCACCACCTGGTCAAAGGAGTCAGTAGTTTACGCAGATGAATTTGATGACAGAAACATACATGGAGGAATAATTGATGAGTTTTATGTCGCCATATTTATGCGACGCATCAATGTGCCCGACCCGGAACGATTTTCGTATTTGGATGTTGATCACCGCGCTTTGATATATGACTTAAGAATCAATCAACTTGTAGATACGATTGTTTTTGACGCTCCTGCCATGAGAGGAACTACTGGCTCAAATCACCTTTTTTATGTGAAGGATAAAGGCTATTTCAATTCATTTTTTGAGCATTACAAAGTAAGTTATCGCTTTCTTCAATCTATCGAGGACTTAAACTCAGGTTGGACTACGGCTTATGATTATCAACAGTCTAATGAATTCTATGTAACAGAGAGCTCGTTCACATCTGTCAATGATACGATAATTATTGGTCTGACAAGAGACCAGTCTCAAATAGATACTGCTAATCACTATCAGCTGATCAGTCTAGATCAAGCTGATACTTGGTTGGCTCCTCAGAGAACAAACATTGCATTACCTTACTTTTGTCCAGCGCCATTGATTTTTCAGGATGAGAAGAGCGAATTGCTTATTTCTATTGCTACCGATAGAAGAGAAAATGGGTCTGAGAGTCAGCTATGGGTTTATTCCAATACAATTGATTCTTGTTTGGCATCTGCAAAATCGTGGGATTTTGTTAAAAGTTTCAGTAGACCTTATCCTTCAGATTATTATTTCTATGGATATCCAACTGCAGTAAGTCTAGATGAAGACAGTTATCTCGTTATTTTTACAGATTCAAATAAAGATTCCAGTACCGGCCGGGAAAATGCAGATTTTTTCCAGTTTACAATTTCTATTTTTAAGTAGAAGACCTAATCTCATGAATAGGTGTGTGATGGGATAAGATACGTATTCTTTGAGGTAATTGTTCCTATCTTTGTCGAAGCAAGATTAATATGCCACAGCAGCACCGATATTCTCGATACTTCCCTGTTATTTTTCTACTTTCCGACTTAGTATGCTTAAATGCCGGACTAGTATTTGCAAACAAGTCACTGTTTGGGTCTCCATTTCTTGATCAACACCATCTCAACCTTGGTCTGTTCTTAAATTTAATCTGGGCATTCGTATTCTGGGGAACGAGACTCCAAGAGATTAACCGAAACTCCCGCTTACTGGATCACCTGAATAAGGTCCTTTCGGGACTTGTCATCAATCTTTCGATCGTGTTTGCGTTGTGGTTTGCTGCTCAACCGCTGGACTATTCTAGAAAATACCTCTTTATCACATACCTGGTTTTTACTATCACCACCTTGTTTTGGAGAACCGTGTGGCATTACTTGATCAGGTACTATAGGTCTCAGGGATATAACTATCGAAATGTGTTGATCATAGGCAAAAATGACCTCTCTGAATCTTTGATCGAATACATAAAAGAAAACCCTTACTTAGGATACAGGGTGGTAGGAATTTTAACGGTGGACCTTCTGAGGAAGGAATTGAAGCATAAAGTAGATGAACTTGAAGTAGACATCCTATATTGTTGTCTACCAAACTTGGACGATGAACAACTTCGAGGAATCATCAATTTTGCTGAAAACAATTTGATTAAAGTCAACCTCTTTTCCCAATTCAGTAAGCTGATGTCCTATAACATGTCTATCCAGCAACTGGGTAGTATTCCTATCATTAGTGTTAACACAACACCCTTGGATAGCTTTATTAACCGGTTTATAAAAAGAGCATTTGATCTCGTTTTCTCTGGGATAATTTTCCTAGCGATACTAAGTTGGTTGTTCCCCTTGATTGCAATTCTTATTAAGCTAGAATCAAAAGGACCGATATTTTTTATTCAAGATCGACACGGTAGAAACAATCGACTTTTCAGAATTTATAAGTTTAGATCAATGTATGTTCATGACGATGAGAAAGTAATTCAGGCTACCAAGGGGGACTCCAGAATAACTAAAATCGGATCAATCCTCAGGAAAACTTCAATTGACGAACTTCCACAGTTCATTAACGTAATCAAAGGAGAGATGTCTGTCGTTGGTCCTAGACCACATGCCGTAAAACACAACATTGAATACCAACCACAGATCGATAAGTTCTGGCAACGGCATGCCGTCAAGCCGGGAATTACAGGCCTCGCTCAAGCAAAAGGATTTAGGGGAGAAACTGCTGAATTAAGCGATATGAGTGGAAGAGTAAGACTTGATCGATTCTATGTGAAGAACTGGTCCTTAATATTAGACTTCAAAATAATAATTCTGACTGCACTATCCATCATCAAGGGTGATCAAAATGCTTACTAGGAACTAGGTCATTTCACCTAATATTTCCTGTACTTTACCGAATTAATAAAACTTTTTCTTGCTTATTTACCATTTTTGATGCCGCGTTATATTTGAGCTCTATGAACCTGCCCTTAGTCATCATTACCAGTTTTCTGGTTACCCTAACACTGATACCAGTGGTAATACGGGTATTCAAATCTATCAACGTGTTAGACAAACCGGATAGCAGGAAAATTCATAGTATCGAAACACCATCCTTAGGTGGCATTGCCATGTTTGTTGGTCTAATTCTGGCATTATTGTTTTCAGTACCATTTTTGGAATTGGCAAATGAGAAGTTTTTCTTGGCCGGAATCATTTTGATTTTCCTATTAGGAGTGAGAGATGATCTTTCCAGCTTACAAGCAAACCACAAACTGATTGTCCAGCTTTTTGCAGCATGTTTGGTTGTCTTCCTGATGGATATAAAAATCAGTGGGTTGAATGGGCTATTTGGAGTGAATTCATTTGGGTGGTACTTTGACGAAATTTTCACAATTATCGTTATCGCCATCATGACTAATGCATTTAACTTAATTGATGGAATAGATGGTTTAGCAGGATCCATAGGTCTTTTGATCTCGATTATTTTTTGTTTCCTTTTTACTTATGTCGGAGATCAATTTAGTGCTGTTATTGCCCTCGGTATTTCAGGAGCTACTTTGGCTTTTCTTATTTATAACTGGTATCCGTCCAAAGTATTTATGGGTGATACCGGGTCGATGATGCTTGGCTTTATTCTTACGGTCCTGTTCATTCGATTTCTATCGATTCCTGCAGATATCACAGGACAGGTCTCTCCTGTGGCCTTGGTTTTGTCCCTATTTGTACTTCCCACTTATGACACTCTGAGGGTCTTTATGATCCGGTTTTTTACTGGAAAACACCCATTGTCACCTGATAGAAATCATATCCATCATGTAATGCTAAAATTAGGCTTTAACCATGGGCAAGCCACAATACTCCTGGTAGCTTACAATCTATTGTTTTTTATTACTACTTTTTTGCTACAATCGATGGGGGAGCTTTGGTTAATCCTGGGGATGTCCCTAATCACGGTGAGTATCGGAATTATGCTTGATAGGAAAGTCATTAAAAGGGAAGCTGCCAGAACTGCAAGTCTGTATTCTGATCGAATGAATGTTTCAAAAACAGCATAACACTACTTTCTTGTTATTTTTGCCGATCAAAATTTAAGATTGATTAGCATGCTTGATACGGTTAATGCATACCTTGAAGAGGTCAACAATGCGGTTGCAAGGTCTGCCGAGGAAGTGGAGGATTTTCGCCAAAGGTTTGTGGGGAGAAGCAATGTGATCGGCGAACTGTTTAAGGAATTTAAGAATGTAGCTCCTGAGCAAAAACGCGAATTAGGCCCAGCTTTAAATAAACTAAAGACAGCTGCACAGCTGAAGTTAGTGCAGCTTTCTGAAAGTTTGGGCAGTGCTCGATCTACCTCAGGAGAAATTGATGTAACACTTCCTGGAATATCAGGATCTGAGGGATCGATTCACCCAATTACTCAGACTAAGAATAGAATCATTGAAATTTTTGAAAGGCAAGGTTTCAATGTAGAAGATGGACCAGAAATTGACAACGACTGGAATAATTTCACAGCATTAAATTTCCCTCCTAATCATCCTGCACGTGAAATGCAGGACACCTATTTCGTTGAAAAAGACCCCGATGTTTTATTGCGTACGCATACTTCGAATGTTCAGATTCGATTGATGAACAAAAAAAAGCCGCCAATTCGATCAATAATGCCTGGTCGAGTTTACCGGAACGAGGCCATTTCAGCTCGGGCACATTGTTTTTTTCACCAAGTAGAGGGATTGGTTGTTGGAGAAAAAGTAAGTTTCAAAGACTTAAAAAACACGTTATATCACTTTTCGAGAGAGATGTTCGGGAAGTCAACAAAAATACGTTTGAGACCATCATATTTTCCTTTTACTGAACCAAGTGCCGAAATAGATATAAGCTGTTTCATTTGCGGAGGTAAAGGCTGTAAAGTATGCAAAAACACTGGGTGGGTAGAGATAGCTGGTTCGGGGATGGTCGACCCAAATGTGCTGGAGAACTGCGGCATCGACCCAACAAAATATAGCGGCTTCGCGTTCGGAATGGGGATCGAGAGAATAACCATGCTCAAATATCAAATTGATGATTTGAGATTGTTTTCTGAAAATGATATTAGGTTCTTAAAGCAATTCTGAAATAATAGTTTCTTCAGTAATCCCTTCCGCCTCGGCTTTAAAGTTCTTTACGATCCTGTGCCGTAAGACGGGTTTGGCAACTGCCTTTATGTCTTCAATATCAGGTGAATACTTACCAGAGATTAACGCATTGCATTTTGCTGCTAACACCAGAAACTGTCCAGCTCTGGGTCCGGCACCCCACTCCAAGTATTCCATTGCTTTCTGATCACCGTGCTCACCGCCAGGTCTCGTCTTAGCAACAAGATTTACTGCGTACTCTACCACACTCTCTGCAACAGGTACTTTTCTGATGAGTTGTTGATATTCCAAAATAGTCTCCTTCGACAGGATGGATGTCACTTCAGTAGATGATTCGGAGGTCGTTTGTTTGATTATTTCCAGTTCATCTTCATAGCCCGGATAGTCTAGTTTAATCATGAACATAAATCTATCCAATTGCGCCTCAGGTAAGGGATAGGTTCCTTCCTGTTCAATTGGATTCTGAGTTGCTAGTACAAAAAATGGTTTGTCAAGGGAATAACTATGTCCGGAGATAGTAACAATACCTTCTTGCATTGCCTCCAGTAAAGCCGATTGCGTCTTAGGTGGAGTTCTATTGATCTCATCAGCTAAGACGACGTTTGCGAATATAGGACCTTTGGTGAAACGCAGGTTTCTATCCTTATCCAGTGATTCAGCTCCTAAAATATCTGAAGGCATTAAGTCAGGGGTGAACTGTATCCTGCTAAAATCAAGAGAAAGGCATTTAGCAACTGTTTGAATCAAAAGCGTCTTTGCCAGTCCTGGAACTCCGACCAGCAGTGAATGCCCATTGCAAAATAGGGTGGTTAGAAGCAATCTTACTACTTCTTGCTGTCCAATGATTTTCTTAGAAATCTCATTTTCGAGCTTTGAGAAATCCTCAGTAAGTCGATCTGCTAGTTCCACATTTGCATCTTCAGCCATGTTCTTTTCATTTTGGGGATTAATAACCGCTTTATCAATTAGTAAGGTTGCAATAATCAAATTCCGGATCTATTTCGATAAAAACATTGCTCCTTGCTTTCTCAAACCATTCTGATATTTTCAAGTTCTTCTTCCTTGCTAAAGCAGCAGCAGATATCTTTTGATAATCATCGTCAAGATTGGCTTGGTGTGGCCTGACCTTATTTTGGTAGTAGATTATTCTAAATGCATAAGACCCGTCTGCTTGCTGGAACCGTATGGGCTTTGTAATGTTTCCAATCTTCATGGTATCAATTGTGAAGAAAATATTGGGATCTAATTGTTCGGCTGGAACACGTAGCGCCCCTGTTTCGTCCTGAAAAAAACCTCCGGCAGAAGATGTTTCCTGATCATCAGAATACTCTTTGGCGGCACCTTGAAACGTAATGCTGTCAGCAATGATGACTGTTCTTAAACTGTCAAGATAGTCTTCCGTTCGTTCATAGTCTGCTTGGTTGGGCTGAGGGGTAATTAAAATATGCCGAGAATTATAAGTATTACCTCTTTTCTCTAGAAGCTCAATGATATGAAAGCCAAATTGAGTCTCCACGGGCATTGAGACCTCTCCGGGGCTTAGAGAAAGTGCGGTGGCTTCAAATTCAGGAGCTAGTTCACTCCTTCCAAAAAAACCGAGTTCCCCACCTCGTCTGGCAGAACCAGGGTCTTGAGAGTACTGCTTAGCAAGGTCAGTAAAAGACTCACCATTTTCAATTCTGGATTTTATGTCAAGCAAAAGGTTTCTTACCAAGTCTTTCTGTTTGGTTCCGGGTTCTGCTTTCTTGACAATTTGGGCAATGGAAACTTCTGTTGAAAAATACGGTAGTGAGTCTGCCGGAATGTTTCTAAAGAACTTCTTTACTTCAGAGGGAGTTATTTTCATTTCAGCAGTCAACTCGGACTGCATCCGCTGGATGGTTAATTGTTCTTTTATATTATCAAATATTTCAGAACGAATTTGTTCGATAGACTTTCCATAAGCTTTTTCTATTTCGGATTCACCACCAAACTGTTGTGCCATAATCTGCATTCGTCTATCTAGATTGCTATTTACCTCCTGATCCAAAACAAAGATTGAATCGATTTCGGATTGAGCCATTAGCATTTTATTGACGACAAGCTGTTGAAGGATTTCACATTTTGCATTGCTACTTCTTGCCTGACCCTGAGAAAGGTAATCCAAATAGGCACGTTCTAGCTCAGACTTAAGGATGATGTAATCATCAACCTTTGAGATTATTTTGTCTATGACAACTTCATCCTGTGCTTTCGCGATAAGAGAGCATCCTACAAGAAGGTTAATTAGTATAAATTTCAAATGCATTCGTTTGTACTGCTTCATCGTATATTTTCTTCTCCAATTCTTTTTTTAATGCAATTTTTCGTTTGTTGATAATTACATCTTTGACACTTTCTGAAATAAATTCGAGAGGGGCTACTTCGCCCACTAATTTGAACTCAAATATTCTCAAAAAATAAATGAAGTCTTCATCTGACACTTCTACGTAGCTGTTCCTTTTTAGAAATTGAGTTTTGTCCGTTATATCTCTCATTGGTGTTTCTAACAAAACCTCATCAAACTTTATCCAAACAGAATCCTCAGTAAAGGCCTTGACAGCATGTTCATCTGCATACTTCCACAGCTGTAGGGTGTCTTGAGGATAGTTCTTTATGCTTCTCCGTAACCTCCATTTCTGCGGAGCATCAGAAGGAATCTTGAAGTAGATACATTTTGACAAATTCTGTCTTAGAATAAAATTTTCAAATTTTGATTCATAGTATTCGATTACTTCTTGGTCTGTGACCTCTTCATTTAGATTTGCCTCGATATACCTTGCCTCGAGTTCATGTACCATTAACGCGTATTGATAATCGAGCACTTTACTTTGTATTCTGGCTTCATTGAAGTCAATTGCATCTTCAGCCCGCTGGATCATTAGCTGCTTTTTGATCCAGTCGGTCACGAACTTTTCAGCAAACTTTGTGCTATCTTCTGTAGACAGATTACCTGGAGTCAGTTCAATGAGATCCTCCTCTGATAGAAAGTTGTCTCCAACTTTTGCAACTTGCTTTGTAGCAACTTCTTGCTTTGGTTGGAAGTACTCACAACTCAGCAACCCAGCTAAACATACTGCTAGTAGAATGGTCCTCACTTACGGATATATCTTTATGAGCCTGCAAATATTGTGATTCTTTTCAGTTGAGAATTCAATTTTATCCATTATTCTCTTTACGAGCATCAACCCAAGCCCACCTTGTCTTCTGGTTGAAACAATTTCTTCCATAGAAGGTGACTCATATTTGTTAATGTCGAACCCTGCTCCTTTGTCTTTGAAGGTGAAAACAATCTGTTTTGGTCTAAACTCTATCTTGAACTCGATCTGATTTTCCGGATTGCAATTGTTTGCATGAATGATCAAATTAGCACAGACTTCGTCCACCGCTAAAACTAACTTATGAGCCTGCAAATCAGGTACTTGCTTCACCTCAAGCATATCCGAAGTGAATTGCCTGATCTTTACCAGCTCATCTTTGCTGCACCCTATCGTCAGATGTTTATTCATTTAACGCCTTAATAGCTTCGTCATGGGTCTCAACAATTTTTAAGAGCTTTTCCAAACCTAGAATGAGGAAAACTTCTTTGACAGACTCGATAACTCCAAAAAGTACCATCTGAGTTTCAATATTTTCAAATTCATCAAGATGAGAGATAAAGACTCCCAGCCCTGCCGAGGAAATGTAGGTGAGTTCCGATAAATCAATGGCTATCTTCTTTTCCTCATCTTCGACAGCTTTTTTAAGCGCGTTGTCTAGATGAATGCTAGAGCCAGCATCTATTTCCCCGATTACATTGATAAAGTAAATTGTATCCTTCTTATAGGTTTTAATCTCAGTCATTCTTTCCTTCTTTAAATCTCACAATGACCACGGTGTAGTCATCATCTATTATCATCTGGCCAGTAAACGCTGACAGATCATCTATTATGCCCTCTTTAATTTCATTAGGAGATTTTGAGCGATGTGCTTCGAAAGACTCTTTCAGTCTTACATTTCCAAATTGCTCTCCATCTGGATTTTTAGCCTCGGTGATGCCGTCGGTGTATAGCAATAGAGTATCCCCAGAGCCATACCCAATAGTACTGCCGTAAACGTAATTGTCGTACTTGGAGTTTCTTAATATTCCCAATCCCATCCCGTCTGAATCCAGATAGTTGACTACGTCGTTTTGGACGCAGTGAATCAAACTTGGGCAATGACCTGCTCTGGAGAAGCTAAGTTTTTTCGCTATGGTGTCAATCTCAAAGTAAGTGGCAGTGATAAAGGAAGATCTATTTAAGCATTGACTCAAAGCCATATTTGTTTTCTTGATGAAATCTTCTGGATTCAGGCCTTGCCTGGTAAGGCTGTGGAAGATCCCCTTCATTTGTGCCATCTGAAAAGCAGCACTAGTTCCTTTTCCGGAGACATCTCCAATGATTAAACCAAACTTGTCCTTTTCGTACTCGAGTATATCATAGTAATCACCTCCTACCTCGTCTGCAGCCATGGAGAAAGCCTCCATAGTCAGATGATCATTGTTCACCAATGCTGTCGGAAGTAAGCTCTTTTGGACGGTTTTAGCAATCTTAAGCTGCTCCTTATATCGTTCGTTTTCAATGGACTCTTTCATTAAGGACAGATTCTCAAGAGAGACACTAGCTTGATTCACAAAAGTGGTCACAATCCCAACCATTTCCCTGTTAAAGGCTTCATGCACTTCATTGAGCAGGATGATGTACCCAACTTGCTTATTTTGCACTTGAATTGGAAGGGCAATGATCGACTTGAATTGACTGTGTTTAAGACCGCTACTTAATCTGCTCACGTTGAGGTCTTTTGGGTAGTTCATCTTAATGATGTCTTCGATGATCTCGTTATCAATCTTTGCCTTGATCCCATCTATTTGCTCATCATTTAAATTTCTAATCATCTGCCTTTTGCCTTCCTCATCTTTCACCTCGAGCCATGCAGCATCTGCAAATACCGCACTCATGGCGCTTTCAAGCAATGTTTCATAAGTCTGGTCAGTCGTTTCCCCTCTAGGTACCGTCTGGCTAAGTTTTTGAAAATCGAGGGCTTCTTTCAGTTTCTGTTCGAAAACGGAGGAGGTGGGAAGATTAAATAGCGTAACGAGAATGGAGATCAAAGCATACGCAAATAAGAATGCCAGCAATCCCCAGATAAAAACTCGTTCCAGAAGATTTATCACGAGAACCTCAGTACCTGAAAAATTCAATAAGTTCAGATAAAAATGGTACAGATAGATACCTGACAGTATAATGAATAGTATCCCTTTCCATTTCTGCTTGAAATTCAAATAAGCGATCCACTTCAGGTTGAACACGAGCACTAGAGAAAATAAGGATAACACGAGAAAAGCGACATTGAAGTAAGGGGTCAATATCTCAAGTCCCAGCAAGTCAAATATTAAGGCTCCAGCAAGAGCAAACTCAAAGAAGCCCCACAACTGGATAAGATTTTTTGATTTCTGGTACAGGATGAGTCTCTTCCAAACCACAAACGTGGAGATCATGAAAATCATGACTAGCCCCGCTAGAATGTTGTAGAAGAAATTTACCGTCAGGGGACTTTCAATAATACTGCTTCCAGCAAAGACGAAGAAAAATGCTCGAATACCAAGCGAAATAATGGTAGTGATCAGGCCAGTTACGAAGACCTTCCACAATAAATCTGTGAAATTGAGGGAATCAGCCTTTGTTATTACATATCGGTAGTAGACGTACGTAAACCCAACAAAAAGCGAGAAAGATATTTGAGGGAAAAGGCTCGAAAAATCAACCTTCATCTCATAGCTCTTCACGAACATTAAATACAGATTTGAACCTGCAAATAATATCCAGAAAAGAAGTGCTCCTAGAAAGCTTAAGCGTATTTTGAGCTTGGTCGACACTTTTACAAAAATACGACGCTTGATCTTTATGATCCTAAATGCAGCGCAACGTGAGGTTAATAATTGTTAAGGCAAAAGATTCAAGATTCTTTGTAGGTAAAAGCTATCCGTCTCGTCAAAATCACTTAATTGATCACTATCGACGTCCAACACACCAATAATCTGCCCGTTTGATGAAAAAGGTATGACGATCTCTGACTTAGATGCCGATGCACATGCAATATGTCCTGGAAACTCATCAACATTCGGCACGATAATCGTTTGATTCTGGTCCCATGCACTTCCACAAACTCCTTTGCCTTTTCTGATCCGTGTACATGCAACCGGTCCTTGAAAAGGGCCGAGTACCAACTCGGATTCATTATCGATCAGATAGAAACCTACCCAAAAGAAATTCATTGCTTCCTTAAGGGCAGCACATATGTTTGCCAGATTTGCCACAAGGTTCATTTCGCCATCTAGTAACCCTTCAATCTGCGGAATCAATGATTCATATTTTTCCTTCTTCGAAACGTTTCTCAATATGGTAAGATCTTCAGCCATTGTTCTGGTAGATTAAAAGTTCATCATTTTTGAAGTGCGATTGGTCTAATAACTTTCCCCGTAGCACAGGTGCTGAGATGCCACTTTCGAAGCGGCTTTCAGATTTAAATATCCTGGCTTCATCCCAACAATTTTCGCGGATAAAAGAGTTCAGGGTTTTACTTCCACCCTCCACAATAACAGATTGAATTCGCTGCTGGTAGAGTACATTCAGGATTGATGAGGGATCTAAAGAGTCCAGCTTCATCCAAAGAACATGTCCCTTTTCCTCATCTTTCACTTTGTTCATTACGATTGTCTTTACATTGCCATCAAACAGCTTATGACTTTCTGGTACTTCAAGGTCAGAGTCTAAGAGTATACGTGTTGGATTGCTTCCTTTCCAGTCCCTTACAGTCAATGACGGATTATCATGGATGGCTGTATTCTTCCCCACTAAAATTGCATCTTCTTCTGAGCGCCACTTGTGTACTATTTGCCGTGAATATGCACTACTTATCCATTTGGAATCATAATTGCTTTTTGCCACAAAACCATCGAAAGTTTCTGCCCATTTTAGGATAACGTAAGGACGATCAAGTGTGTGATAGGTAAAAAACCTGCGATTCAGATGAATGGCCTCCTTTTCTAATAGACCAAGTGAGACCTCTATTCCAGCGGTCTTGAGTTTTTCAATTCCTTTTCCATCGACCATCTTAAAGGGATCTCTGCAAGAAATGACAACTCGTTTCACCCCTTTATCAATTAGTAGATCAGAACAGGGTGGAGTTTTTCCAAAATGCGCGCAAGGCTCAAGTGTAACGAACACGGTACTTTGTTTTAGCAAAAGTTGGTCTTCGACCGAATTAATCGCGTTAACCTCGGCATGTGCATTACCATATTTCTGATGAAATCCTTCGCCAATTATCTTCCCATCATGCACCACTACACACCCCACCATAGGATTGGGAGCGACAGATCCTTTGCCAAGTAAGGCTAATTCAAGGGCTCGTTGCATGAAGGTTTTTTCCGACATTAGTATAGGTTTGTCTTTCATGTTTTACGCGCAACAAATCTGGGAAGAAACAACCAAAAAGCTTCAAAAAGTTTATGACCGTAGGGAGGCTGAGAATATTACCTATCAACTCTTAGCAGATTTATTTGGAATTTTGAAAACTGACATCTTATTGAACGAACAAAAAAAACTCGACCAGGATCTCCTCAAAAGTTCAGTTACTAAGCTTTTGAACTCCCAACCTGTTCAATATGTGACTGGTAGCACATACTTCTATGGTCGACAGTTCCAACTTGAACCTGGAGTCCTGATTCCTAGACCAGAAACCGAAGAACTTGTGGATCTAATCATAAAAGGTGTTTCAAAGGAAGAACCTAGGATCCTGGAAGTTGGAGTGGGTTCCGGCTGCATTGCAGTTACACTTTCATTGGAGGTCGGTGGCAAAATTTACGGAACTGACGTTTCAGATCAGGCACTCCAAATGGCCGAAGTAAACAATCACCACCATTCAGGCTCAGTAACTCTGCTTGCACATGATATTCTTAAGGAAGAGTTACCAGTCAGCGAATTGGACTTCCTGGTTAGCAATCCCCCCTACATTCCAATATCTGAGAAAAAAAAGATGCATGCCAATGTGCTGAATTTTGAACCAGAAATTGCGTTGTTTGTACCAGATGAAGATCCCTTATTGTTTTATCGAAGAATAGCCATTGAAGGAAGAAGGGTGCTAAATGACCATGGCAAACTATATTTTGAAATCCATGAAAACCTGGGGGATGAAGTGACTCGCTTGCTAAGCGAATCAGGGTACACTTCAGTTATGGTGATTCAGGATATGCAGGGGAAAGATCGAATGGTAGTCGCTACAAATTCAACCAGTAAGTAGCCTTGAATACCACCTGCCTGTTTTTCAGTTCTAGGCCCTCCATTCCATAGTTGTCCGTGTAAACAATGAAAATATCTGACATTGGCCGGTATCTCCACTGAAATCTTGTAAAGAAATTGTAATTCTCACTTTGCGAATTAAATTGAACAGATGAGGTAAGAAACATACTGTTAGAGAAACTGATTTGAATATTGGTTCTGAACAGATGTAGATCAGCTTCACCAAATTCTCCGGGTAAGTTTACTTTATTGTAATTGTAAGTGATCCCAAAGTTTCCCCAGGGCTGAGTGCGCAGGTTCACAGTAGTAGATGAATTGAAAAGCGTCCCATTAAAGAATTGACCGTACTGTAACCTAATATCCGTGTTAACTACTTTGCGTCGATCGGTGCCATAATTGATCCAAAAGGTGGTGAATTCATAATTGGCAACCGGCAATGGTGCATAGTCATCTCCAATAAGAGAAGTAGGCACCGGTAAGTTGACTTCTCTGTTCATAGCTTGGAGATTCAGAGATGAAGTGTTCTTGAAGAAAAAATCGTAGGCATACCCATGAGTTCGCTCGTTCAATCCAGAGCCATCCCTGTTGAGCCAAACCATATGCCAGGTCCGTATGCCATGCTGGTTTATTTTTCCTGATTTTGGATTGAAGCGATAAACCAGCCATGGATTAATTCGCGTATACGCTTTTCTGGTGGTTTCCTCAGTTTCAGCATTGTAGTTTTCAAGTCTTGGATTGAAGCCAAGCTCAGTGATATAGTTCTCACCGACAAAATCCAGCGTCCAGCCGGTTCGTAGGTTTCTCCCGTTGTAATTTCCGCTGAGTCCGTAGTAGTGATTGTCATTTAGCTTTTCATCGGTTGCAGATGTGTGAAATCTGACGGTATTGTTGAGCTTTCCATTCTTGGAAAGGTAGGCCATTTCAAACCCACCATTTCTGGAATACTGTCCTTCTTCAAGGGTCTCTCCAGCCTGTCTATTGATGAAAATACCTTTGACTACCGACCGATCCAAAACTTGCTGATGTACTGCTGTGACCGTGTAGTTTTGACTTACTATGTCATCGAATGCTCCCGATTGAACATTCATTACTCCGATTCTCGTACTTTTTGTGATATTTCCAGTCAGTCGTGCTCCATAGCGGATTGGGATCTGTTCACCGTCAATGAGACCTATCCGACGAGAGAAAAAAGGTTGAATTTGCCAGCTCCCAAAATTTGAAAAAATATCTCCATTCTCAAGAAAGAAATTTCTTCGCTCGGGAAAGAAAATACTAAAGCGCGAAAGGTTGGTCACTTGCTGGTCAACATCTACGTTTGAGAAATCAGGATTTACAGTCAAATCAAGGTTTAAAGACCCAGTAACGGCAATTTTTGCATCTAAACCCATATCGCCATCCCCTTGATATGTGGTTTGTTCTTCTTCTTCAAAATCACGGTGTGTTCCCCCTGAAACATATGGGATAAGAACCACTTTTCCTGATGCTTTTTTTGGATTTTCCTCCCAGTTGAGTGTACCCATGAAGTTCAGGTCAATTCCTCCGTAGTTTAATGGAAACTGAGTCCAGGTAGACCATTCGTTTCGCCCCATATCACCTCTAATGAAATTGATGCCCCACTCTGCCAGATTTGGAGAATACCTAAGAGTCTTAAATGGAATTGCAAATTCGACCGACCAATAGTTTTCTGTCTGGTGAACAGCGGAGTACCACTTATTGTCCCAATTTTGGTCATACCTGGTTCTGGGGCCTTGTACATTAAGTTGAGCTTCGATCTGAGCCCCTCCGGCGTTGACACCAAACATGAATCCATTTTGTTTGCTATTCATGGGATCCAGGACCACTGTGAATCCGTCACTATTCCAATGCGCGTTATCATCATCTCTCCTTAGAGATTGGACTACCCTGTGGCCATCATCAAAACAAATTGCATGAATGTATATGAATTCATCATTATAAACGGCCTTAACTTTGGTGTGGCTAGCCGACTGGCCGGAATCCAATGGCCAATGATTCATTAGATATGGGATCTCTTCTGCACTCTTCCAGACTTCCTCTGATGCTTCCCCATCAATTTTTAGAATTTGATTCATTTTCTGGATGGTGTAGCCGTAAGTGCCACGTGTATCAATGTCTTGAGCAAATAAGCGGGTCAAAAGACATAAGCTGAGCAATAGAGTAATCGGCCTCATTCGAGTTGGTTTTTTAGTCCTTATACCCACAAAGGCAGCCTGAGTTGGCCAAAAACAATGATTTTGGATCTATCACGAAAACTTGATGCCGTAAAGCATCTAAACTACATCCAATGGCGTTGGTATGAAATTGTGTGCCATATGGATACCTAAAACTGCTGTTTGTCGATCGTCAAGGAAATCTGAAACAGAAGGGATAAGTTTGATCGTTAAGTAGGGAATTTATGAGCAAGATTCGACTTGAAGACATTCTTTTCAAAAAGCCCCGACTGCTTTGGCATTTGGTTTTTTGGGTTGTTTTCATCAGTTTTTTTGCGCTGGTTTATGGAAGCTTTAGCGAGGACTACGGAAGGCAGTACCTAATTCTCCTGACCGATGCGTATGTCCAGATTCCTGCAGTATATTTCACCCTGTACTATTTGATGCCAAGATTCCTGTTCAAGGAAAAATATTCCGAGTTTTTGGTTTACTTGATTTTAGTCATTCTTTCTTTCAGTGCCCTGACTTGGGTTAATTATGTTTTTGTTCAGGATCCGGTCTTTTGGGGAGAAGACGAATATCAGCCAAAACTGCTCAACTTTGGAAAAATGCTAAAACACACTACCAAAATCTATCCGGTTTTGGTGCTTTCCATCATCATTAAATGGTTCAAATATTGGTATAAAGAGCAGAAATCCAACCGACTTCTTGTGGAAGAAAAGCTTAAGGCAGAATTAAATTTCTTAAAAGCACAGGTACACCCCCACTTTTTGTTTAACACATTAAACAACCTATATGCCCTTACCCTAAAAAAGTCTCAGCAGGCACCAGAAGTGGTACTAAAACTATCTGACTTGCTTAATTATATGCTTTATGAGTGCACTGCTGATCAAGTGTTGATTGAAAAGGAAATCAAACTAGTCAAGGATTACATAGATTTAGAGAGAATCAGATACGACGATCGATTGAATATTTCATTCAATATTCGAGGAAATTCGGGTGGAAAACGAATGGCTCCTCTGATGGTATTACCTTTTGTTGAGAACAGTTTTAAGCATGGGGTCAGTGACGAAATGAATGACTCTTGGATCAGCATAGATCTGGAGCTTGATGAAAAAAAACTAACTCTTAAAGTCGAAAACAGTAAAAGTATAAGTGATCATCAGGATGACAGGTTTAACTACAGAGAAGGAATTGGTTTGAAAAATGTAAAGAGGAGGCTGGAATTGATTTATCCCGAGAAGTATTCGTTAGACATGCATGATTCTGATGATGCGTTCCTGATCATTCTATCAATTGAGTTAAATTAAGATGCCAACTAGATGTTTAATAATTGATGATGAACCGTTAGCGATTGAGATCCTGGAGTCTTTCGTGCAGCGGATTGATTCCTTAGAATTGGTGGGTACCTGCACCAATGGGGTTAAGGCCTTTGATATCCTGAGAACAGAGCAGGTTGATTTATTATTTCTTGACATCCAAATGCCCAAACTTACTGGAATCGAATTCTTAAAAGTTTTAAATCCATCACCAAAAGTCATTTTCACCACTGCATATCGAGAGTATGCGGTTGAGAGTTACGAACTCAATGTAGTGGATTATTTATTGAAGCCAATAGCTTTTGATCGGTTCCTCATGGCAATAAACAAGGTCATAGAGCCCAATGCTGCGGCAGACGAAAGCCCGCAGGACCTTGCCGGTACCAGTTCCGTTGAGCAGGACGCCTATTTGTTTCTCAAGTCTGACCGAAAAATGGTTAAGGTATACTTAAAAGACATTGCATATATAGAGAGTTTAAAAGATTACGTGCGGGTCCGAACGATCACTGGCAATGAAGTTATCTCTCTGCAGAAAATAAGTTACTTGGAGAAAAAACTCCCGTCCGATTGTTTTATGCGTGTCCACAAATCATATCTTATTTCACTTCGTAAAATCGAGGCGTTTTCAGCTACCACCATCGAGATTGGTGGAAAGGAAGTTCCGATTGGTAGGAGTTACAAATCAGAGGTGATGAAAGCACTTGAGAAAGATCGATCAATCCTCAAATAGTGTTTAGATATTCCAGGAAATTGCCTGAGACGATCTCATTTTGATCTTGTACGGTCCAGTTGTACATATAGATCCAGGCTGTTTCGACAGACCCGTCTGCCAGTCCCACTTCCTTTAGTTCTCTTCGATACTCATCAGTGGGGTTGCTTTGAGCCCCAATGCCTTCAAACTGATCCAACGATACCAGTACAGATGGGTTTGTTAGTTGGAATAAGTCTCCAGATACAGCATCTGACGGGTTTTCAGAAGGTAAAACTCCAGGATAATAGTCGATTAAATAAAGCTTGCCTTGAAAAGTGGCTTCTGAAATGAATCTAGCATTTTGGCTCAACAGCCGACTCATTTCATGGTTGGCTTTTTTCCTAAGAAGTCCGTACACAAAAAGATGATCAGTCATCGAGCTTAAACACTACAGGAACAATCGCTTTACCTCCAACACTGTCTGCCTTGAAAGAAGGGCCTTCCAGTACCAATCTGGTTGCCTCACGATCACAGTCAATATCGAGCCCCTTTAGAATGGAGATTTCAATGATAGTGCCTTCCTCATCGACTTGTATTTCGACATACACTTTCCCCTCAATCTTTTTGTTCAAGGCAGCTGCCGGATACCTAAGACTGTCACTAAGGTATTGGTAGTAGTAAGACCACCCAACTTTTGGTTCGATTGTACTCAAGTTAGAGCTACTCTCCAGACTGGAGTCCTCAAAAAAGATTTCCTCCAGAACCACCTCTTCGGTGATGCTGACAGATGCTGGCTTTGTAGCCTCACTGACAGGTGCTGACCTTGAGAGCTTTTTTGATGGTGTACTTTCTGACTTGAATTCCGCAATTTGCTGTCTTGCAGCTGCGGAGGCTGGGCTGGTGGCCTCAGTTGGTTCGAATTCGTTTTCTTCGCCTTTTTCATTATAGAATGAAACATCGGCTGCTTCAGAGTTGATCTCTTCATTGTCCTCTGATACCGTGAAGTTGTCTTGCGCGGCGAATTGTTTTGCTGGAGCCACTTGATCAATGGTGATGTCATCGTCAAGGCTTAGAGCACTACCCTCAGTATTGGACTTAGCTATTTGACTGGTTCCTTTATGTTCTTCAACCCGTTCTTGTGTATCAGCAGATCTGACTGGTTCCTCGATAGTGCTCTCATGCTCAATGATTCCCGTAGAATCTGATTTAGGCAAGCCACTTGTTTCTTCTTTTATTGATAGTTCCCTATTAGTTTCAGATAGATCAATGGCAATAAAAACGAACAAACTAGCCATCAGCAAAACGGCAGCAATTCCCACCAGCTTACTCCAGGATATTCCGCTGACTTTTTGATTGGAGATCTTCTTTTGAAGGTCGCCGAGGTCAGCTAGATATTGAATTCCCTGGTCTTCAAACCCGTCTATTGCTTCTTGAGTAAATTCATCATCGAGACTATCTCGTTCGAAGGCATGCGCCTTCTCTGATGATAGTTCACCTTGCAGGTACTTCTCAAATTGTTCGCTATGTTTTTTGCCCTTTGACATTCTTTCCTTCTAAGCAGATCCTAAGATTTCTCTTACCATTCTGAATATGACTTTTTACACTTTTTAAATCAATAGAAGTCTTAATATGCACTTCCTGATAACACATTTTTTCGATGAAAAAAAGCCTGACACACATTTGCTGTTCCTTCTTGAGTTCTTCAATACATTCTTCAAGAGCGATTAAGTCGTTTTCTAGCTTGATTTTCTCTTCTCTAAGATGCACAACATCAGGAGATTCCATAAATACCTCAGCGATTTCCTCATGATTCTTTTTACGTAGGATTGTAAGGCAGTGATTTTTACTTACCATATACAACCAACTTTTGAAGTGTGCCACTTCATTTGCCAGGAGCTTTTTCCCAATATGTTCGTAGATATCCATGACGGCATCCTGACTTTTGTCTGGATCTTTAAGATATTTTAAACACAATCCATAAACCAAGTGGATGTACTGGTTAAAAAGCTCACCCAAGGCGGATTGATCCTGATTATCCCTGTAGCGGGAAACTAAAATCTCGTCCGAAGTAGATGTGGGTTGCGAATTCATCGCTCGAACGGAAATGTCTTGGAGTAACCAATCATGGTGGGAAAATAACTCGAAGTGGAGCTATGTCCCAGAGATCAAGGCAATTTTCCTTTTATCGGCTCGAACTACTTTTTTATGGAATTGAAGATACTCATCGTACTTGCTCGCATCGTACCGCCCATTCAATTGCATAAAATGTCTGATATACTGGAATTTACCATCTTCATTCGCAACAATTTCTGAGGTATAAATTCCAAATTCTGATTCAATACGTATAGGTTCGAATGCTGCCTCAATTCGGTAGCCAGTGGGAAACTCATATTGGACGGTGTCGTATTCGTTAAAACTATGTCTGACTACAATGTCGGTCTTACGATCATCATACTTTAATGGAACAAAGTAGTTTTTGTTCATAACATTGGGTTGGAGAAAAATTCTGGTTCCACTCTTGCTGAATAGCTTATTCACCTGAAGATTCATGGTACGATAGGCGTCTTGTCCCTTGACTTCTACCTTAAAGTCATCAATTACGAATGTTGAAAGATCAATATTTTCTTCAAGGTATTTTTTCTGATCGTCTGTTGTCAAGCTAGCAACGTCAATCGTACGATCCGCCATTATTCCCTGATACTTGATTTGCGCACTAATAGAAGCACTTCCGTTTTCATTGACGGTGATATCAAGACTGGATACTTTATTGTTCTTCTCGAGAGGGTAAGATTCGGTTTTGACTATATGTCCCCCGGTATTGCTAATAAGCAATGCTTCCCGATCTCCTGTAAACCTGCCGAGATACCCAAAAGGGTTGGCCTGGTTTGTACATTCTAGCCAGACGGTATCCTTACCATTTGGCACCGCAAGGATAATGTGATTGAAATTATCTTCTGGAAATGATTTATCTACTTTTCTTGGATTGTATCCGGCTTCCACCCAAGTATAGTAGGCCTCTACTCCTACCGCTTCAAGTAAGGTTTGTGTAAAGAAACTCAGAGCCTTACAATCTCCGTAGCCGTTTTGCTCAACAGTGCTGGCGGGAAAAGGCTGAAAACCTCCAACACCTAACTGGATACTAACATATCGTGTATTTTCTTGTAGGTAAGAATATACGGTCCTGATTTTTTCCTCCCGATCCATTCCCTCTGTCAGTTTTCTTATTTCTGAGAGTGTTTCCGGGGACAGGTCGTTTCTGCCTTCATTAAGTTTAAGTTGCCATGCCGCCATACCGTCCCAACTAGATAGGTCACCTTCATATCCTTCAAAACTAAATTTTGCCACAGACACGTTGAGTCCCGACCGTAGTTCATCATACGAGGGCCCATACCTTTCACGGTCTTGGGTAGGCATGTTGGTCATTGACCAGGAAATGATTTGATTACCTTCGACTGTTCTTTCATTTTTGTCACCCTTGAAGTTCACTTCCTTATACCTTGCACCAATCTGTGGCGGGTATTCTAGGGTATAGGTAGAGTTTAGTACAGACGTGCTTTCATCACCGCTAAAGGTCCAGTTTGGAATCGAATACAAAAACTTATATTTCTTCTTGTAGGAGTATTCAACGGTATATGGGTAGTTGGATTCTTCCGCATCGATGTACTTGATTCGAACATCGTCAAACAAGTTGTCTGAAAAAGCACTCCGATCATATATTTCACTTGCTTTCACTTTTCTGATGCGTTTGCCATTTGCATCATAAACTGTCACCATAATTTCTGAGAGCGAACTCAACTTGTCATAACTAAGTACAATGTGAGCATGATCATTTGCTCTCTCATTGAAGATAGTCACTGCCCTCTTAGCGGTAAATTCTGCCTTGTCCATTGAAAGAATCTTGAAATAACCTTGATCGATGCGTACTACCGCATCGGCATCTTGAGTAAGTTCATTCCCAATATGACTGACTTCGTAACCTTGGGAAAACAAATGACTTGTCCAAAGAAGGGCAAGAACCAACAATCCTTTTTTCATGACCTTTTAAGTACGATTTGTTCGCCACCTTTCTCACTTAGTCTAGCAAAGAACTCCCTCAATAGTGGATATTCATCTGGTGAGAAAGAAACTCTGTCAATTTTCACTCGTTGATTGATGACAATTTTATTGTCGACCTGGGTTGCACTGAAAAGAAGCATACCTGCTCCATTTGGTAAGCCCACTGTACTTTTCTCTGGAAGACTTTCCACCACCATTCCCTCAGGTAATCTGATTTCAGTATAGGTTATTTCTGTGTAGGGTACCCCGAAATCAATGGGATATATTCGCTCACTTCTCTTAAATGGGTTTTCTTCATTCTTGCTAAAAACCAGTGGATTAAGATAGATTACGCTTCCCAGATCCTCAACGTTGCCTTCTACCTCTGCACTGATGGATTGGCTTACTGAATACGAATCATCTTCTTTGATCGAATGGTCTTCGATGATCCAGTTCTCTTTACTTTTACTAAAGTCCTCAATGTATTTGTCAATCCCGTCCTCTTCGAGGTCATCCTGAAAATCCCAGGCAAGGTACCCTTTTCTTTTGACCTTCATCTCTCCGATTAGCATTCCATCTTCCGTTAGCTCCAAAGAACTGGAAGTCATTTTGATATTTTTTTTGTAGGGCTCCAGAGCGACCCATTCTTCCGGACCAGTCCGAACGACGAGGCCTTTTCCATTTAGGCAATACCTTGGGAGCACTCCAAAGATATTTTCAGGTTCTGATGCGTCTAACAGGTATTCTTTATCGTCGATAATGGCTTTAGCGATCGTAAAATTAAAATTGTCTCTCAAGGCATTGTAAGGGTCAAGTTTGCCGCGATTTCTAGTTCGTACCATCACGGGAAACACCTCAAACCCTGCCTCCCTAAGCAAGGCAATCAATAATCTGTTGAGCTCAGTGTCCGTACCTTTTTTATTCTTGAAGGCATACCTTAAACTGCTGCTGGAAGTATAAGCTTTTTCGAAACTCTGTACATGAGCAAATATGCTTTTGGCATCTTCCAGGTTGGATCCCTTTTTTAATGTTGCTAAGACTTCTTTTGCCCATGGGGCTCTTTCGAGGTCTTTTGACCAGTAGCTGTTTTCCATCATTTTATTGGCTAAGCCGCCATACGATCGAAAGAGGTAATTTTCATTGAGTACACCTGGAACAATCACTGATCGTAAAATAAAATTGATTTTTGAAATGACATCGCTTTTTGAGCGAATGAACTTTTCGTCCTTAAATGCGGGAACATTGACAGCAATATAATGGTGTTCTTTATGGTTCAGAGGGATGTCTCCAAAGCGACCGTTTTTATTTGAAATATCAGCCTTTACCAAGCCAACATACCCGGTCATATTCCGGTAGTAGTCAAAATACTCTGGTATTGAGATTTGATACTCACTCTTTAGGACTGGAATCCCTGTCTGAAAATACCACGTATTTAAGGATCGGTAACTTCCATAATTTACACGGTAAGAATATTCTATGACGGAACCTTCGCGAACGTTAGGCAATGAAAATTTGAGGTTCGAAGTATTTTCATCAACCTTCTCTTTGAATACGGCCTTCTTATCTAACGCAGTGGTAACCAGTTGTCCATTTTCAATATTGTACGTATAAGCCTTGAGTCCCCTCACGGTTTTTCCTGTGGTATATGGGATCGTGACGTCGCCTCGGTCTAGCTCGGACTTGTCGAGAATTTTTATCCGAACTACATGGTACAGTTCTACTTCAAGGCTATGGTCGATTCGGGTTTCCCCATATTCAAGAAGGTAGAACGCCCCAGCAGAGGAATCGATGGGACAAGTGTTCATTTTCACTAGGTCAGGATCGATCTTTCCTGCTTTGAATCCCTCTTGAGAAAATAGTAGCAATGGGGAAAGCAATACTGCGGCAAGTAAATTTTTCATGTTGGCTAATTTAGGTGTATGACAAAAATATAAATCACGTTAATATAGCCCAATTGAATTGGCAAAAACAACCTAATTCAAAAAATCAGATTCTTTTGTAGCTGGCGCTAAGAACGCTTTAGGACGATCTGTTCTCCAGATTTTTCAATGACCCAAGCAAAGAACTCTTTGATTAAGGTGTAATCCTTAGTGGGAAATTCAGACTGATTAATCACCAGACGCTGACTAACTAAAAT